>CAXQUZ010000483.1:0-2183 GCA_964226865.1 Myxococcota bacterium | reverse complement strand
AGACACTCTGGCCCTACACGACGCTCTTCCGATCTCCGGGGTCGCCCTCGGCTACCCCGACGCCGCCACGGGCGCCCCGGGGCATGCCGAGGCGGCTGTCCAGGCCCGGATCACGGCCGATCAGCGGGTGGCGCGGGCCTCGGTCGACCGGAAGGCGCGCAAGCAGGCCGTCCGGGTCCAGGCCGCAAAGCTGGTGGACGAGGGCGCCCGCGCCTGGGACGCCGGCGACATGGCGACCAACCAGGCCAGCTACCAGGAGGCCGAGCGGCTGCTGCGGGCCTACACCGACGAGTTCGACGACGCCGAGCTCGAGGCCAGCGCCGAGAAGGTGGAGGCCCAGCGCGGCGCCTTCGGCCGGGCCCGCCCCGCCTCCGCGGCCGGCGCGGTCGAGGTGAAGCGCGCAAAGGAGGCCGCCCGTGCCGACAGCCTCTACTAGCGTGGCCCTGGCGCCGGCCCCGTCCCTCGCCCACCACCGGGTGGGCCTCGACCCCGAGGCCGCGGCCCGCTTGCCCCGGCGCCAGCTCGCCTGGACCTTGGCCCAGACCGCCGCCGCCCTGGGCCTCGCGGCCACGGGGCTGGGCGGACGGGCCCCCGAGCTCGGCCTGGCCCTGGCCCTCGGCCTCGGCGCCACCGCCAGTGCCCCGCGGCGTGCCCCCCAGGCACTCGCTGTCGCGCTGGGCGCGGGACTCCTGGGTCTCCTGGCGGGCGCGGTGGGCGAGGCCGACAGCACCCTCGCCCTGCTCACGGACCCCGTCGCCGCTGCCACCTGGGCCCGGCCCGGCCTCGACGCGCTCCAGGTGCTCGTCGTCGGCGCCGCCGTCGGAGCGGGGCTGCCCTGGCTCGAGCGGCGCCACCGCCCGGGCCCCGCCGACCACCTCCACGGTGCCCTGGCCGGGGCCGCGGCCGTCGCGCTCGCGACCTGGGCCGGTGCCACCATCGGCGGGCTGCTGTGGACCCCGACGGTCGCCGCGCTCGTGGGCGCGCTGGTCTCGGCGCTGGTGATGAGCCAGGCCCTCGTGGTCGCCGGCCTGCGCAGCCGCGCCAGCCAGCGCATCCCCTCCCCCGCCCAGATCCGGGCGACCCTCAGCCCCGCCCGCCAGAGGCCGGCCCTCGCGGCCGCCGCCCTCGATGCCCAGCTCAGCGCCGCCAGCCCCGACGCCGACACCCGCGACGGCCTGGGCGAGGTCGCG
This sequence comes from Myxococcota bacterium, assembly GCA_964226865.1. GTDB lineage: Bacteria > Myxococcota_A > UBA796 > UBA796 > UBA2385 > CAXQUZ01. Next base: position 993 of record CAXQUZ010000483.1, on the reverse strand, counting down.
GCCTGGGTCTACCGGCTCCAGTGGACCCTCTCCGGCCTCGACCGCGAGCGCGACAGCATCGGCGGCATCGCCCTCGAGCAGCGCATCCTGGAACAGACCGAGGCCGCCATGGCCGCCGGCGACACCCTCACCCGCGAGCGCCACCTCGCCACGGTCTCCCACCTCGAGCGCATGCGCCACCACCGCGAGACCATCGAGGCCGAGCGGGGCCGCACGGCCGCCCTCTCCGACTACGCCCTCGCCTACCTCGAAGAGGCCCGCCTCGCGCTCGCCCTGGCCCAGGTCCAGCCGGGCGACCACACCCCCGACCGCCTGGGCGATGTGCTGCACCGGCTGCGTGCCCACGCCGCCGAGCGGGCGGCCCAGCGCAGTGTGGCCCGGGAGCTGGCGCCGACGGGCGCGGCCTGAGCCGGCCTAGGGGGCGAGGAGCTGCCCGAGCTCGTCGGCCGTGCGCACGAGGGGCACGGTCTGGCGGCGGGCGCCCTGGCGGACGACCGTGCGGGCCCCGCGCCATCCCCCCACCCAGCGCACCTCGACCGGGGCGCTGCCGATGCTGCCCACGGCCGCCACCGACGGCCCGAGTCCCGGCGCCCGCAGGCGGAGGCCCCGGGCCTCGGCGGCCGCGATGGCCTCGGCGGCGTCGCTGCGCAGGCTGGACTGCCAGAGGCGGTTGAAGAGCACGACCCCCCAGAAGGTGGCGAGGGCGAGCAGGATGCCGGCCGCCTCGCTGCTGATGACCGACACGTCGATGTAGGTCGACACGTCGGCCACGAGCTGCTCGTGCTGGTGCATCCAGGGCTGGGGACGGGCGGCCGTGTTCACCGGGCCACCGCGGGCACGGGCTGGGCGAGGTCGATCTCCTGGCCCTCACAGGCAACGTGGATCTCGAGCGGACCCGAGCGGGCCGACCACAGCCGCGCCCGGGCGTCGAGCTCGTCGTCCGTGGCGTCGGGGGCGTGGTGGAAGAGCGCCAGCCGCTTGGCGCCCGCGGCC
>CAXQUZ010000482.1:0-14878 GCA_964226865.1 Myxococcota bacterium | reverse complement strand
AAGATCTGCATCGAAGGTCCTCGACAGTCCGGAGGGGACGAGCGCCCCGCGGCGGTGGAGCCCGGCGCCGGCCAGCGGCGACGGAGGGCAGGGCGATGATGCCCTCAGCGTGGCCCACATGCCACGGTCTCTGCAGGCCTCGCGGCGGCCCGGAGGCCCCGTGCATCACCTGCGGGGAAGGGATGATAACGCCTGTCGACGACGCCGTCTCTGGGCAATACACTCCGACACCGTCAGCGGGGCGTGCCCGACCCCGGTCTGGCCACCGCCGGCTCCGGCCCGCGACCGCCAGCCCCTGGGCCGCCTCCCTCCGTGCCCCGCGCACGGTCCGCCCCTGCCCCTTGGAGCCCCCAATGTCGGGAATGCCCCACCGGACCCCCTCCCCTGCCCGCGCTCGGGCTGCCTCCCTGGCCCCCGCAGGGGCTGCCCTCCTCGCCCTGGCCGGCCTCTCGGCATGCGGCGGCGGGCTCAAGGGTGACAACCAGAGCTTCACGGTGCTCGAGCCCGAGATGGTGGTCACCCCCGAGACGGTCGACTTCGGCGGCGTGGTGGTGCTCTACGACGCCACCGAGACCTTCCAGATCCTCAACACGGGCCGCTCGACCCTCGAGATCGAAGACATCGCCTTCACCAGCGGCAGCAACGAGATCTTCGACCTGAGCCCGACCAGCGGCAGCATCGAGGCCGGCGACTCTCTCGAGGTCACCGTCACCTTCGCGCCCGACCGCTATGTCGAGTACGCGCGCAACATCCTCATCACCTCCGACGACCCGACCTTCCCCGAGTTCTACGTCCCGGTGACCGGCGAGGGCATCGACGGCCCCGTCCCCGACATCGACCTGGCCACCCACGCCATCGACTTCGGGCTCATCAACCTGGGCGACGACAAGAACGAGACCCTCATCATCGAGAACACCGGTGGTGGCGACCTCGTGCTCGACAGCGTGAGCCTCGAGGGCTCGGGCGCCTTCACCATCGCGGCGGCCGGCGAGTCGGTCATCGGGGCCGGCGACTCGGCGACCTACATCATCAACTACGCCCCCTCGAGCGACGCCGGCGACAACGCGACCATCACCATCGCGTCGAACGACCCGGACGAGCCCAGCGAGACCGTGGTGCTGCTCGGCAACGGCGGCGGTGAGTTCGCCTACCCCGACGCCGAGATCGACTGCCCCGGCCGCGCGGTCCAGCCCCCCATCCGGGTGGCCATGGACGGCCGCGCCTCGAAGGATCCCAACGGCTACGACATCGTGCGCTACGAGTGGACCGCCCTCGAGACCCCCGAGGGCTCGGGCGGCTTCTTCGTCGACCCGCTCACGGCCTACACCCAGTACTTCGCCGACATCTCGGGCGAGTACCTCGTCCAGCTCGTGGTCGAGAACGAGATCGGCCTGCGCTCCGAGCCCGAGGTCTGCCGCATCGAGGCCAAGCCGGTCGAGAACATCCACATCGAGATGTACTGGGACATCCCCAACTCCGACCTCGACCTCCACTTCAAGCAGTACGGCTACGAGCTCTTCGAGCTGCCCGGCGACTGCAACTGGTGCAACCAGTCCCCGAACTGGGGCACCGCGGGCGAAAGCGACGACCCCAAGCTCGCTCTCGACAACCGCACCGGCTACGGGCCCGAGAACATCAACCTGAACAACCCGGGCAACGGCGACTACGACATCTACGTCCACTACTTCGACGACAAGAACGAAGAGGCCACCTCGGCCATCGCGACGGTCAAGGTGTGGGTCGACGGCTCGGTCGCCTGGGAAGGCAGCCGCCTGATGGAAGAGCGGGACGTCTGGGAGGTCGGCTGGATCCGCTGGCCCGACGCCGTCTTCACGCTCACCGACAAAGAGAACTACCGCATCTCGCGCAACAACTGCTGGAGCCCCTGATGGCCCCCCTCCGCACCCTGGGCGCCGCCGCGGCGCTCCTGGCCCTGAGCGCCTGCAACAACGACGGCAACGCGCTGACGGTGCTGAAGCCCGAGCTGACGGTCGCCCCCGGCACGCTCGACTTCGGCGAGGTCATCATCGACGACGAGCTGGTGCTCGACCTGAGCGTGGTCAACTCCGGCCGCGCCGACCTCGAGGTCACGGGCATCAGCTTCACGGGCACCGGCGCTGAGTTCCTGTCTGTGGACGTCGACGCCTTCTCGCTCGAGGTCGACGGGGTCCAGCCCGTCCGGGTCGCGTTCGCGCCCACCACCCCGACCGAGCTCTCCGCCGAGCTGGTCATCGAGAGCAACGCCCTCGACGCCGAGAGCTTCTCGGTGCCCGTCATCGGCGCCGGCCTCGACGTGCCGGCCTGTGCGCTCTCGATCTCGACCGACGCCATCGACTTCGGTGCGGTCGCCGCCGAGGAGAGCTCCGACATCGAGTTCGTCGTCTTCGAGAACGTCGGCCGGGGCCCCTGCACCATCGACGACATCCAGCTGCTCGGCTCGGGCGCCTTCACCATCGTGGCGCCGGCCGACTTCGGCGGCGGCATGACCATCTCGCCCGAGGCGGCCGAGAACCTCGTCGTCGAGTACACCCCGTTCAGCGACGCGGGCGACGCGGCCCTCATCTCCTTCGCCACGAACGACCCGGCCCTCGCCACCGGCGAGATCAGCCTCTCGGGCAACGGCGGCACCGAGCTGGTGTACCCCGAGGCGGTCATCGACTGCCCGAGCGACACCAACCCGCCCACCACCGTGTCGCTCGACGGCTCTGCCAGCGTCGATCCCGTGGGCGGCGGCCTGACCTACCACTGGTTCCTGGTCGAGGCGCCCGAGGGCTCCAACGGGCTGCTCTTCGACGCCGACCAGCCCGTCTCGAGCCTGCTCGTCGACGTCGCCGGTGACTGGGAGGTCCAGCTCCAGGTCGAGGACAGCACGGGCATCCGCTCGGCGCCGGCGACCTGCCACTTCGAGGCGGTGCCCGAGAACCTCATCCACGTCGAGCTCGTCTGGGACAGCGACGAAGCCGACATGGACCTCCACCTCGCCCAGGCCGGCTACAGCCTCTTCGAGGCGGGCGGCGACGTGTCGTGGTGCAACGAGTCCCCGGAGTGGGGCGAGTCCGGGGCGGCCGACAACCCCACCCTCGAGCAGGACTCGGAGGCCTACGGCCCCGAGAACATCGTCATTCCCGAGCCGGCCAACGGCAACTACGACGTCCGGGTCCACTACTACAAGGACAACGGCAGCAACCGCACCGACGCCACCGTGCGCATCTGGCTGAACGGCAGCCTGCGCTCGGAGTACACCCGCGAGATGAACCACAACGACGTGTGGGACGTGGGCTACATCCGCTGGCCCGACGCGGTCTTCGTGCCGGACGACGCCGAGCTCTACAAGGCCGAGACGCGGGAGTGCCCCGAGTAGGGCCCGCCCGCGCACTGCCGCCCTCCCGGGGAGCCCGCCCGCGCGGCCGGCTCCCCGCTGCGGGTCTTGGGGGGCCGACCTCCGGGGGCGGGGCTTGGAGCGGTGCCGCTCAGGCCCGCTGGACCCGCCCCAGCAGCGCGAGGTGGTCGGCGTCGAGGGCCAGCGGCGCGAGGTGGCGGCGGGTGAGCGCGGCCAGGTCGTCCATGCCGGGCGCCATCGCCAGCCCCGCGAGCTGGACCCAGGTCGCCATGCGGTCGGCGAGGCGCCGGAAGCGCAGGGCCGCGAGCTGGGGGTCGTCCGTGAGCAGGGCGTCGAGCTCGTCGGCGTCGGCCTGGATGGCGGCCGCGTCGGCGGGCAGCCGGGCCGCCAGCTCGGCGAAGAAGCCCGCGTGGACGCCGTAGCGCGCGCAGTCGCGGAGCACCTGGGCGCGCAGCACGTTGTGGGTGCCCTCCCAGTTCTCGTAGACGACGTTGTCGCGCAGCAGGCGGGGCAGCACGCTGAAGCTCTCGATGGCGCCGTTGCCGCCGAGGATCTCGATGCCCCGGTTCACGCTGTCGTGGGCCACGATGGCCGTGCGCAGCTTGTTGAGGTTGACGCCCACCCGGTGCAGGGCCTGCTCGCCGGGGGTGGCCGTGCCGGCGTCCACCTTCTCGTGGATCCCCGCGAGGAAGAGGGTGCCGGCGATGCTGGCGGCCGCGTCGGCCCGCATCCAGGCGAGGGTCTCCTGGACGGTCGAGAAGCCGACGATGGGCTGGCCGAAGGCGCGCCGGTGGGCCGCATAGGTCGAGGCCACGACCCAGGCACGCCGGGCGTGGGCCGCACAGCCCGCGGCGTTGAAGAGCCGCGAGGTGGTGATGACCAGCTCCATGACGTTGCGGAAGGCGCCGTCGACGGGACCGAGGGCCTCGGCCTCGGCGTCGAGGAAGTCGAGCTCGCCGCTGGCCATGGAGCGGGTGCCGAGCTTGTCCTTGAGGCGCCGGATGCGGAAGCCGTTGGGGCTGCCGTCGGCCCGGCTGCGGGGCACCAGGAAGAGGCCGAGGCCCCGGGTGCCGGTCTCGGGCCGGTCGACCCGCGCGGTCATCAAGAAGACGTCGGCATCCGCATTCGAGCAGAACCACTTCTCGCCGCGGATGCGCCAGCGAGAGCCCGCCCCCCGGTCCTCGGCGTCGACCGGCGTGGCGACCACGGCGTTGGCGCCCACGTCGGAGCCGCCCTGGACCTCGGTGAGGAACTGGCTCGCCGTGAAGTTGGTCTGGAAGTCGGGATCGAGCAGTCGCCCGAGGAAGCGCTCCTTCTGGCTGGCCGTGCCGAGGCGCTGGAGCGAGCGGATGGCGCCGGCCGCACAGGCCAGCGGGCAGTTGTGGCCCGCCTCGCCGGCCTGGGCGGTCAGGTAGAAGAGGGTCAGGATGGCCCGCTGGGGCGGACAGGGCGCCGTGTCGGCCTCGCCATAGGCGGTCATGATGCCCGTGCCGTAGATCATGCGGCCGGCGGCCCACCAGCTCGGGTGGTGGGAGACCCGCGCCGTGAAGTGGCCGATGGCGTCCCAGTCGTCGAGCACGGGAAGGTTGCGGGCGAGGTTGTTCTCGCGCACGACCCGGTCGAGGGGCCCGGCCACCACCCGGCCGGTCTCGTGGAAGAGCGGCGCCCGCTCGGCGAGCCCGTGGGCCGCGATGAGGGCCTGGAGCTCGGCGTCGTCGGCGTAGAGATCGGTGGGCGCGGCGGCGAGCCAGGCAGCGAGATCGGCGCGACCGCGGTCGGCGGCAGAGCCAGCGGGGCGGTCGGTCGGGGCGTCGGGTGCGGACAAGGAGGCCTCCAGGGGGCGCCCCGGGGCGGGACGCCAGCTCTCTCGGAGGGTCCCCTTAGCGCACCCGCCGGCCCCGCTGGCACCGGCCACCGAAAGCTTGCGGGCCCCCGGCGGCCAGCGCGGCGCGGCTCAGGCCGGCACGAAGCGCAGGGGCGCAGAGACGACCCAGGAGCCCGTGTCGACGAGGCCGTGGCGCTCCTGGTCGGAGGCGACGTTCTCGAGGTTCTGGAAGATCTCGTCGGCGGTGGTCTCGAGGGTCACGACGCCGGGGCTGCCGAGGACGTCGGTGCCGTCGTGGACCAGCACCCGCGCGGGCACCACGATGCGGCCGGTCACCGGGTCGATGCCCGAGACGTCGAAGATGTCTTCGACGAGCACGAAGCGGCCCAGATCCGGGAACAGCATGTTGCGGGTCCGGTTGCCGCAGCGCACGACGAGGTTGCCCGGCCAGAGGGCACCGTCGATGCGCGCATGGCCGGTGGGACGGGTGTCGTGGACGGCGGCGTCCAGGGGCCCCTGGTACACCCCCCCGGCGACGCCCTCCTTGATGAGCGGCACGGGCACCGACGGCACCCCGCGCTCGTCGAAGGCCCGGGTGCCGAGGCCGCTCATGCGGGTGGCGTCGTCGATGACGTGGAGGCGGGCGCTGCCGACCACCCGCCCGAGCTTGCCGGCGAGGAAGCTGGTGCCGCCGGCGACCCGGTCGGCCGCAAAGGCGGGCACGAGGCCCTCGAGCAGCCGGGCGACCGCACGCTGGCCCAGCACCGTGTGGGTCGGGCCCTCCGGCAGCGGGGCCGCCTTGGCCAGGGCGAGGCAGCGGCGGGCGAGATCGACCCCGAGGGGGCGGCTCGAGACCTCGGCGAAGACCCGGCTCGCGATGAGCCCGTCCACCTCGGGGCCGCCGGCACCCGCGACGGCGCCCTGGATGCTGAAGCGGGTCGAGGCCTCGGCGGCCGAGACCTCGGCCGTGCTCGCGAAGGCCCGCTCTTCCCGCTCTTCGTAGTAGGTCAGCCGCTTCACCTTGAGGGCGCGGCTGATGCTGGCGACGCCGGCGAGGTTGTCGTCGATGGTGGCCTGGCGGTCGGCGTCGGTGACCCGGGGCAGGCGCGGGTCGTCGATGCCCAGGCCCCGGTCGCGGATGTCCATGCGCCCGACGGGGCGCTCGTGGGGATCCGGGGCGCCGCCGATGGCCGCGATGGCCTTGGCGACGGTGGCGTCGACCTCGGCCCAGGTGCCCGTGGCGTGGCCCCGGCGGCCTCGGGCATCGGCGCAGCGCAGGGTGATGCGGTCGTCCCACAGCGGGCCCACGACGGGACCCCGGTCCTCGACCGCGCGCCGGCAGCGCCGCCGCAGGAGCACCTCGGCGTGGGCTGCGCCGGCCTTGCGGGCCTCGTCCGCGATGCGCACCGCCACCAGCCGCAGGTCGTCCCAGCGCCGGCCGTCCGAGGGGGCCGGGCCCGCGCCCGGCTTGCCGTTCTTGTCCGTCATTGTCGTGCTCCTGAGCGTCCCCAGCGGGGAACGCAGCCTTGGCGAGGTCGCGGTGGCGGGCGTGTGGTCCCGGGCCCCGCCTCCCGTGCACCCATGGGCGCCGGGGGACGAGACACAAGGCCGCCCCGGGGGCGCGGGCCAACCGTTAGGCTGGCGCGCATGTTCCTGCTCTCGTCCCCCAGCTTCCACCGGGGGGTGCGGCACCTGCAAGCCGTCGCCCTGGTCTGTCTGTGCATGGCCTGCTCCCGCGCGCCTGCCGCTCCCACGCCACCGGCGCAGACCGCCGCGCCGGCGCCTCCTGCCCCGGCGAGCGCGGCCCCGGCAGCACCGGGGGCACCACCCGCGGGAGCGCCCGTGCGGGGGCGCGTCGTCGCCATCGGCGACCTGCATGCCGATCTTGATGACACCTTGGCCGTCTTCCGCATGGCCGGCCTCGTCGACAGCGAGGGCCACTGGGCGGGCGGGCGCACCATCTTCGTCCAGACCGGCGACGTGACCGACCGGGGCCCCGACAGCAAGGAGGTCATCGAGCTGCTCCAGGCCCTCGGCCCCGAGGCCGCCGCCGCCGGGGGCCAGGTGGTGCCCCTGCTGGGCAACCACGAGGCGATGAACCTGACGGGCGACCTGCGCTACGTCTCGCCCCTCGACGTGGCCGACTTCGGCAGCGCCACCGCCCGGGCCGCAGCCTTCTCGCCCACCGGCCCCATCGGCGCCTGGCTGCGGGGCCTCGACGCGGTCCACCGGCTCGGCGACACCGTCTATGTGCACGGCGGGGTCAGCCCGCACTGGGCCGAGGTCGGCGTGGATGACATGAACAGACAAGCGCGGGCGGCCATCGCCACCGACCCGCGGGCGCCCGTTCTCGGCCCCGAAGGCCCCCTCTGGCTGCGCGACTACCTGCTCGCCGACGAGGCCATCGCCTGCCCCATGCTCGCCCGGGCCCTCGACCGCCTCGGCGTGCGCCGCATGGTCGTCGGCCACACGACCCAGCGCAGCGGCCAGGTCGCCGTGCGCTGCGGCGGCGCCCTGCTGGGCATCGACACGGGCATCTCCAGCCACTACGGCGCCCAGCACGCAGCCGTCGAGATCATCGACGGTGACGCCCGTGCCATCTACCCGCGCACCGCCGTCGACCTGCCCGATCCCCCGGCCCCCTGACCCCTCCCCGGCCGCGGCATCGCCCGTGGTCCCTTCCCTTCGCGGGACGTGCCCCCGGGGCCCCGACCCCGTCCCGCGTCCCCCGCCCACGACACGACCGCGCAAGCTAAGGTGGCGCCCCTTCGCTGGCAGGACGGCCCGGGCCCCCTGTTGGCCACCTGCACCAGAGCCCACCGCGTGGCCCAGGAGCACCGATGCCGCTCACGTCCTACGTTCAGAAGATGTCCGAAGCCTGCACGGCCGACCTCGGCATTCCCCCCGAGGACCTCGTCCACTTCCGTGCGTTGCTTCAGGCGGTGGGCGCCCAGCTCCGCCCCCCCTTCATCGCCCGACATGCGGCGGCGTCGACGACCCGCCTGCTGGCCGGCCAGTGGCCGCGCCTGCGCAAACGCCAGGGCGACGAGATCCGCGTCGACGCCGAGATGCGCGGCAATGTCTGCGTGGTCAGCACGATCATGCCGGACCAGCCCTTCATCGTCGACACCGTGCGCCTCGCCGTCCAGTCCTTCGGCGGCACCTTCGCCGGCAACCTGAACGCCGTGATGTCGGTCCAGCGCGACGCGGACGGCGTGCTGCTCGAGGTCCACAACCCCTCCGACCAGCTCGAGAGCATCGTCATCATCGAGTGCGAGGGCATCGAGCCCGGGCGGGCCCACGCCCTCGCCCAGCAGCTCCACGGCCAGCTCCGCCTCGCCCAGGCCATGGTCCGCGACTTCGGCGCCATGACCGACATCGTGGACTCGGTGGCCTACCAGTTCGGCCGCCTCGCCGACCGCACCCCCGACATGGGCGACTCCCTGCGCGAGACCGCCGAATTCCTGCGGTGGCTGCTCGCCGACAACTTCGTGTTCATGGGCATCGTGAGCTCCGAGCACCGCCTCGGCATCGCCGCCGAGGGCCTCGCCGATGTCTGGAGTGCCGACCACCTCGAGACCTGGTCCGACCACGACGAGGCCGAGCTCGTGCGGGTGCGCAAGGGCCGCCATGAGTCCCCCGCCCACCGGGCCGGCCGGGTGGACGAGGTGCGGGTCGAGGTGCCCTCGTCGACGGGGGCCTCGCGCCACCTCTACTTCCAGGGCCTCTTCACCTACCGCGCCGTCACCCAGCCCTCGCGCCACGTGCCCCTGCTGCGGCGCACCCTGGCCGACATCCTGCGCAACCAGAGCTCGAAGCCCGGCAGCTACCGCTACAAGGGCATCGCCAACGTCTTCGACTCCCTGCCCACCGAGTTCCTCTTCACCGCCTCGACCAAGGTCGTGACCCAGATGGTCGACCGGGTGCTCGAGGCCGAGCAGGAGCACCAGGTGCGCGCCGAGCTGGTCCAGAGCCGCGACGGCGACTCGACCTTCGTGCTGGCCGCCATGCCCCGGGCCTGCTGGAGCGACCGGCTGCGCGTCTCGATGGAGACCATGCTGCTCGAGCGCACCGGCGCCTCCTATGCCGACCACGGCGTCTTCGTGGGCCGCTACCAGACCATGCTGGTCCACTACTACCTGACCGGCTCGGCGGGCCTGGACGAGCCCGCCATCGGCGCCATCCGGGACGCCATCACCGAGATGGCCACCCCCTGGTCGGCCCGGCTGCTGTCGAGCCTCGTGCGCCGCTTCGGTGAGGAGTGCGCCGCCGACCTGGTCTTCCGCTACGGCAACGCGTTTGCGGGCATCTACCAGCAGGTCAACAGCCCCGACCGCACGGCCCGCGACATCGAGCTGCTCGAGCGCCTCGACGACAGCAACCTGGTCGAGGTCGACCTCTTCCGCGACCGCAAGGGCCGGGTGAACCTGCGCATCTTCCAGGCGCGCGACATCCTGCTCAGCGACATCCTGCCCGTGCTCGACGACTTCGGCCTCGTGGTCATCGACCAGTTCGCCGACGAGGTCCAGCCCCGCGGCACCGAGCGGCGCACCGTCGACACCTTCCGGCTCAAGGCCATGGAAGACCTCTCGGCCGAGCAGCTCCTCGAGCGCGGCGAGCTGCTCGTCCAGGGTCTCCGGGCGGTCTTCGGCGGCGCCATGATCGTCGACCCGCTCAACCGGGTGCTGCTCCGCGCGGGCATCTCCTGGGAGGCTGTCGACCTCATCCGCGCCTACCAGGGCTACGCCCGCCAGCTGGGCCTGCGCTACACGAACCAGCGCATCCAGGAGATCCTGCTCCACCGCCCGGGCCTCGTGCGCGAGCTGTGGGCCTACTTCCGCGCCCGCTTCGACCCCGACCTCCAGTCCGACCGCGACCAGGCCATGCGCACGGCGGCCGACCGGGTGACCGACGGGCTGCTCAAGATCACCGACCACGACCAGGACCGGGTCTTCAACTCGCTCTTCAACCTGATGGGCGCGACCCTGCGGACGAACTTCTTCCGCACCGACCGCACCGAGCACTACATCTCGATCAAGCTCGACTGCGCCAAGGTCAAGAACATGCAGCCCCCCAAGCTGCGCTTCGAGATCTACGTCCACCACCGCGAGGTCGAGGGCGTGCACCTGCGCGGCGGCAAGGTGGCCCGGGGCGGCATCCGCTGGTCCGACCGCGAGGACTACCGCCGCGAGATCCTCGATCTCGCCACCACCCAGATGGTCAAGAACGTCCTCATCGTGCCCGAGGGCGCGAAGGGCGGCTTCTTCATCAAGCACCTGACCGGCACCCGCGCCGAGCAGCGCGCCACGGCCGACCGCCTCTACCAGATCCTCATCCGCGGCATGCTCGACCTCACCGACAACATCGTCGACGGTGACGTGGTCCATCCGCCCCGGGTGGTCTTCCACGACGAGCCCGATCCCTACCTCGTCGTCGCCGCCGACAAGGGCACGGCCCACCTCTCCGACACGGCCAACGCGCTCAGCCGCTCCTACGGCTTCTGGCTCGACGACGCCTTCGCGAGCGGTGGCTCCAACGGCTACGACCACAAGAAGGTCGGCATCACGGCCCGCGGCGGCTGGATGACCGTGCGGCGCCTGTTCAGCGAGATGGGCATCGACCCCGAGCGGGACGAGTTCACCTGTGTGGGCATCGGCGACCCGAGCGGCGACGTCTTCGGCAACGGCGTCATCGAGCACGAGAAGACCCGGCTGGTGGCCGCCTTCAACCACCTCCACATCTTCTTCGACCCCGACCCGGACGTGGCCGCGAGCTTCGCCGAGCGCCAGCGCCTCTTCCGCGAGGCCAAGGGCTGGGAGCACTACGACCAGTCCAAGCTCTCGCCCGGCGGCGGCATCTTCAGCCGCCAGGCCAAGAGCGTGAAGCTCACCCCCGAGATCCAGAGCCTGCTCGGCGTGCTCAAGGACGAGCTGCCGGTCGACGTGGTCATCCGCCTCATCCTGCGGCTCAACGTCGACCTTCTCTGGAACGGCGGCATCGGCACCTACGTCAAGGCCTCCCACCAGTCCCACATCGACGCCGGCGACCCCACCAACGACGCGGTGCGGGTCAACGCCGACGAGCTCCGGGCCCGGGCGGTCGGCGAGGGCGGCAACCTCGGCTTCACCCAGGCCGGCCGCATCGAGTACGAGCAGAAGGGCGGCCGCATCAACACCGACTTCATCGACAACTCCGGTGGCGTCGACATGTCGGATCACGAGGTCAACCTCAAGATCCTGCTGAACCCCCTCGTCCGCGGCGAGCGGCTGAGCTGGGACGAGCGCAACGTGCTGCTCGAGGAGCTCACCAACCAGGTCGCCGACGACGTGCTCGCCAACAACGAGCGCCACGGCCTCCAGCTGAGCCTCGACTCGGTGCGCTCGAACCGCGACCCGATGCTCTACTCCCGCACCATCGACTGGATCACCCAGCAGGGCAGCCTCTCCCGCGCCCAGCTCGGGCTGCCCAGCGACGACGACCTCAAGCGCCGGGCCCGCTCTGGCACGGGCCTCACCCGCCCCGAGCTCGCCGTCGTCCAGGCCCACGTCAAGATGCACGTCTTCAAGGCCCTGGAGCGCTCCGACAACAGCATCGTGCCCAACTTCGAGGACACGGTGATGCAGTACTTCCCCGAGCGGGTGCGGGCCGAGTACGCCGACGACGTGCGCGGCCACATGCTCTACAACGCCATCGGCATGACCGTGGTGCTCAACCAGATCGTGGGGGCCTCCGGTGCCCACTTCCTGCCCCTGGTCCACGAGCTCACCGGCCGGCCCTTCGCCGAGATCGCCCGGGCCTGGCACTTCGCCATGAAGCTCGTGGGCGCCGACGCCCTGCGCACCACCCTGGCCAACACCGAGACCAGCCACGAGACCCGCTACCGGGCCTGGGACCGGGTCACCCGTGCCGTCGAGAGCGTGGTCAGCATCTGGCTCGCCCCCGGTGAGCCCGGCCCCGACGCCGAGGACCACGCCCTCATCCGCGAGGTGCTCGAGCGCTTCGCGAGCTTCGAGGGCACGGCCCACCGCACCCGCCTCGACAACCGGATCGACGTGCTCATGGCGCGCGACCTCCCGAGCGCCCTGGCCAACCGGCTGGCCCTGCTCGACGAGCTGCCCGCGGCCCGCGAGATCGCCCGCATCCACGACGAGCGCGGCATCGACGCGGCCATCGTGCGCTACCTCGCCGTCGGCGAGGCCACCCGCATGCTGCCGGCCATCCGGGCGCTGCAGGGCCGCAAGGCCAGCGGCGGCTGGGACCCGGTGGCCGTGAGCATCCTGCGCACCCGCTACGTGCGCCTGCTGCGCGACCTCGTGGCCTCCGTCGACCTCGACCGCGAGATCGGCCTCGGCGTCGACCGCGCCGCCACCCGCCTCGGGCGGGGGATCCTCAAGCCCCTGCGCGACCTCGTCGACCACATCCTCGGCAGCGAGCCCAGCATCTCGGCCATCCTCGTGGCCGAGGAGCGCATCCACGCCTGGATCCAGGACTTCCGCCAGTCGGAGGCGGCCCGCTCCTGATGGAGTGGTGCCTGCTCCGGCACGCCGAGAGCGCCCACAACCGCGCCGGTCGGCCCACGGGCCCGCCGGACGCCCCGCTGACCGCACGCGGCCGAGACCAGGCCCGTGCGGTCGCACCGCTCTTGGCGGCCCACCGCTTCTCGCTGGTGGCCTGCAGCCCCTGGGCCCGCTGCCGCGAGACCGCCCACCTGGCGGGCCTGCGCCCCGACCGCTGGCCCCCCGGCCTGGGCGAGCGCCGGCTCGGCGCCGCGGCCGACCGCCACACCGAGGTGGACGCGCGGCTGGCCTGGGACCGGGCCCCCACCGGCGGGGAGAGCAACCGGGCGGTCGCCCTGCGCCTGCTCGCGGCGCTGGAGCCCCTGGCAGCGGCGGCGGGCCCCGGGCCCGTCCTGCTCATCAGCCACGCCGGGCCGCTGCGGCTGCTCCAGGGCCTGGTCGACGGCGTGCCCACAGACCAGCTGGGACGCATCAAGATCCCGTTGTGTACGCCATCTTGGCGAACGGTGACCGCCGCCCGATTGCGTGCCCTCCACGCCTGGTGTAGGTCGGCCCCAGCCCCGGGAGACCCATGACCGCGCCGCGCCTCATCCTCGCCAGTGCCTCGCCCCGCCGCCGCGGGCTGCTCGGGGCCCTGGGCCTGCCCGTGGCCGAGGTCTGCCCCGCCCACATCCCCGAGCACCCCCGACCGGGCGAAGACCCGGTGGCCTATGCCGGCCGCCTCGCCGACGAGAAGGCCGCCGCGGTCGTGGCCATGGGCACGGTCGACACAACCGCGGCCGTCGTGCTGGCCGCCGACACGGTGGTCCACATGGACGGCCAGCTCTTCGAGAAGCCCGCCGACGCCGCCGAGGCCCGCCGCTTCCTCACGGCCCTCGCCGGGGGCTGGCACGCCGTGAGCACAGGCTGGCGGCTGCTGCCCGGGGCCGACGTGCCGGGCGCCGCCTGCGGGGGCGTGGTCACCGCCGAGGTGCGCTTCAGGGCGCTCAGCCCCGGGGCCATCGCCAGCTACGTCGCCGCCGGGGAGAGCCTCGACAAGGCCGGCGCCTACGGCATCCAAGGCCTCGGCGCCGCCCTCGTGGCCGAGGTCCGCGGCAGCTACTCCACGGTGGTGGGGCTGCCGATGGACCCGGTGCTCGACGCCCTGGCCCGCTTCCACATCCACCCCGTCCATCCCTGAGCGGGGCCCGCCCCCGCACCGGAGCGCCGATGCCCACCGCCCCCGACTCGCCTGCGCCCGGGCTCGCCGACCGCCTCGCCGCCGTCCAGGCCCGCATCCACGCCGCCTGCCGCGCCGCCGGTCGCGATCCGGCCAGCGTCCAGCTCGTCGCCGCCTCGAAGACCCGCAGCGCCGCCGAGGTCGCCGCCGCCATCGCGGCCGGCCAGACCCTCTTCGGCGAGAACCGGGCCCAGGAGCTGCGCGACAAGAGCCAGGCCCTGCGCGTCGACGCCGTCCCCCCGACCTGGCACTTCATCGGCGCGCTCCAGTCGAACAAGGTCCGCTACGTCGTGGGCACGGCCGCGCTCATCCACTCGGTCGACCGCCTCTCGGTGGCCGAGGCCATCTCCCGGCGCGCCCAGCTGCTGGCCGACCGGGGCGAGCTGCGCGGGCCCGTGCGGGTGTTGATCCAGGTCGACATCGGCCGCGAGGCCAGCAAGGGCGGCGTCGCCCCCGAGGCGGCCCTCGAGCTGGCCGCCACCGTCCATGCCCTGCCCCAGGTCGAGGTGGCCGGGCTCATGTGCATCCCGCCGCCCGTCGACCGCCCCGAAGACGCCGCCCCCCACTTCCGGGCCCTCGCGGCGCTGGCGGCGGCGGGTCGGGACCAGGGCCTCCCGCTGCACGAGCTGTCGATGGGCATGAGCCACGACCACGAGGTCGCCGTGCGCTGTGGTGCGACCCTGGTGCGGGTGGGCACGGCCATCTTCGGCCCGCGCTGAGCGGCCCCGGGCAGATTGTCGGACCAGGGGTTGACGCCCCGCGTGCTGTGATTCATTTGCTGGCGCGAGAGGGACGGGCCCCCTGACGGCGCCGACCCAACGCAAGACCTGCCGACCCCCACCGGTCTCCCCGCACTGCGGGGCGCTGGCGCGGCGGCCGGCCCCCTGACCCCACGCACCCGACAACCGATGCGTGCTCCTGGTGTCGCCCCGACAGTGGTGTCGGCGACCCGAGAGCCCGCACGGCACGGGCACGAC
>CAXQUZ010000481.1:0-8377 GCA_964226865.1 Myxococcota bacterium | reverse complement strand
GCGGGGGCAGGGGGGCCGCCGGCGCGGTGGGCGGGGCGGGCATCGGAGGCGGGGCCGGGGCGGGCGCCGGCCTCGGGGGCGGCGCGGGGGCAGGCGCCGGCACGGGCGCGGGCGCGGGCATGGGGGGCGGCGCGGGCCGGGGCGGGGCGCCGCTCACCCCCATGGGCGGCGGCGCGGCCGGGGCCTCGCGGCGGCCGCCGGGCACGAAGGCCTCGCGCACGGGCTCGTCCTCGTCGTCGCCGGCGAGCATCGAGGCGATCTTGTCGCGGCTCCAGAAGGCGGTGGACTCGCCCTTGGCCGAGCTGGCCGTGCGCAGCCGCAGGGCGGCCGTGCCGGCCACGGGGTTGCCGAGCTCGGTGGGGCCGCCGAGGTCTTCGTCGCTGTAGGCGGCGGGCTGGGCGGCCGGCGGGGGCCCGGCGCCGAGCAGGCGATCGGCCCAGTCGCTGAGGTCGTCGCCGGGGCACTGGGGGGCGACCTGGGCGAACATGTTCGCCACGTCGAGGGGCTGGGGCCGCTCGTGGGGCTCGAAGGCCAGCATGGCGCAGAGGAAGCCGAGCACCCCGTCGAACCAGGGCCGGTCGCGCACGGGGCCCCAGTCGATGACCAGAAGGTTCTCGACAATGGCGTCGTCGTGGGCATCGCGGGTGCGGGGCACCATGCCCAGGGGCACGCTGCTGAGCACGGCGTGGAGCAGCAGGCCGAGGCCGTAGACGTCGGTGGGGGTGCCAGCGGGCACGCCCTCGGGGGCCCGGGTCTGGTCGCGGCGCACGCCCCAGCCGCCGACGCTGACGGTGCCGCCCTCGTCGATGCGGGTCAGCTCGGCCTTGATGTCGCCGTGGAAGACCTGGTCCTCGGCCGAGATGTCGAGCAGATCCGCGACGTAGGCGACCATCTCGAGGGCCGCCCGGATGGGCATGGGCCCCGCGCGCAGCAGTGCGGCGAGGTCGCTGCCGGGGGGATCGCCGTCCTCGGTGAGGATCTGGCCGTGGGGGCCGGGCTCGCGGGAGTAGTAGAAGCGCACGGGGGCTCCGGTGGCGGCCGCCCGCCGGACGGGCGGGCCCGGGGCCGGGCGGACGGGGACGACCGGCGCGAGCATAGCGCCCGGGCCGGGGTCGCGATGGCGCCGCCTAACACCCCGGGGCCGAAACCACCCTGTGGCCGGGCGCGCGCGGCGGCGGGGCGGGGGACGGGACGGGGCTGGCCCCGGTCTGGCCGAGGGGGCTACGGGCGGCGCTGGCCGGCCCGGTCCCGCCCGTCCCCCGCGGGGCGCGGCCCCGGGGCGCCGGCCCGCTCTCGAGCCGCCCGAGCCCGCATGTCTGCTCCCCGACCCGTTCCCGCCGGTGCCCCCAACCCCCTGTGGGACCCCCACCGCCCCGGGGTGGCGCCCCCCGGCGCCCGCTGCGAGAGCTGCGCCTGGGCCGTGGTGGGGGGCCGGGGCCGCCCGGTGCTCCGCTGTGTGCGCCACCACCAGGCCCGGGTCCACCCCGGCTGGCCCGCCTGTCCGGCCCACACCCCCGAGGTGCGCTGCGAGGACTGCGGTGCCTGCTGCCGGGAGGCCTTCCACGTGGTCGAGCTCGGGCCCCGGGATCCCTTCCGCCGCCACCACCCCGAGCTGGTCGAGGTCGACGAGGGCCGCTTCGTGCTGCCGCGGCGCGATCGGGGCCGCTGCCCCTGCCTCGTGGGCGACGGGGGGGCCGCCGACTTCCGCTGCCGCCACCACGCCACCCGCCCGCGCACCTGCCGCGACTTCACCCGCGGCTCGGCCAACTGCTGCGAGGCCCGGCGGCGGGTGGGGCGCACCCCCTGAGCCCCCGGGCGCGCGCCGTCCTGCGGGCGGCCGGCGCCAGCTCTACAGTGGGGGCGCGGGGGCGGGCCCTGCCGCGCGCCCCCCGTGCGGCGCGGGCCCCGCCTGCCGCCCGTCTCTGCTGTGTCGCGCTCCTGTGTGCCGAGGTTCCCATGCGTGCTGTCGTTCTCTGCTCCCTGCTCGGGCTCGGCTGTGGTGCCGCCGACGCCAAGCTCACCGCGGCCTCCACCGGCGGCCTCGTGGCGGGCGACACCGATGCCGACACGGACGCGGACGCCGACACGGACGCCGATGCCGACGCCGACGCGGACGCCGATGCCGACGCGGACGCCGACGCCGACGCCGATGCCGATGCCGACGCCGATGCCGACGCCGACCCCGGCAGCGGCTGGATGGTCCACCAGTCGGGCATGGGCGACCGCCTCGACTGCGACCTGTCCTGGGAGCTGACCACCCGCCCCTCCACCGAGACCTGCCGCGACTGCGACTTCGTGGTCGAGGCCGCCCTCGACCTCGAGCCCGGCAGCTCGGCCGGCCGGGGCTGCTGGCTGGGCGACGCCGACCAGCTGCTCTTCGGCTTCAGCGAGAGCCCCCGCCGGGGCTACCCGGGCATCTACATCGAGTACTACCGCAGCTTCTACCCCCTCTGGTACGGCGCCTTCGATGACGACAACGCCCACTGGGAGATGATCTACGACGCCTCCTACTACGGCTATGACGACCCGGGCGGCCCCGGCTACGGCTACGGCGACTACGTCTGGGCCTTCTTCGGGTCCTTCTCGATGCCTGGCTGAGCTTCGGCGCGCCCGCCGGGGGCCCATCGGCTACCCTGGGGGCCGCTGTCCTGGGGGGAGCCCGTGCGCGCTGCGCTGCTGACGAGAGTGGGATCGGTCTGGGTCGCCGGGCTGCTCGGGGGCCTCTGGGGCTGCTCCGACTACGCCTTTGCGCCCGAGAAGCAGGTGCCCGAGGACGCGGTCACGGGCGAGGACGAGGGCACGGTCGCCACCGAAGACACGGCGCCGCCGGTCGACACCGCGCCCCCCGACACGCCGCCGCCCTCCTGTGACGAGGCCACACCGGGCGCGCTGCCCGCGGTGGCGGTGGACGGGGCCTGTGTGGTGGACGGGGGCTGGGGCCTCTTCGAGCCCACCGTCGAGTGGCAGTGGTCGGAGAACCCCGAGCAGCCCGGCTTCCACCAGGTCATGGCCACCCCCATGGTGGGCAACCTCACCGACGACAACGGCGACGGCAGCGTCGACGAGAACGACGTGCCCGACGTTGTCTTCACGAGCTTTGCCGGCAGCGCCTACTCGAGCCCGGGCACGCTCAGCGCCATCTCGGGCGACGGCAGCGGCCAGCACTGGAGCATCCTCGAGGCCGGGGGCTTCCGGGTCTACGGCGCGGGCGGCGTGGCCATCGGCGATCTCGAGGGCGACGGCCGCCCCGACATCTGTGTGGCCAGCCCCGACGCCGCCGTGCTCTGCCTCGAGGGCGACGGCCGCTTCAAGTGGGCCGCCGGCAGCGCCCGGGCCGCCTACGGCAACCCTGCCATCGCCGACATGGACGGCGACGGCAAGGCCGAGGTCATCTTCGGCGCCTCGGTCTTCGCCCACGACGGCACCGAGCGGCTCTCGGGCGGGGCCTGCACGGGCATCACGAACTCCTTTGCCGTCGACATGACCGGCGACGGCCAGCTCGAGCTGGTGGCGGGCTGTGCGGTCCAGCGCCTCGACGGCAGCCTCGTCTGGACGGCCGACGGCCCCGACGGCATCCCCGCCGTGGGCGACTTCGACGGCGACGGGGCCCCGGAGGTGGTGCGGGCGGCCAGCGGGCGCATGGTGCTCGTCGACACCGACGGCACGACCCTGTGGGACGTGGCCATCCCGGGCGGCGGCAACGGCGGCGCGCCCACGGTGGCCGACTACGACGGCGACGGCCAGCCCGAGGTCGGCGTCGCCTCGCTCTACTACTACACGGTCTTCGACACCGACGGCAGCGTGCTCTGGTCGAACCCCACCAACGACACCTCGAGCTCGCGCACGGGCTCGAGCGTCTTCGACTTCGACCGGGACGGCGCCGCCGAGGTGGTCTACGCCGACCAGTACAACCTCTATGTCTACGACGGCCCCACGGGCCTCGTCCGCATGGACCTCGACGGCCACGCCAACGGCACCCTCTTCGAGTACCCCGTGGTCGCCGACGTCGACAACGACGGCAGCACCGAGATCGTGCTCGCCTCGAACAACTACACCTACGCCGGCTGGACGGGCATCACGGTCATCGGCGACGAGACGGGCACCTGGGCGGCGGCCCGGCCGGTCTGGAACCAGTTCGCCTACCACATCACCAACGTCGCCGCCGACGGCAGCATCCCGCCCCACCCCCGCGAGAACTGGACCACCTGGAACACCTTCCGCGCCGGCGGCACCGAGCTCGGCCCGGCCGACTGGCTCGCCGATCTGCGCGCCGGCCCCCTCGACGTCTGTGTCGAGGCCTGCGCGGCCGACACGGTGCGCCTCTGGGTGGCCGTCTCGAACCACGGGCTGCTCGACGCGCCGGCGAGCACGGGGGTGCTGACCCGGGCGGGCGACACGGTGCCCCTCGAGACGGTGGCGGTCGCGGCCGTGCCCAGCGGCGGGGCGGTCTGGGCGGGGCCCTTCGACGTCGACCGGGCGACCTGGGGCGCGGGCAGCCTCGCCTTCGCGGCCGACGCCGGGGGCGGGGTGGAGGAGTGCGAGGACGGCAACAACCAGCTCGTGCTGGGGGAGTGGCCCTGTGACTGAGCGGTCGAGGCCGAGGCGTGCCCAAGGTGTTGATCACTGGGCTGTTGTCGTGGTGTTGGGGGCCCTGCTTGCGGGCCTCGGCGGCTGTGAGGCGGCCGACCTGAAGATCGCCCAGGGGGGCCCGGGCGGGGTCGACCGCGACACGGCGGCCGGGGTCGACACCGGGGCCGACGGGGACGGGGACGGCGTGGCGGGGGCGGCCGACTGCGACGACAGCGACCCCACGGTGTTTCCGGGCGCCGAGGAGCGCTGCGACGGGGTCGACAACGACTGCGACGGCGAGGTCGACGAGGGCCTGGCCCTCCAGACCTGGTTCCCGGATGCGGACGGCGACGGCCACGGCGCCCTGGACGGGGCCACCACCGCCTGCAGCGCCCCGGCGGGCCACGTCGGGGTGGACGGCGACTGTGACGACAGCGACGCGGCGGTGCACCCCTTCGCCCCCGAGCCCTGCGGGGCGGGCGACGCCGACTGCGACGGGGTGGCGGCCGACGACTGTGGCTCCTGCGCCGACCTGCTGGCCAGCGGCGCCGCCTCCGCCTCGGGGGTCTACGAGATCGCCCTCGAGACCGAAGGCAGGGTGGCGGTCTACTGCGACATGGAGACCGACGGCGGCGGCTGGACCCTCGTCCAGCGCACGGTCTGGGACTGGGCCGAGACCGGCGCCCTGCTCACGGACTACGCGCCCTGGTACCGCACGACGGTGGGCGCCCCCGAGCCGGGGCGGGCCTTCCGGCTCGCGGGCCGGGCCTGGGGCGAGCTGGCGGTCGGCCAGGACGTGCTGCTCGAGGTCGTCTCCCGCGAGGCGGGCACTGGTGCCGACTGCGGCCCCCTCCACTACCGGGGCACGGGCGCCCGGGTCCTGGTCAGCAGCCACGCCGCCCACATCACCGGCATGGAGGCCCCCGTGGCCATCCTGTCGAGCGAGACCCTCTCGGCCACCGACAGCGGCCCCGCCACGAGCTGTGTGGGCGACCACGCCGTGCCCTGGTTCTACGGGGGCTGCTGCGCCACCTGCCCGAGCTACCGGGGCGGCTACTGGGCCGACGCGCCCCACCCGATGGTCTCCTATGCCCGCGACACGCCGGATCTGGCGGGCAACACCACCGCCGAGCAGTGCCCGGCCGGGCCCGAGGGCGCCCTGTCGGGCGACAGCTTCGTCGGGGTCAACACGCTGGGGCTCTTCCTGCGCTGACGGCCGGCCTTCCCCGGCGCCTTCCGCCTGTGGCAGCGTGCGCGGATGCCCGAGCCTGCCGCGCCCCACCGCCTCACCCTCCCGGCCCGCCTGGGCATCCTCGCCCTGGCCATGCTCGGCTCGGTCGCGGTCTACACGGGCATCAACCTCGCGATGGCCGCCCAGCCCCTCGTCCGCACCCTGCCCACGGCCGTCGACGCCTGGGTGGGCTTCACCCCGGCCGCCGTCCTGCTCTACCTGGGCATCTACGCCATCGCGGCGACGCCCGCCTGCCTCGTGGCCGACCGCCGGCTGCTGCTCCGGGGGGTGCTCGCCTACGGGCTGCTGCTGCTGTCGGGGGTGCCCTTCTGGCTGCTGTGGCCCGTGACCGTGCCCCGGAGCCCCGTGCCGGTGACCGACCTCTTCACCTGGGGGGTGGCGCTGATGCGGTGGATCGACCCGCCGGCCAACTGCTTCCCGTCCATGCATGTCGGAGAGACCGTGCTGGCGGCCATTCTCTGCGGCGCCCTCGACCGGCGGGTGGGGGCGGCCATCGGGGCGCTGGCCCTCGGGGTCTGGTGGTCGACGATGGCCCTCGACCAGCACTGGTTCCTCGACGGGCTGGCCGGGGCCCTGGTGGCGGCCGCCGTGGGGCTCGGGGTGCTGCGGATCCGGCCCCTGCCGCCGGGGGCCTTCGTGGCCCTGCCCCTGCGCAACCTCTGGTGGGCCGTGGCCCTCTACGCCCTCCAGTTCCTCGCGGCGGCCCTGCCCTGGTGGCTCGGCCTCGTGGGCCCGGCGGACGTCGGGGCCGTCGCGGGCTGACGGTCACGGGGCGCGCGTGCGGCCGTGCAGGCCTCAGCGTGCGAGGCGAAGCTCGGCGTCCAGCTCGCCCGAGCTGCCCTTGATGAAGCGCACCACGACGCTGTCGTCCTCGGGGTCGAAGGTCACGAGCACGGCCCGGGCGGCGTCCACCCCGTAGGCGAACTGGTCGGGGTAGAAGCGCGCCAGGCCCTCGCCCAGGGGGTTCGTGTTGCCGCCCGTGCAGGCGATCTCCCAGGTGCGGTCGAGCACCCCCGCGCCGTCGGTCTCGACCTTGGCGGCGAAGCAGACATGGAAGTCGCCCGAGAGGAAGACCACGTTGTCGATGCCCTGGTCGCGGATGTGGCCCAGCAGCCGGTCGCGCTGTTCGGGAAAGCCCTCCCAGCGGTCGTCTTCGCTGGGGAAGAACCAGGGCATGTCGGTGATGGGCACCGAGTTGGCGATCACCTTGAAGTGGCAGGGCGAGCGCGCGAGCTCGTCCATGAGCCAGGCGAGCTGTTCCTCCGAGACGTAGCGGCCCGCGCTCGGGGCCCGCTCGGAGCGGCAGTCGAGCAGGAAGAGCTCGAGGGTGTCGCCCCAGCGGTAGCTGCGCCAGTGGGGCTCGTCGGGGCCGCCCTCGGCGGCGACGTGCTCGTAGAAGGCCTGGAGCGCGATGCCCTCGCGGGCGGCGTCGACCGACTCGGGGGTCCAGTTGTTGGTGACCTCGTGGTCGTCCCAGACGGCGTAGAGGCCGGCCCGGGCGTAGGCCTCGCGGAAGCCCCGGCCCGAGAGGTACCACTGCCAGCTCTCGCGGTAGTCGTCGAGGGTGGTGGCGCTGTCGTTGTAGGCCATGTCGCCGAGGTGGACGAAGAGGTCGTAGTCCTCGGCGGCGGTGGTGGAGAGGGCGGGCCAGGGATCGTGGAGGCTGCCGTTGCAGGCCGAGATGGCCACGGTGACGGGGGGCCGGGCGCCCGGCAGGGGCGGGGTGCGGACCTGGCCGACGATGCTGCGGCCGGTGGGGGTGCCGGCCTCCTCGCGCAGAAAGACGTAGGCATGCCAGGTGTCGGGCACGAGGCCCTCGACGGCGACCCGGAGGCTGCCCCCGGGGCCCGGGCTGTGGACCCCGTCGTGCACGAGGTGGGCGGCCCCGTCCTCGTCCTCCCACCAGACCCGCAGCCGGCAGTCGGCGCCGTCGGTGACGTGGGTGAGGAAGAGGGCGCTCTCGGGCCGCATCGCCCCGGCCTGGACGGCCAGGGGGAAGCGGCTGTCTTCGGGAATGGCCTCGACATCGAAGTCTTCGAGGATGTCGTCACCGGTGTCGCCGCCGCCGTCGCCGCCGGTGTCGCCGTCGCCGCCCGTGTCCGTGAGGCCGTCGCCCTCTTCGTCGGGGTCGTCGACGAGGGCGGGGGTGCCCTTGGGGCCGAGGCTGCCGCTGCCGCTGGCACAGCCGGCGAGACCGAGCACGACGCCGCTGCGCAGCAGCTCGCGGCGGGTGGGGCGGCGCGGGGTCGGGGCCCGGCCGGGCAGGACGGCGGGCACGCGGGGGCGGCGGGACATCGTGGCTCCAGGCCTGTTGCGGGGGCAGGTGCCCCATTATGGCCCCCTGCGCGCGGGGGTGTCTCCGGATGTTCCGCGCCCGGTCCCCCGCACTCCGCTGCCCGCACTCCGCCGCCCGCACTCCCCAGCCGAGGTCGCCATGCCCACCCCGCCCCCCGCCATGGACCCCACCCCCGTCGAGACCCTCGACCGCTACGTCGCCGATCTGCGCGCCGCCGCCCCCCGCTGGGCCGCGCTGCCTGCGGCGACCCGGGCCGCCCT
>CAXQUZ010000480.1:0-14453 GCA_964226865.1 Myxococcota bacterium | reverse complement strand
TCCCGGGCATCCTCATCGGCCTCGGCGCCACCCTGGGCCTCGAGATCGGCTGGCTCATCTTCCTCGGCGCCCTGCTCATGGTGCTGGTGGGTGCGCCGCTCTTCCTGGCCATCGGCACGGCCGCCGTCGGCTGCGTCACCCTCATCCAGGGCTTCGACGGCGCCATCGTCGCCAAGGACATGTTCGAGGCCGTCAAGAAGGAAGAGCTGCTCGCCATTCCCTTCTTTGTGCTGGCCGGCAACATCATGACCCAGGGCTCGATCGCCGAGCGCCTCGTGGGCGTGGCCCGGGCCTTCATGGGGCGCACCCCCGGCGGCCTCGGCCTCGCGAGCATCTTCGCCTGCGTGATCTTCGCCGCCATCTCCGGCTCGTCGCCGGTCACGGTCATCGCGGTCGGCAGCATCATGTTCCCGATCCTGGTCAAGGAGCGCTACCCCGAGAACTACTCGCTGGGCGTGCTGACCAGCGCCGGCAGCCTCGGCATCATCATCCCGCCCTCCGTGCCCATGATCATCTACGCGATCATGGTGAGCACCCCCGACGACCCGCTCTCGCCCAACGACCTGTTCATCGGCGGCGTGCTCCCTGGCCTCTTCATCGCGGGCATGCTGCTCCTCTACACCCTCTACCAGACCCGTCCCTCGCGGCCGGGCAACCGCATCGCCGTGCCCGAGCTGGCGGGCGGCTACTGGCAGAACCTCGGCCGCGAGCTCAAGCGCAGCGCCCCGAGCCTCATGCTGCCGGTGCTCGTGCTCGGCGGCATCTACGGCGTGCTCGGCCCCGTGCGCTTCACGGTCACCGAGGCGGCGGCCGTCGCGGTGGTCTACGCGCTCATCGTCGAGTTCGTGTTCCACCGCGAGCTGAAGCTCAAGAAGCTGCCGCGGGTGCTGGCCGAGTCCGGCACGATGATGGGCTCGCTCTTCCTCATCATCGTGCTCGCCATCGCCTTCAACAAGTTCCTGGCCGAGCGCCAGATTCCCCAGATGGCTGCCGAGGCGCTGGCCGCTGCGGTGACGAGCAAGTGGCAGTTCCTGATTCTGGTGAACCTCTTCCTGCTGGCGCTGGGCTGCGTCATGGAGATCATCAGCGCGATCCTCATCGTCGCGCCCTTGCTTGCCCCCATCGCCGCGTCGTATGGCATCGACCCGGTCCACTTCGCGATCATCTTCATCGTGAACCTGGAGCTGGGCTACCTGACGCCCCCGATGGGCATCAACCTCTTCGTGTCCTCGACAGTCTTCGAGCGGCCCGTGGTCGACGTCATCCGCAGCGTGATCCCCTTCCTGCTGCTCATGCTCTTCTGCCTCGCGGTCATCGCCTTCGTTCCCTGGCTGTCGCTCGCGCTCCTCTGATCGCCACAGGCTGCCGCCATGACCGCACCGCGCTTTCTGTTCACCACCTCAGATGACGGCACGCGGCTGCGGCTGGCCCAGTGGGGCGACGGCGACCGGGACGTGCTGCTGGTGCACGGCCTCGCCGAGCACCAGGGGCGCTACCAGCACGTGGCCGAGCGGCTGGTCGCCGACGGCTGGCGGGTCACCCTCGTCGAGCTCCGGGGCCACGGCGAGAGCGGCGGCCAGCGGGGCCACACCCGCGACTGGCACCGCTACGTCGAAGACCTCCAGGCCGCGCTGGCCGCCGTCGGCCGTCCGGTGGCCCTCGTCGCCCACTCCATGGGCGGCCTCGTGGCCCTCGACGCCCTGCGCGAGCCCCTGACCCCCGCCGTGCGGGTGGTGGCCCTCAGCAACCCGCTCGTCGAGACGCCGGTCGAGGTGCCGCCCCTCAAGCGCCGCGCCGCCCGGGTGCTCAACCGGCTGCTGCCCTTCCTGCCCATCGAGAACGAGCTCGACACGGCGCTCATCTGCCGCGACAGCGCCGTGGTCCGGGCCTACGAGGCCGACCCGCTGGTCTTCGGCGCGGTCACCCCCCGCTGGTTCGCCCAGATGAACGCGGCCCGCGAGCGGGTGGTCGCCTCGCCCTCGCTGCGCGACATTCCCCTGCGCATGATGCTCGGCACCGCCGACCAGATCTGCGACCCAGACGGGGGCCGCGCGGCCGCCGCCGCCTGGCGGGGCCCGACCACCGTGGCCGTCTACGATGGCTTCTACCACGAGCTCTTCAACGAGCCCGAGAAGGACCGGGTGCTGGACGAGCTGGCCACCTGGCTGAACGACGCCTGGAGCACCGGTGACTGACTTCCCCCAGAAAGACCGCCTGATCGAGATCCTCCGTGAGCGCAGCGTGCGCTGGGGCGACTGCCCCCTCGCCAGCGGCAAGCACTCGGCTCTCTCCGTCGACGCCCGGCTCACCACGCTCTGCCCTGCCGTCGCCGCCCTCATCGCCGAGGCCATCCTCGACCGCCTCCACGCCAGCGCCGCCCCCATCGCGGCCGTCGGCGGGCCGGTCACGGGGGCCGACCCCATCGTCGGCGCCGTCGTGGCGGCCTCCCACCTGCGCGAGCGCCCCGTCTTCGGCTTCATGGTGCGCAAGCAGCCCAAGGGCCACGGCACGAAGCAGTGGGTCGAGGGCCGGGCCAACCTCTCCGCCGGCGACCGGGTGGTCGTGGTGGAAGACACGGTCACGACGGGCGGCAGCCTGCTCAAGGCCGTCGAGAAGGTCGAAGAGACCGGCCTCATCGTCGACCACTGCATCGTGGTGGTGGACCGGGAGGAGGGCGCCCAGGAGCGCATCGAGGCCGCCGGCCACCGGATGGTCGCCCTCGTGCGGCGCCGCGACCTCGTGCCCGCCTGAGTCGGGCCGGGCGGCTCGTGCGGGGGCCGGTGCTGCGATAGGCCAGTGCCACCCCTGCCGCCCCGGATGCACCGTGACCACAGCCCTCCCGGCCGACCTCCTCGCCGCCCATGCCCAGCGCCGCGCCGCCCTCGCCGCGCGCATCGACGGCCCCGTGCTGCTCATGGGCAACGCTCCGATCGCGCGCAACATCCCGATGAACCGGCTGCCCTTCCGGCAAGACAGCACCTTCCTCTACTTCACGGGCTGCACGGATCCCGACGCGGCGCTCCTGCTCGACGACAACGGGGCCACGCTCTTCCTCACGCCGCCCGCGGCGGACGACGCGCTCTGGCACGGCCACGCGACCCCCATCTCCGAGACCGGCGGCGCCCTGGGCTTCGACCGGGTGCGCCCCCTCGACGAGCTCGAGGCCACCGTGCGGGCCCTGCCGGCCCGTCCCCGCACCCTGGCCGTCTCGGCCCCCTCCGCCTGCGCCCGGGCCGCCGCCCTCGCCGGGGTGCCCCTGTCCTTCGGGCGCCAGCACGGCGACGCCACCCTGGTCGCCGCGGTCATCGAGATGCGCCGCCAGCTCTCGGCGGTCGAGCTGGAGCAGATGCGCGCCGCCGCCGCCGTGACCACCGCCGCCCACCACGCCGCGATGGGCGCCACGGTGCCCGGCCGCCTCGAGCGCGAGATCGGCGCCATCTTCGACGGCGTGATCGCCGCCGGCGGCATGGTGCCCGCCTACGACAGCATCGTGACCGTGCGCGGCGAGATCCTCCACAACCACCACCGGGGCAACCGCCTCGAGAGCGGCCAGCTCATGCTGCTCGACGGCGGCGCCGAGTCGGCCACGGGCTACGCCACCGACGTCACCCGCACCTGGCCCGTCAGCGGGCGCTTCACCCTGCGCCAGCGCGGGGCCTACGAGGCGGTGCTCGCGGCCCAGGAGGCCGCCATCGCCCGCTGCACGGTCGGCACGCGCTACCGCGACATCCACCTCGAGGCGAGCCGGGTGCTGGCCCAGTGGCTGCTCGACGAGGGCTTGCTCCGCGACACCACCGCCGAGACCGCCGTCGAGCGCGGCGCCCACGCGCTCTTCTTCCCCCACGGGGTCGGCCACCTGCTCGGCATGGACGTGCACGACCTCGAGAATTTCGGCGACCTGCCCGCCTACCCGCCCGGCCGCAGCCGCGCCGACCAGTTCGGCCTCGGCTACCTGCGCCTCGACCGCGACCTCGAGCCCGGCAACGTGGTCACCATCGAGCCCGGCTTCTACGTCGTGCCCGCCATCCTCGCCGACGCCAGCCTCACGGCCCCGCTCGCCGACATCGTCGACCTCGACCGGGCACGGAGCTGGGAGGGCTTCGGCGGCATCCGCATCGAAGACGACGTCCACATCACGGCCGACGGCCCCGACGTGCTCACGGAGGCCATCCCGAAGACCGTGGCCCACGTCGAGGCGGTGGTCGGCAGCGCGGCCGCGTCGGTGGCCTGAGGGCCTCTACCAGCGGCGCCGCAGCACGGTGTCGCGGAGGAAGCGGGGGTTCTCCTCGGGGTAGTCGAGGGTCGTGTGGAGGCCCCGGCTCTCCTTGCGGCGCATCGCGGCGTCGACCACCAGCCCGGCGACCGTCACGGCGTTGCGCAGCTCGATGAGGTCCTGGGTGAGGGCGTAGTCCCAGTAGTAGGCCTCGATCTCGTCGTCGATGAGGTCGAGGCGCTTGCGGGCCCGGCGCAGCCGGCGGCTGGTGCGCACGATGCCGACGTAGTTCCACATGAGCCGGCGCACCTCGTCCCAGACGTGGCTGATGACGACCTGTTCGTCGGGCTCGACCGCCTCGCCCGGGTCCCAGGCCGGCAGGGGCACCGGGGAGGGCAGCCCGTCGAGGCGCGCGAGGATGGCCTCGCCGGCGGCCTTCGCGAAGACAATGGCCTCGAGCAGGGAGTTGCTCGCCAGCCGGTTGGCCCCGTGCAGCCCCGTGCAGGCGGCCTCGCCCACGGCGAAGAGGTTCGCCACGTCGGTCTCGCTGTGATCGTCGACCAGCACCCCACCGCACTGGTAGTGGGCGGCCGGCACCACGGGCACGGGCTGCTCCCACATGCGGAGGCCTGCCTCGCGGCAGCGGGCGTCGATGTTGGGGAAGTGGTGCTCGATCTGGTCCTGGGTCATGTGGGTCATGTCGAGGTAGACGCAGGGGGCACCCGTGCGCTTGAGCTCGGCGTCGATGGCCCGGGCCACCACGTCGCGCGGGGCCAGCTCGAGGCGCGGGTCGTAGCGCTCCATGAACAGCTCGCCCGAGGCCAGCCGCAGCCGCCCCCCCTCGCCCCGCAGCGCCTCGCTGATGAGGAAGGGCTTGCTGCCCGGCTGGTAGAGGGTCGTCGGGTGGAACTGGACGAACTCCATGTTCGCGGCCCGGGCGCCGGCCCGGTAGGCCATGGCCACCCCGTCGCCCGTCGCCACCTTGCTGTTCGAGGTGTAGAGGTAGACCTGGCCCGAGCCGCCCGTGCAGACGGCGACCGCGCGCGCGGAGAGGGCCCGCACCCGCTCGGCCCGGATGTCGAGCACGTAGGCCCCCAGCACCCGGTCGGGGTGGGGCGGCAGCTCGCCGGCCCGGCGCGCGAGCCAGCCCTCGGTGACCAGGTCGACCACGACGTGGTCTTCGAGGATCTCGATGTTGGGGTGGGCGTCGACCCGCTCGAAGAGCGCCCGCATGATCTCGGCGCCGGTGAGGTCCTTGGCGTGGAGGATGCGGCGCTTGCTGTGGCCGCCCTCCTTGTGGAGATCGTAGAGCTCGGGCTGATCTTGCCAGCGGTCGAACTCGACCCCGAGATCGATGAGCTCCTGGACCCGGTCGGCCGCCTCGCGGGCCGTGCGCTCGACCACCTCGCGGCGGCAGAGCCCGGCCCCGGCCACCATGGTGTCGGCGACGTGGGCCTGCCAGGAATCGGACTGGCGCCAAGCGGCCGCGATGCCGCCCTGGGCGTAGCGGGAGTTGTTCTCTTCGCGGGGGCCCTTGGTCACCACCCGCACCTTGGCCCGGTCGGCGAGCATCAAGGCCAGTCGCATGCCGGCGAGGCCGCTGCCCACCACCAGCACATCACACGCATCAAGCTCCATCGGCCCTCCCGGCCCGCGGGGCGGGCTGCCAGTCGATGCGCCTCCTTAGCCCGGTTGCCCGGTGCGCTCTCGACCGGTACCCTCAATCCACGATGAACCCTGCGGCCGGCCAGCACCTGCGCGCGCGCGTCCTCTGCGTGACCGCCCTCCTGGGCGCCCTCTTCGGCGCGGTCCCCGCTCGTGCCACCGACATCTACAAGGCCGAGATGTCGGACGGCAGCATCCTGTTCACCGACTCCCCGGCCCACGACGGCTTCGAGCCCTTTCTTCTCGACAAGAAGCCCCTGCCCCACCGGCGGAAGGTCAACACCCGCACCTTCCCCCTGCTCGACTCCTGGGACGACGAGATCCTGGAGCTGAGCGTGCGCCACGACGTGCCCGCCGAGCTGATCAAGGCCGTCGCCGTGGCCGAGAGCGGCATGAACCCGAACGCCCTCTCCCACGCCGGCGCCCAGGGCCTCATGCAGCTCATGCCCGCCACCGCCCAGGGCCTCGGCGTCAGCGACGCCTGGGACCCCCTCCAGAACCTCGACGGGGGCACGCGCTACCTGGGCAAGCTGATGGCGACCTTTCCGAACCTCCGCCACGCAATCGCCGCCTACAACGCCGGCCCCCACAACGTAAAGAAGCACCACGGGATCCCGCCCTTCCAAGAGACCCAGCACTATGTGGTGCGGGTCATGGACATCTACGACTACCTCCGCATGGAGCGTCCGGTCGTGCCCGAAGACGTGCCCCGAACCCCCGACCAGGGCTGATCCGCCGTGACCAAGCGCTCCATCTTCCGCAGCACCGGCTTCTGGAACCTGCCCAACACCCTCACCGTCTTCCGCATCGTGCTGGTGCCGGTGATGGTGGTGCTGCTCTGGGACGACCCGACCCAGGGTGCGCTGCGGGCCGCCTGGATCATCTTCGTGGGCGCCATGCTCACCGACATCGTCGACGGCTGGCTGGCCCGCCGCTGGGGCCTCACCAGCGCCGCGGGGGCCTACCTCGATCCCCTCGCCGACAAGCTGATGGTGGCCACCACCCTCATCATGATGTGCGAGCGCGGCTGGGTCGCCGGCTGGCTGGTGTCGCTGCTCATCTGCCGCGAGTTCGCCATCACGGGGCTGCGGGGCATCGCGAGCCAGGAGGGCATGGTGCTCAAGGCGGGCACCATGGGCAAGGCCAAGACCTCCTTCCAGGGCACGGCCATCGGCTTCTTCCTCTGGGGCTGGGGCACGGCCGGCGCCCAGCCGCGGGTGGCCGGGCTCTTCCTGCTCTACATCGCGACCTTCTTCTCGATCACCAGCGCCGCCGAGTACATCGTCAGCTTCTTCCAGCAGGGCGCGACCGAGATCAAGCCCGTCGACTGACGAGGACGGGCGGCGCCCCCCGGCCGCGGCTCAGCGCGGCGGCAGGGACGAGAACTGGTCGCGCAGGCGGGTCTGGCGGGTCTCCATCGAGGTGCGCCGGCCGGCCATCCAGACCTGGCGCACCCGGCTGCGGGGCTGGAGCGGGTCGCCGGTCGCCCTGAAGAAGGTGGCAGCAGCACCCGGCTCGAGGCGGCCCAGGCCGGGCACCCCGAGGATGGTGCCGGCGCTCGCCGTCAGGGCGTGCACCGCGGCCTCGTGGGGCAGGCCATGGGCCGTGGCGATGCCCGCGTGGATGCGCAGCTGGCGGGCGAAGTGGTTGCCGCCCGAGCGGAAGGCGAAGGGGACCCCCGCCGCGTGCAGCAGGGCCGGGTTCTCGTAGCGGGCGTGGAGGTGGGAGAAGGAGTCGGGCTGGGTCGTGACCGGCCCGAGCAGCACCCCCACCCCGGCGTCGGCGAGCTGGCCGGCCACCATCCAGGCCTCGGCACCGCCCAGGATGACGCCGTCGAGGTCGTTCTTGTCGAACCAGTCGAGGGCCCGCTCGATGTCGTCCGCCCGGTCGGCCGCCGCCAGCACCTTGAGCCGGCGCTCGCGCAGGTGGAGGAGCACCCGCTCGGACTCGGTCTCGGGGGTCGCGGCCTTGGCGCTGTTCTCGCGCCAGCTGCCGCCGCCGCCGCGGCCGGTCAGGGGCCGGGGCTCGGGGGCCTCCTCGATGAGCGCCCGGAGGGCCCGGGCGACGCCGATGCGCGAGTCGACCCCGCCCTCGCCGCCGGTGCCCGCCTTGCCGAAGCAGACCACCAGCGCGAGGGAGGCCCGGCGCACGCTGCTGTCGAGGGTGCCGCCGGCCGTGCGGACGAGGGCCGCGCGCCCGGGCACGAGGCCCTGGAGCTGGGGGTGGATCAGGGCGTGGGTGATGCCCTCGACCCGGGCCACCGCGAGGGTCTCGGAGCGCGGGTGGAAGCCGTCGACCGCACGGGCCGTGGGGCTGATGCTCGGACCGTCCCGGTCGTCGCGGGTCGACGGCTCGGCGCCGATGTCGAACATGCCCAGGGTGCAGCCCGCGTCGACGAGGCCCGGGACCAGCCAGTCGCCGCCCAGGTCTTCGCCGCCGCTAACGGCGGGGCCCAGCGCCACGACGCGGCCCGCCTCGACCTGGATGCCGGACTGGGGCAGCACCCGGCCGTCGTGGGTGAGCACGGTGGCGTTGGAGAGGGTGAAGGAGGGGCGCGGGGCGTCGAGGAAGCCCGTGAAGGCCGCCGGGTCGAGCTCGCCGGCGAGCAGGGTGCGGGGGAGGGCGAGGCCGGCCCCGAGCAGACCGAGCACCGCGCGGCGGTCGAGGAGGGGGTCAGGGACGGGCATCG
Organism: Myxococcota bacterium; assembly: GCA_964226865.1. GTDB lineage: Bacteria > Myxococcota_A > UBA796 > UBA796 > UBA2385 > CAXQUZ01. The sequence continues at coordinate 5,886 of CAXQUZ010000480.1, read as the reverse complement.
GGCGTTCCTTCGGCCTCACGGTCGTAGACGAGGGTGCCCTCGATCCAGGTCTTCTGGACCCGGGCCCGCACGTCGAAGGGGTCACGGTCGAAGAGCGCCAGATCGGCGTCCTTCCCGGGGGTGATGCTGCCGAGGCGGTCGTCCATGCCCAGCAGCCGCGCGGGGTCGAGGGTGATGGTCTCCCAGGCCCGGGCCTCGTCGAGCCCCGTGCCCACGACCTTGGCGGCCTCCATGGGCAGCCGCTGGACCATGTCGGCCGAGTCGGAGTGGAGGGCGACGGGCAGGCCGGCCTCCTTCACCAGCTTGATGTTTTCGGGAATGGCGTCGTAGGCCTCGATCTTGAAGCCCCACCAGTCGGGCCAGGTCGCCACACCGGCGCCGTGGGCCGCGAGCAGGTCGCGCACCTTGTAGGCGTCCGTCGCATGGTGGAAGGCGGTGACCTTCACGCCGAACTGGTCGAAGGTGCGCAGGATGCCCTCGATGTCGTCGTGGCGGTAGCAGTGGACGTGGACCCGCACCTTGCCGTCGATGACGTCGAGAATGGTCTCGAGCGCGGGATCTTCCGCGACAGGGGGGACGGCCTCCGAGGCCCGGGCCGCCCGGTAGTCGAGCGCCGACTGGAAGGTGGCCCGCATCCAGGCGAGGTTGCCCATGCGGGTGGAGGGGCCGTTCTCGTCCTTGGCGTAGACCCGCTTGGGGTTCTCGCCGCAGGCCATCTTGATGGTGCGGGGGGCATCGTCGACCACCAGCCCGGCGAGGGTGCGGGCCCGGCGCAGCTTGAGCACGACGCCCTGGCCGCCCATGAGGTTGCCGCTGCCGGGGATGACGTGCACGGTCGTGACGCCGCCCGCCCGGGCCCGGGAGAAGGCCGGATCCATCACCCGCACGCTGTCGCCCGCCCAGACCTGGGGGGTGACGGGGTGGGTCATCTCGTTGCCGTCGCCGTGGGCGTTCAGGCCGGGCCAGGGGTAGACGCCCATGTGGGAGTGGAGGTCGATGAGGCCCGGGGTGAGCCAGCCACCGGCGGCGTCGACCACCGTGGCGCCCGCGGGCACGGCCACGTCGGCCCCCACCGCAGCGATGCGCCCGTCCTCGACAACGACCGTGCCATCGGCAATGACGGGCCCATCGACGGGCACGACCGTGGCGTTGGTGATGGCGAGGGTGGCGCCGTGGGCCAGCCCGAGGGCGGCGAGGAGGGGGAGCATCATCCGAGGAGTCCGTCCAGCAGGCGGTGGATGTCAGAGGGCATGCCGTTGCCGCGGTAGCGGACGAGGCCGTCGCCGTCGATGATCACGACGAGGGGCAGGGCATCGACGAGGTAGGCGGCCTGGGCCTTGCGGCGGCTGTCGAGGCCGACAGGCCAGGTGATGCCCCACTGCTGGGCCGCGAGGCGGGCCTTGGTCTCGTCTTCGCCGGCGTTGACCGAGACCACGGCCACCTTGTCGCCGTAGGCCCGCACCACCTCGGCCACCTCGGGGGCCTCCTTGCGACAGGGGCCGCACCAGGAGGCCCAGAAGACGAGCACGGAGGGCCGGCCGGCGGCGCTCTCGAGGGTGAAGCGGCCGCCGTCGAGGGTCGGCACGGACAGGGCGGGCGCGCGCTGGCCCTCGCGGGGGCCCGCGGGCACGTCGTCCTCACAGCCGCCCAGCGGCACCAGGCCGCCCGCCAGGGCGAACAGCAGGGCCAGCCGGGACAGGGCCCGGCGCGGCGGGACCGGGCCGGGGGACCGCTGGCGACGGGGGAAGAGCGGGGCGAATGGCACGGGAACAACCCCTCCTGTTAGCCGGGGGCACCCCCACCACGCCGCCGCTGCCACCAGCGGCGGCCTGACCCCAGGGCGCCCGACGTGCTTCTCGATATCTCGTGGCGCCTCGCGCGCCCCGCCCTGTTCCGGCTCGACGCCGAAGAAGCGCACCATGGCGTGATCTCGGCCTTGGCCCGCCACCCTGCGGCCGCCTGCGCGCTGGCCCGGCAGGCGGTGGGCCCCCTGCCCGCCGCCCCGGTGGCCCTGGGCCCGCTCACCCTCGGCAACCGCGTGGGCCTCGCCGCGGGCCTCGACAAGGACGGCCTCGCGCTGCCGGTCTGGGAGGCGCTGGGCTTCGGCGCGATCGAGGTGGGCACCGTCACCCCGCGCCCGCAGCCCGGCAACCCGGCGCCGCGGCTGCACCGGCTCGCGGCCGAGGGGGGGCTCATCAACCGCATGGGCTTCAACAACGCCGGGGTCCAGGCGCTGGCCGCCCGGCTCGGCGGCTGGCGGGACGCCGGGCTCTGGCCCCGGGTGCCCGTCGGCGCCAACATCGGCCGCAACAAGTCCACGCCGAACGAGGCGGCCGCCGACGACTACGTCGCCTGTGTGGGGCCCCTGCGGGGTCTCGTCAACTGGTTCACGGTCAACGTCTCCTCGCCCAACACCCCGGCGCTGCGGGCCCTGCTCGCCCCCGGCCCGCTGGCCCGGCTGCTCGACGCGGTGGTGGCGGCGGCCGGCGGGGTGCCCGTGCTGCTCAAGCTCTCGCCCGACCTCGACGACGCGGCCCTCGCGGCGGTGGTCGAGGTGGCCGTCCAGGCGGGCTGTGCCGGGCTGGTCGCCACCAACACCACCGTCTCGCGTCCGGGCGACACCGGCCGCCTCGGGGCCGAGGGCGGGCTCTCGGGCCGGCCGCTCTGGCCCCTGGCCCGCCGGCGCATCCTCACCGTGCTCGAGGCCACCGACGGCCGGGTGCCCGTGGTGGGGGTCGGCGGTGTCGACAGCCCCGGCCGGGCGGCCGAGCTCATCGGCATGGGCTGCACGGCCGTCCAGCTCTACTCCGGGCTCATCTTCGAGGGCCCGGGGCTGCCCGGGCGGATCGTGCGGGGCCTCTCCCTGCTGGAGGGACGCCGATGAGGCCGGCCTGGCTGCTCGTGGCGCTCGCGGCCTGTGGTCCGGCGGTGCCCCCCCACCTCCAGGTCGGCCCGGCCGAGAGCGGCCCGGCCGCCGCGACCCCGCCAGACTCGGCCACCAGCGCCGTGGCCCAGCTCGTCGCGGCGGATCCCTTCCTGCGGCGGCTGCCCGGGCGCCCGGCCGGCTGGTGGGACGGTGCCGGCCCCCTCGCCGCCCCGCTCTCCGACTGGGCGACCCGCCCGCCGGCGGCCCGGCCCCTCCAGGTCGGCGCCCGCCCCGCCGGGATCCTCGCGCCCCTCGCCGCCGGCGCCCGCCTCGCCGCGCTCGAGACCACCCTGCGCGACGGGCCGGATCCTGCGGCCCTCGCGGCGGCCTGGGGGCTGCCGGCCGCGTCCGGCGCCGCCGTGCCCGCCGACGCCCGGGGCCCCATGGACTGGTTCCACCCCGAGACCACGCTCGGCGACGATCTGCTCTACGCCGGCGAGCGGGCCGTGCTGCTCGCGTGGCTCTCGGACCCCGCCCTCCCCCTCGGGCCGGTCGACGCGGCCCTGGTGGACGGCCGCCACGACCGCTGGATCGACAGCCCGGCCGGCGCCCTGCTGCGCGCCCACGCCCGGGGGGCACGCGACCCAGAGGCCGCCGCCGCCGGGGCCGCGGATCTCTGGGCCGCCACCACCCTCGCCCTGGGCCAGGTGGCCGCCGATCGCGACCGCGAGCAGGCCGACTGGGCGGCCACCGCCGAGGCCCAGCGCAGCGCCCTCGGGCTGGAGGCGGGGGCGGACCCGGTGGCCGCGCTGCTCCGGCGGGCCCGGGCGGGCCTCACCGCCGACGCCGGCAGCGACCGCGCCCTGGGGCTCGCCCTCGTCGCGCTCCAGGCCGAGCGGCTGCGCGACCGCTGCCCCGACCGGCCCTGCGGCGGGCTCGACCGGATCGGCGGGCTCCATGCCGCCGCCGCCTGGGACCCGGAGGCGGCCCGCGCGGCGGCACTCTGGCGCCTCGTCGCCGCCAAGGGGCTGCTCGATCGCTACCAGGTGGGCCACGACCGGCCGGGCCGGGGCCCCCTGCTCGACGCCACCGCCGAGCTCTGGGCCGGCGAGTTTGCGGGCCCCCTCGACCGGACGGTCGTGCAGCGGCCCGCCTACGACCCGGCGCTGGTGCTGGCCCTGAGCCGGGCCGCGGGCGGTCCGGACGAGACCACGCCCGCCGCCCTCGAGGGCATCCTGCGGCGCCTCGTGCACGAGCGGGCCCAGGCCTGCGCCGACGCGCCCGCCGAGGCCGCGGCCCTGGTGGATCGCATCCGCCGGCGCGCGCAGCCCTGAAGCGCGCCGCCCGACCCCACGGGGGGCCGGGCGACCGGGACGCTGGGGGCCACCGCGGCGGCCCGGCGGCATCAGGAGGAGCCGGTGCACTCGTGGGTCAGGATGACCGTGTCGGTGTCGGTCGCGCCCATGCAGTCGACGACCTCGATCTGGACCTCGACCTCGCGGGTGACCGTGCTGCCGTAGGTGGCGGCCTGGGAGGGGAAGGTCACCGTGGGCTCCCAGGTGGTCTCGTCCGAGACCGTCGCCGTGCCCGAGACCACCGTCCACTCCACCACCTCGACAACGTCGTCGTCGGGGTCGTAGCTGCCCGTGCCGTCGAGGGTGAACTCGTACTCATCACAGGGCGGGCACTCGTAGCCGCCCGTGCCGTAGCTCAGGGGCCAGCAGGTCGCCGTGTCGGAGTAGGTCTGGGCCTCGCCCGCCTCGGCCACCGGCGCGTCGTTGTAGGGACGGGTCGCGATGTCGACGGTCAGGTAGGAGGGGTGGCTGTACTCGAAGCCGTTGTAGACCACGAGCGAGAAGACGTAGGTGCCGGCGGCGTCGGGCATGAACTCGGGCTGGACGTCGGTCGCCGTGTCGATGTCGGCCGTCGTCAGGGACGAGGAGGCCGGCGCGGCGACGAGCTCCCACTGGTAGTCGAGGCCGAGGCCGCCCGGGTCCGTCGAGCTGGAGCCGTCGAGGTAGAGCACGTCGCAGAGGTAGAGCGAGGACTCGTCGGTGTAGGACGCGACGGCCGTGGGCCAGCAGTACTGGTTGTCGCTGCCGGGGCTGCCCTTGTCGGTGGCGGCGTCCCAGTTCAGCGTCGACGAGCACCAGGCGTCGCCGGCGTCGTTGGCCGTGATGTCCATGAAGCCGGGGTCGAGGTTCATCGAGGCGCCCGGGTCGTCCGGGAAGGTCGCGCCGTCGTCCCACTCGACCTCGTCGATGGTGACGCCGTCGGCCTCGAGGGTCACGCCGTCGAACTCGTTGTCGAGGTCGAAGTCGGACCACTCGTAGTCGATGGCCACGTTGCCGTTGAGCACGGGGTTCGCGTTCGAGCCCAGCACGGCGTAGTCGCCCGGGTCGACGACGATCAGCACGTCGGAGTCGACCTTGTGGTAGTCGCCGTCGATGGACGAGTAGAGCACGAGGCCGTTGAGCGTCAGGGCCCGGTCGGAGGCGTTGTAGACCTCGATCCACTCGCCGTCGATGTCCATGACGTTGTCGGGGTTGGTCATCAGCTCGGTGATGAGCAGGTCGCCCGTCGTCCAGTCGCCCTCGTCGACGAGGCCGTCGCAGTCGTTGTCGCGGAGGTCACCGTCGACCTCGTAGCTGTCGGGGTGGCTCTCGGGGTCGTTGTCGTCGCAGTCGCCGGCCACCGTGTCACTGCCACACTCGGTGTAGCCGTCGCCGTCCGCGTCGAAGCCCTCGTCGATCTCGCCGTCGCCGTCGTTGTCCATGCCGTCGCAGATCTCGACGCCCAGACAGTCCACCACGCCGTCGCCGTCGGCGTCGGGGAAGTCTTCGTCGACGAGCCCGTCGCCGTCGTTGTCGATGCCGTCGCAGTCCTCTTCGTCCATGCAGTCGGCCTCGCCGTCCCCGTCGGTGTCGGGGAAGGTCTCGTCGGCGACGTCGTTGCAGTTGTCGTCGATGCCGTTGCACTTCTCGTCGACGCCCGGATGCACCTCACGGTCGCTGTCGTCG
>CAXQUZ010000479.1:0-8633 GCA_964226865.1 Myxococcota bacterium | reverse complement strand
CTCGATCCCGCCTTCACCACCCGCCTCCAGCCCCGGGGCCTCCAGGATCATCCCGTCGAGGTGCTCGTGGTCGCCAACGGCGGGGGGCCGCGGCGGGTGCCGGGCGCCCGGGTGGTGGCGCTGCCCTGGGCGGGCCACGGGCCGACCCGCCAGCGGGCCCTCGACCATGTGCGCACCGAGCTGGTCCTCTTTCTCAGCGACGACGCGCGGCCCCTGGGCCGGGGCTGGCTCGGCACCCTGGTCGCGGCCCTGCTCGGCGGCGGCTGGGACGCCGTGGTGGCCCGCCAGGTGGCCTGGCCCGACGCGCCGGCGGCCGTGCGGGCCCGGGTGGCCGCCTGGACCCCCCTCGGCGACGGCACCCTGCCCTTTCCCCAGGCCGATCACGTCGCGACCCTCCACCGGACGGCGCTGCTGCGGCGCCACCCCCTGCCCCCGGTCGAGATCGCCGAGGATCTGATCTGGAGCCCCGGGCGCCGGGTGGGCCTCGTCGGCGCGGCGCCCGTGCTCCACAGCCACCCGCCGCGCTTCTGGCCTGCCTTCACCCGGGCCCGGGCCGAGCACGCCGTGCGCGCGGCCCACGGCCAGCCCGTGCCTGGGGCGGCACCGGGGGCCCTGCTGCGGGGGCTGCTCGGGCTGCCCCGCCGGGTGTGGGCCGAGGGGCTGCCGACCGCGGCCGCCGGGGCGGGCGAGCTGCTCGGACAGTGGGCCGGGCCCCGCCGCTGAGGGGAGCGCTGCGATAGCCCCCGGGTGTGCCGGCGCCCGTGCTGCGCCCGTCCCCGTCCGGATCCCGAGGTTGCCCGTGTCCCAGCTCCCCCGTCCGCCCGCCTGCACCGAGACCGCTGAGAAGACGGCCGTCTGCGGCGATCGCACCATCACCGAGATGACCCAGCTGCTGCTGCCGACCCACACCAACAACCACGGCAACGCCTTCGGTGGCCAGATTGCGGCCTGGTGCGACATCTGCGCGGCGGTGGCGGCCCAGCGCCTCTGCCGGGGCCCGGTGGTCACGGCCTCGATGGACCAGCTCCACTTCCTGCGGCCCGTGCGCAAGGGCATGGTCGTCGTGCTCAAGGCCCGGGTGAACCGGACCTGGCGCAGCTCGATGGAGGTGGGGGTCCGGGTCGAGGCGGAAGACCCGAGCTCGGGGGCCCGGGCCCACTGCTGCTCGGCCTACCTGACCTTCGTGCGCCTCGACGGCCACGGCCGCCCGGCCCCGATTCCCGAGCTCATCGTGGGCGACGACACCCACGCCCGCCGGCGCTGGGCCGAGGCGGACGAGCGCCGCCAGGCGCGGCTGGCCGTGAAGGCCCGCCGCCAGGCCAAGCACTGAGGGGCAGTCGACGCCGGCTCAGCCCGCGGGCTGGCGCCAGTTGTGGGCCGTGTGTTCGATGGCCCGGCGCCAGCGCCAGCTCTCGCCCTCGTCCCGGGCGTGGGCCGCGCGGAGGCTGAGCACGACGTCGCCGGTTGGTCGGACGACCTCGAGCGCCGTGACGAGGCCGCCGGTGCCTGGTCGGCGCACGATCCAGACCGTGTCGGTGCCCCGCAGGTCGTGGATCATGCTGACGGTCGGGTCCATCACGGCGAGGTGGTGGCCCAGGGGGGCGACGCACTCGACGATGCCGCGGTGGAGCTGGACGGCCGCCCGGTTGCCCATGGTCAGGGCCACGGGGATCTCGTCGGCGACGCAGCGCTCGAGCAGATCCTGGAGGCCCCGGGGCTGGAGGCGGGTGGTGAAGGCGGGATCGAGGGCCGCGTAGAGGGCGCCGCGGTCGATGCCGTGCTTGCGCTGGATCTGGAGCACGTCGGCGGGGCCGCGGACCTGGGCCCAGTCCTGGAGCAGCGCGGCCGGCGCACGGGGCGGGACGGCCGTGGTGAAGGACATGGGCGGGCGGTGGCAGGGCGGCGGGGTGGCCTGCTCGAGGGCGCGGAGCGACGAGACCAGCTTGCCGAAGGCACGGCGGTCGGTGCGCATCGAGTGGAGCAGCCGGAAGGCGGCGCGGCCGTGGCGGTCGAAGACGTGGATGCCCGCCTCGCCGGCCGGGTGGTCGGCGGCACAGACGGCCCAGGCCGAGCCCAGCAGGGGCAGCAGCAGCCGGAGCTCGGCCATGCCGGTCGAGCCGCGGAGCACGGCTGTCGTCGACGAGACGCCGACGTCCTCGACGCTCAGCTCGACCCGGTGGAGCCCCCGGGGGCCCTCGAGCTGGAGCATGCAGGGGCCCAGCGTGGCCATGGCCTGGAGCAGGGGCTCCCAGTCGGGCCGGAGCAGCACGAGGTCGGGGCTGCGCCGGAGGTGGAGCAGGTGGGCCTCGGGGACCTCCAGCCGGCTGGCCGCCTCGCAGAAGTCGGTGTTCTGGAGCTTGTCGAGCTCGGTGAGAATGTGCGCGTCGCGCGGATTGGCGTCCATCCACTCTCCGCCGGTCCAGCCGGCTGGCGATGGGAGCTGTGTCCCGAGGTGCCGCACCTCGTCCCCGCCCGGGGTTGGCATCACTATGGACCGGCGCGGACCGACCCGCCACCCGGAGCCGGCGCAGGACGTCGCAAGAAGTCTTCGGGCCGGGCGTGGTGGCGGAGGAGGTGGGCCCACATGGCCCGCTCGCCGAGCTGCCAGTCGGGCCGGTCCTGGCGTCTCTTGGCCAGGGCCCGCGGCAGGCCCAGCACCCCGGCGAGCCCCCCCGCGAGGGCCGCCACGGCGCCGGTGGGTCCCGCGGTGGCGCCGATGCCCCGGCCGGCCGCGGCCCCGAGTCCGAGGGCACCGAGCCGCAGGGCCGTCCAGAGGGGCATCGTGGCGACGAGGGTCCAGGGCAGCGAGCGCAGCCCGGCGCGCACCCGGTTGCGCTCGACCAGGTAGATCTTGCGGTGGCCGGCGCGGCCGTAGCTGTGGCCCAGGGCATGCTCGACCAGGGCATTGTCGACGAAGCGAATCCGGTGGCCCCGCCGGCGTGCCCGCAGGCTGAGGTCGAGGTCTTCGCCGAAGGCGCCCAGCTCGGCGTCGAAGCCGCCCGTCTCGGCGAGCACCTCGGCCGTGAAGAGCACCGCCGCCCCCGAGAAGGCCCCGACCTCGCCACAGGGGGGCGCCGTGCTGCGCTCCCGGGGCAGCCCCCGCTCGCGGGCCAGGTTGAAGCCGTCGAAGAAGAGCCGGTGGCCGGTGTTGTCGATGAGGGTGGAGGGCGCGCCCCCGCAGCCGGCCAGGGCGATGCGGGGCTGGTAGATGCCGGGGCCGTGGCGGGCGGCGGCGGCGGCCAGGGCGGCCACCGTGCCCGGCGCACAGGCCGTGTCGTCGTTGAGCAGCAGCACGTCGCGGCCCGGCCAGCGGGCGAGGCCCCGGTTGGCGGCGGCGGCATAGCCCTCGGGCGCGGGGGCCTGGACCACGGCGACGCCGGCCGGGAGCGGCACTGCGTCGGGACGGGCGACCACCACGAGCAGATCGGCGGCGGGGACCTGGGGGCGCAGGGCCGCAACACAGCGCGCCAGCCAGTCGCCACCGCTCCAGGTGACCACGACGACGGCGGGGGCACGGGGGGCGCGCGGCATGCCCGGGGGCTAACCCAGGGGCGACCGGGCGGTGGCGCCGGGCCCCGGCCGCGGGTGCGCTTCAGCCACGCGGCCCCGAACCGCGAGGTGTGCAGTGGGATCGACGCATGGACGGCTCTTTCGGGTCACCACCTTCGGCGAGAGCCACGGCGGCGGGGTGGGCGCCGTGGTCGACGGCTGCCCGCCGGGCCTCGCCCTCGACGTGGACGCCATCCAGGCCCAGCTCGACCGGCGCCGTCCGGGCCAGTCCACCCTCGTGACCCAGCGGGCCGAGGCCGATCGGGTCGAGCTGCTCAGCGGCACCGCCGAGGGCCGCACCCTCGGGTCGCCCATCGCCCTGCTCGTCCGCAACAAGGATCCCCGGCCCGAGGCCTACGCGCCCTTCCGCCACCTCTACCGTCCCTCCCACGCCGACTTCACCACCGACGCCCGCTACGGGCTGCGGGCCTGGGCAGGGGGCGGCCGGGCGAGCGCCCGCGAGACGGTGGGGCGGGTGGCGGCCGGCGCCATCGCCGAGCAGGTGCTGCGCGACCAGGCGGGCGTCGAGATCGTGGCCTGGGTCGACCGCATCGACGACATGCAGGCCGAGGTGGACCCGGCGACCCTGACCCGGGCCGACGTCGACCAGAGCATCGTGCGCTGCCCGGATCTCGCCTGTGCGGCGGCCATGGAGGCCCGCATCCGGGCCGTGAAGAAGCAGGGCGACACCATCGGCGGCATCGTGCGCTGCGTCGCCCGGGGGGTGCCCGCGGGGCTGGGGGCGCCGGTCTTCGACAAGCTCGAGGCCGAGCTGGCCCGGGCCATGCTGTCGCTGCCCGCGGCCAAGGGCTTCGAGAGTGGCCTCGGCTACGGTTCTCTCGGCATGCTGGGTTCGGAACACAACGACCCCTTCGTGCCCGGCCCCACCCCCGGCAGCGTGCGCACCCGCAGCAACCGCTCGGGGGGCATCCAGGGGGGCATCAGCAACGGCATGCCCATCACCCTGTCGGTCGTCTTCAAGCCGGTGGCCACCATCTTCCGCGACCAGGAGACCGTCGACGACCAGGGCCGGCCGGCCCGCATCCAGGCGCGGGGCCGCCACGATCCCTGCGTGCTGCCCCGGGCGGTGCCCATGGTCGAGGCCATGGTCGCCCTCGTGCTGGTCGACCAGCTGCTCCTCTGGCGGGGCCAGTGCGGCCGGTCGGTCCCCCGAGACGGCCGGGCCTGAGCCCGGGGGCCCCTCCGAGAACGCAGCGGGGGGCGGCACCACGACGGCACCGCCCCCCGACCCGCCCGGGGGGCGGTCCTACTTCTTCTTCTTCTTGTCGCCGCGCACGACCGAGCGCATGTTGGAGGCGAGCACCTTCTTGCGCAGGCGGATGTGGCTCGGGGTCACCTCGATGAGCTCGTCCTCGGCGATGAACTCCATCGCCTTCTCGAGGGTGAGCTGGACGGGCGGGGCGAGGATGAGCTTCTCGTCGGCGCCCGCGGAGCGCACATTCGTCAGCTGCTTGCCGCGGCAGGCGTTGACGTTCATGTCGTTCTCGCGGCTGTTCTCGCCGATGATCATGCCCTCGTAGACGTCTTCGCCGGGGACGAGGAAGAGCTTGCCGCGGGGCTGGAGGTGGAAGAGGGCGTAGGCGGTGGTCTGGCCCTTGCGGTCGCAGACGAGCGAGCCGTTCTTCCGGAAGGGGATGTAGCCCTGGTAGTCGTCCCAGCCGGCGAAGAGGGTGTTGATGATGCCCTGGCCGCGGGTGTCGTTCATGTACTCCGAGCGGAAGCCGATGAGGCCGCGGCTGGGGATGGTGTACTCGACCCGCACCCGGCCGCTGCCGGACATCTTCATGGCCTGCATGCGGCCCTTGCGCATGTTCATCTTCTCGGAGATGACGCCCATGAACTCCTCGGGGAAGTCGAGCTGGGCGCTCTCGAAGGGCTCGAGCTGGCGCTCGCCCTCCTCGCGGATGACGACCTCGGGCTTGCTGACGCAGAACTCCCAGCCCTCGCGGCGCAGCTGCTCGACGAGGATGGCGATCTGGAGCTCACCGCGGCCGAAGAGGCGCACGCCCTCGGAGGGGCCGTCGGTGTCGATGCGCACGGCCACGTTGGTCTGGCACTCGCGCTCGAGGCGGTCGCGGATCTGGCGACCGGTCATGTACTTGCCGTCCTGGCCCGCAAGGGGGCTGGTGTTGGCGGCGAAGGTGACCCCGATGGTGGGCTCCTCGACGCGCACCCGGGGCAGGGGCATGGGGGTCTCGATGTCGGTGAGGCTGTCGCCGATGTCGAGGTCGGCGATGCCGGCCACGGCGCAGATCTCGCCGGCAGAGACGCGGTCGACCTCGACCCGCTTGAGGCCCTCGTAGCCGTAGAGCTGCTGGACCTTGATCTTCCGGGGCTCGCCGTCCTCACCGACGAGGGCCAGGTCGGCGCCGCGCTCGATGGTGCCGTTGAAGACGCGGCCGATGGCCAGACGACCGACGTAGTTGTCGTAGTCGAGCTGGGTCACGAGCATCTGGACGGGGGCGTCCGTCTTGCCCTTGGGGGCGGGGATGGTCTCGACGATGGCGTCGAAGAGGGGGCGGAGGTCACCGTCCTCGAGCTTGTTCTCGGTGTGGCACCAGCCGTCCTTGGCGCAGGCGTAGAGGACGGGGAACTCGATCTTGTCTTCGTCGGCGTCGAGGTCGATGAAGAGGTCGTAGATCTCGTCCAGCACCTCGCTGGCGCGGGCGTCGGGCCGGTCGATCTTGTTGATGCAGACGAAGATCTCGAGGCCGGCCTCGAGGGCCTTGCCGAGCACGAAGCGGGTCTGGGGCAGGGGGCCCTCGGAGGCGTCGACGAGCAGCAGGGCGCCGTCGACCATCTTGAGCACCCGCTCGACCTCGCCGCCGAAGTCGGCGTGTCCGGGGGTGTCGACGATGTTGATCTTGGTGTCGCCGTACCAGACCGCGGTGTTCTTCGCGAGAATGGTGATGCCGCGCTCACGCTCGAGGTCCATCGAGTCCATGACCCGGTCGACGACGGCCTCGTTGTCCCGGAAGGTGCCCGACTGGCGGAGCATGTGGTCCACCAGCGTCGTCTTTCCGTGGTCGACGTGCGCGATGATGGCGATGTTGCGGATCTTCTCGGGAGGGGGCGTCGTCATGCTCGGTCCGGGCGTCCTGTGTGGCTGGAGCGCCACACGCGAGGGCGCGGTCGGTATGGCGGGCCCCACGGCGCGGCAATGCCGCTGCTGGGCGGACGGGTGACGATTCCCGGTCAGGGGCGCGACAGGCGCGCTGTCGGGCGGAGCCGGACGCTGAAGCAGGCACCCCCGCCGGGTCAGGGCGGGGGCGGGCCGGGCACGGCGGCGGGGGCGCGGCTCAGAGCACGAACTGGTAGCCGGTCTCGTAGGGCGCCCCGTCGAAGCCGGGGAACTGGAGGGTGCGGAAGGCGGCGCTGAGGCAGGCGTCGAAGTCGGAGCCCCGGTACTCGGCCGTCGTCACCCGGGCGGTCGACACCCGGCCGGTGGCCTGGATGGTGAAGACCATGTTCACCCGGCGGGGCAGGGTGCCCGAGGCCTGCTTCTCGTCGTAGAAGCAGCGCTTGACCTTCATGTTGGAGGTCACGATGGTGCGGATGACGTCGGGGTGGACGGGGGGACCGGCCGGCTTGGGCGGCGGCGGGGGGCCGGCGCGGGCGCGGGGGTCGGGGCCTCGCGGGCGACGGCGCGGCCCGAGCCCCGGCCCGGACCGGGGGCGGGCGCGGCCCGGCGCACGGGCTTGGCCTCGGGCTCGGGCTCGGGTTCTGGCTCGGGCTCGGGCTCCGGCTCGGGCTCTTCCTCGGCGAGGAGGTCCTGGGTCTCGGGGTCGGGGGCCGGGGCCGCGCGGGTCACGACGGGCTCGGGCGCGGGAGCCGGGGCCTTGGTGCCGTAGACCACGTGGAAGCCGCCCGCCGCGGTGGCAGCGAAGAGCACGGCGAGCACGAGCGACATGAGCAGGGCGGCGGGCTGGCGGCCGCGGCTGCTGGTGACCACCACGAAGAGGGCGGTCAGGGCGCCCCAGAGCGAGAGCACGAGGCCCGCGGCCCGGAGGCCGGCGCTGCTGCCGTCGTCGATGGCGAGGAGCAGGGCGCCGATCATGGCGGCAAAGGCGCCGACCACGACCCAGGTCAGGTCGCCGGAGGGGTCGTGGGCCGGGGCGGCGGCGGCGGCCACGGGGGCGGCCGGTGCGGGGGCCGGAGCCGGCGCGGGCACGGGGGCCGGCGCGGGGGCGTGGGCGCGCACCGGGGAGGCCGGCGGCGGGCCGTCGAAGGCGACGGTGGGCCGCTCTTCGGGCACCTCGGGCTCGGGCGACCAGCCGCCGCGGGGCGGGGCGGGCGCCGGGGCGGGCCGGGGCGCGGCGCCCTGGACCGGGATGTCGGTGATCTGGGTCTTCTCGTCGCTCGGGGCCGCAGCCCGCTCGCTGCGGTCGGGCCCCGCCAGATCCGGCCGCCGGATGAGCATCCGGTGGTTGCACTTCCGACAGGTGGCCTTGTTGACCTCCTTCTTCAGCTTGGAGTCCGGGATCTTGTAGGTAGCGCCGCAGTTGTCGCAGACGACTCGCATGGCTGGACACCCGAGGAAAGGGTCGGATCTGGGAGCAGCCGCGCCGCGACGGGGGGCCGGGCGGGCCGGGCCGCGCGCCCCGCCGGCGCCCCGGGTCGTCCGCGGGGCGGGCGAGGGGGCGGTGTGGGGCCGTCACGCGGCACTTCGACGCCTGCGCGTAGTGCGCCCGGGATGGGCTGTCAATGCGGGGGGGCCGGGCAGGCGGCCGCGGGCGGGGCCTCCAGATCCACCACCAGCGCGTCGTCCCCAGACACCACCACCCGGCCCGCGCAGCGCAGGCGGGCCAGCGAGGCCGCCGGCAGCGAGATGTGGCGCCGGTGGACCGCCAGCCACCGGAAGCCCCGCGCCCGGATCTTGTCGAGGGTGGCCTTGTCGAGGGTGTTCTCGCGGAGCCCGTCCCGCAGCAGGGCCGTCGCCGTGCGGGCCGCCTCGCTCACGCCGAGGCCCATGAAGGCGCCGCCGACCGGCCGGCCGTGCTGGACCTGGGCGAGAGATCGGAAGAGCGTCGTGTAGGGAAAGAGTGTCTTAAGACGTGTAGATC
>CAXQUZ010000478.1:0-13406 GCA_964226865.1 Myxococcota bacterium | reverse complement strand
CCACGTCGACGAGGCCGGCCGAGGTGGCGGCCCAGATCTGGTCGCCCTCGACCCACAGGTCTTCGACGTTGGCCCGGTCGACCCGGTCGTCGATGGGCACCCGGGTGACCTGGGTGCCGTCGAAGTGGTGGAGCCCGTCGGACTGGGTGCCCACCAGCAGCCCGCCGTCGGGGGCCAGGGCGAGGGAGGTGAGGCGGTTGGTGGGCAGGCCCACCGGGCTGGCGAGGTCGAAGATGGTGAAGCGGGTGCCATCGAAGCGGGCCAGGCCGCCGAAGGTCGCCAGCCACAGGTTGTTCTCGTTGTCGAGAACCATCGCGTTGACGCTGTTCTGGGGCAGACCCTCGTCGATCGTCCACCAGCGCTGCTCGAGGCGCCGGGGGTCGGTCGTGAGCGGGGCGGGCCCACCGGCCGCCACCGCCACCAGGGCGAGCAGGGTCGGGGTCACAGCGCCTCGGGCCGGGGGGGAGGTGGGGGGAGGCAGCGGCCGGAACCGGCCGGCAGTGGGGGGGCGGCTGCCGACCGGGGCACCGGGAGCACGGCGCCCGGCACGGAGCGAGAGCGCCCCCCGGGGCGGTGCGTCCGCTGCACGACTTCTGCGGCCAGTCGGTAATTCCCTGCATGGTGGCCCGTCAACTGCCCCGGGGCGGTCGCGGTGCATCCAGGGGGGGCCCGGGCGGGGCAAGGGCGCCCGGGGTGGGGCATGGGGGGCACGGGCCCGCCTGCCAGGCGTCAGGTGGTGTCAGGTCCCCCCGTCCGGGCCCGGGCATAGGGTCGGGGCGGACGGGAGCCGTGGCCTGGTCCTGCCGGGCGCGTCCACTTCGACAGATCATCGCCGCAACGAGGCCCAGGGCGCGCGCTCCCCCGCGTCCTGGGCCTCCGGTGCTCTTGGGGGCCCGACCCCGACCCCGACCCCGACCCCGGTGCGGGCGCAGATCGTGCCGCGGCGGCCGCGACCGCATAGGTGGGCGGCCCCGGAGGTCCCCCAATGTTCGCCCACCCCGACCAGCACGCCATCTCGTCCCTGCTCGCCGGTGATGTGCCCGAGAACACCGACGTGGTGGTCCAGGGCTGGATCCGCACCCGCCGCGACTCGAAGGCCGGTCTGAGCTTCCTCGCCGTCCACGACGGCTCGGGCTTCGCCCCCATCCAGGTCGTCGCGCCCGCGAGCCTCGAGAACTACGAGCGCGACGTCCAGCGGCTCACCTCGGGCGCCGCCGTGCGCGTCCACGGCACCCTCGTCCCCTCCAAGGGCAAGGGCCAGTCGGTCGAGGTCAAGGCCACCGCCGTCGAGGTGCTCGGTCTGGTGGACGATCCCGAGGGCTACCCCATGTCGCCCAAGCGCCACAGCATGGAGCACCTCCGCGCCCACGCCCACCTCCGGCCGCGGACCAACCTGATCGGCGCCGTGACCCGGGTGCGCAACACCCTCGCCCAGGCCACCCACCGCTTCTTCTCGGAGCAGGGCTTCTACTGGGTCCACACCCCCGTCGTCACCACCAGCGACGCCGAGGGCGCCGGCGACATGTTCCGGGTCTCGACCCTCGACCTCGCCAACCTGCCCCGCACCGACAAGGGTGAGATCGACCACTCCCAGGACTTCTTCGGCAAGGAAGCCTTCCTGACCGTGTCGGGCCAGCTCAACGTCGAGGCCTACTGCCTCGCCCTGAGCAAGGTCTACACCTTCGGCCCCACCTTCCGGGCCGAGCGCTCCCACACCCGGCGCCACCTCGCCGAGTTCTGGATGATCGAGCCCGAGCTGGCCTTCGCCGATCTCGACGACGACGTGGCCCTGGCCGAAGCTTTCCTGAAGTACCTGTTCAAGGCCGTTCTCGATGAGCGCCAGGACGACCTGGGCTTCTTCCGCAAGTTCGTCGACAAGACCGTCGTCGACCGCCTCGAGGGCCTGGTCACGAGCGACTTCGCCCGCATGGACTACACCGAGGCCGTGCGGATCCTCGAGCGCTCCAAGGCCAAGTTCGAGTTCCCGGTGCGCTGGGGCATCGACCTCCAGAGCGAGCACGAGCGCTACCTCACCGAGAAGGTGGTGGGCGGGCCCGTGGCGGTGGTCAACTACCCCCGCGACATCAAGGCCTTCTACATGCGCCAGAACGACGACGGGCGCACGGTGGCCGCGATGGACGTGCTGGCGCCGGGCATCGGCGAGCTCATCGGGGGCTCCCAGCGCGAGGAGCGCCTCGACGTGCTCGACGCCCGCATCGACGAGATGGGGCTGCCCAAGGACCACTACTGGTGGTACCGCGACCTCCGTCGCTACGGCACCGTGCCCCACGCCGGCTTCGGCCTGGGCTTCGAGCGCGCCGTGCTCTACGCCACGGGCGTCGACAACATCCGCGAGGTCATCCCCTACCCCCGGGCGACGGGCCAGGCCGAGTTCTGAGGTCGGCCCCAGGCGGCCGCCCCGGGCGCGGGCTCAGTCGGCGCCGGGCTGGTGCACGGTCACCCGCTGGCGGGCCGAGATCTCCCGGTGGCGGCTGAGCCGGCCGTCGGCCCAGATGACCCGCAGCTCGTCGACCGTGTCGTGGGGGCCGAGGCCGAAGTGGACCCCGGTGGGGCCCGACGAGCCGAGGCTGGTGCTGGTCGGGTTGTGCCAGCGGGTGAGGGTGGTGCTGCCCACGTCGACCTCGACCCGGGCGCCGAAGCCCTGGTTGGTGCCGTCGAGCGACACGGCCAGCCAGGCGGCGCTGCCGCAGCGGGCGAGGTCGATGCGGGCCACCCCCTGGCGGAAGTCCCGGCGCACGAGATCGAGCCAGCCGTTGCCGTCGAGGTCGGCCACCACGAGGCCGCGGCCCCAGATGGTCTGGTCGATGCCCCAGGCGGGCGCCTCGTCGCCGAAGCGGCCGCTGATGTCTTGGACGAAGAGGGCGTCGGGCTGGGCGAGGGTGGGGTCGCCGGGCTCGCGGTGCTCGATGGCGTCCTCGGTGGGGCCGTAGGTGGCGACCACGTCGAGCAGGGTGTCGTTGTTCATGTCGGCGAGGGCGATGCCCCAGGAGGCGCGCTGCTCGCGGGACAGGTCGGGCACGAGTCCCGTGGCGGCGGCGCCGTCGTACCAGTAGGGGCCGCCCAGGCTGGTGAGGAGGTGGAGCCGGCCCAGGTCGGAGAGGGCGAAGTCGGGCACGCCGTCGGCGTTGAGGTCGCCCGTGGCCACCCCCATGCCGCAGATGGCCAGCTCGGCCCCCACGTCGAGGGCGGCGGGGCTGAAGTGGCCGCTGCCGTCGTTCCACCAGAGGTTCGAGGGCTCGGCCCAGGAGCCGAAGTCGTTGACGATGTAGATGTCGAGATCGCCGTCGTCGTCGGCGTCCTGCCAGCCGCCGATGAAGGTGTGGCCCGTGAGCGCGGCACCGCTGAGCCGGTCGCTCACGTCGCGGTAGCGCCCGTCGCCGAGGTTCTCGTAGAGCGAGTTCGGGTTGCCCGGCGGGGGACGGGTGGCGCTGCCGGTGCAGGGGTCGCCCTCGGTCTCGACCACCCGGTGGCGGCCCACGAAGAGGTCGAGGTCGCCGTCGCCGTCCATGTCGCCCCAGCTTCCCGAGCGCGAGCCACAGATGCCGGAGCCGAGGCCGGCCCGGTCGGTGATGTCGACGAAGTGGCCCGTGCCGTCGTTCTCCCAGAGGGCGTCGCTGCTGGACTCGCCGGTGAGGAAGAGGTCGAGGTCGCCGTCCTGGTCGTGGTCGACGGCGCTGGCTCCCCAGGCCATGCAGTCGTCGGCGGCGTGGGGGATGCGGTCCAGGGAGGCGTCGGCGAGGGTGCCGTCGGGCTGGCCCAGGAACAGCATGCAGGGGCCGAAGTTGGGCAGGAACACGTCGAGGCGGCCGTCACCGTCGAGGTCGGCCACCACGAGACCACCGGCAGGGCGGGGATCCTCGTCGGGGCCCAGGCTGGCGGGACGCTGGGCGGCCCAGGCCTCGCCGAGGGCGGGCGCGACCATCGGGCCGCGGCTGGCGCGGGCCTCGGGGTCGGCGCAGGTGACGATGCCGTGCTCGGTGATGCCCGTGGGATCGTCCTCGTCGCCCGTGCTGCCGCCCCCGGGGCCGCCGTCGGTGTCGGCGACGGGGCGGCCGGTCTCGGTGGCGGGCTTGGCGGGGCCGGACCCGGTGCAGGCCAGCGCGAGCAGCAACAACAACATGCGGGCCACTGTAGCCCCGTCCGCGGCGCTTGCCTCCCCGGCCGCGCGACCCGGGACCGGCCGCCAGGAGGCCGGCGGGGAACAGTGGCCGCCCCATGCTGGCGCGATATGCGCCCGCCTCTCTCGCCCCCGGGTGCTTCGATGTCGGCTGTTCCCCGCCCCTGCTCCCGTGCTGTGGCCCCCCTGCTCGCGCTGCTCGCCCTGGGCGGCTGTGGTGGCGACAAGGACGACACGGGCGCGGCCGCCGCGACCTGCACCGTCGAGCTGGCCGCGGGCACGGCCGCGGCGACCGTGGACGGGGCCGCCGTGTCGTGGACCGAGGTCGCCTGGGCCGACACGGGCAGCGGGGTCCAGGTCACGACGGGCACCGCCGACGGCCACCGCCTCACCCTGGTCGCCAACAGCGTGGACGACCCCGAGGGCGCCGGCGCCACGGTCGATCTCGGCGGCACCGAGGGCTTCGGCCTGATCTACCTGGGCAGCGACAGCCACGCGAGCAAGGACGGGGGCGGCAGCCTCACCCTGCTGCCCGTCGAGGACGGTGCGCTGGCCGGCTGCTTCAGCTTCACCACCGACGGCCCCGCCGTCGCCTCGGGCACCTTCCGGGCCGCGCCCCTGCGCTGAGCCGCCCGGGCCTTTCGCCCGCGCGACCCGGCGGCCTATGCTGTTCGGGGTGTCCCGGTCGCCGGTCTCGCCCCCTCTTCTTCCCTGGTCCTGGACGCGCCGTGTCGCCGCCCTCTCCGTCGTCGCCCTTTCCCGCCCGCATCGGCGCCTGGGTGCCCGAGCGCCTGCTCGGCCGGGGGGCCATCGCCACGGTCTACCTGTGCCGGGGCGAGGACGGCCGCCCGGCGGCCCTCAAGTGGCTGCACGACGACCACCCGGCCCTGGTGCGGCGCTTCCGGCGCGAGTGCCGGGTGCTCTCGGAGCTGGCCCACCCGGGCATCGTGCGCTGGCTGGACGACGGCCTCCACGAGGGGCGTCCCTACCTGGTGATGGAACACATCGAGGGCAGCGACCTGCGGGTCTACGCCCCGAAGCTCCACCAGCGGCCCCCGGGCGAGCGCTACACCCGCACCCGCGCCATCGGCGTCGCCCTCTGCGAGGCCCTGGCCTTCCTGCATGCCCGGGGGCTGGTCCACCGCGACCTCAAGCCGAGCAACGTGCTCATCGGCGACGACGACCGCATCGTGCTCACCGACTTCGGTGTGGTGCGGGACCTCGCCGAGACCGAGCAGGAGGCCGTGGGTGTGCTGGTCGGCACGCCGGCCTATGCCGCCCCCGAGCAGCGCAACGCCGCTGGCGCCGACACCCGGGCCGACCTCTTCGGCCTCGGCACCACCCTCTACTTCACCCTGACCCTCCAGCGGCCCTTCTCGGGCATCAGCGACGCCGACCGGGCCGAGGTGCCGGCGCCGAGCCGCATCGACCCGGCCGTGCCCGAGCAGCTCGAGGCCATCGTCATGCGGCTGATGAGCGCCGCCCCGGGCGACCGCTACCCGGACGCCGGGTCGGTCGCCCGCGAGCTGGCCGCCCAGCGCGACAGCGGCGTGGTCATCGCCGGCCGCCAGCAGGCCGTGGCCGCCGCCGCCGAGGTGCTCGACCTCGCCGACGCGGGCCACCCCGTGCTGCTGGTGCCCCGGGGCCCCCTCGGGGCGGGCAAGGGCTGGCTGGCGAGCCTGATTCGCCGGAATGCCGATCGACGGGGCATTCCCGTGATGTTGCTGAACCGCGCCGAAGACGTGCCCATGGCCGAGGCCGTGCTGCGCGCGCCGGGCGGGGGCCTCGTGGTCTCGCGGCTGGCCCTCGACCCGCCGCCGGGCGTCATCCGCCGCGAGGTGGCCCTGATGCCCCTCGGCGTCGCCGACATCCGGCGCACCGTGGTGGGCCTCGCCCCCAAGACCCGCGAGCCCGCCAAGGTGGCCGCCCGGCTCCACCGCCTCACGGGAGGGCTGCCCGGGCTGCTCGTGCCCGTGCTCGCCCACCACCTCCGGGACGAGCGGCTCGAGCTGCCCGAGGCCGTCGCGCCGCCCGAGCGGGTGCACGACTTTCTCGCGGGCCTCGACGCTGTGTCCCAGGAGCTGCTCGGGGTGCTCTCGCTCCAGGGGCGCCCCACGGCCGAGCGGGTGCTCGACGTGGTGGTGGGCACCCCCTCGGGGCCGACCCTGGTGCGGCTGGCCCAGCGGGGCCTCGTGCGCGAGGTGGACGAGCGCTGGGACCTCGCCGCCGACTTCTTCGCCGAGGCGGCCCTGGCCTTCGTGCCCGAGCCGGCCCTGCTGCGGGCCCGCATCGCCGCGGCCCGCTCCTCCTCCCTCGACGACCCCACCGTGCCCGGGGCCAGCCTCGCCGGGCTGCGCGACGACGCCGAGCAGGCCCTCGCCGAGGGGCGGATGGGCCAGGCCCTCGCCACGGCCCGCCGGGCGGCCGAGCTCGCCGAGGCCGTGGGCGACACCCCCCTCGAGGCCGAGGCCCTCTGCACCCTGGGCCAGATCCTGCTGGATCTCGGCGACCCCCAGGCCGCCCGCCGCACCCTCGCCGACGCCTCGGCCCTCGCCCGGGCCGCCAGCGCCGACACCGCCCGCCGGCGGGCCCACGCCCTGCGCGCGAACGCCGATCTGGACGACCGCCCCGGCGCCCGGGCGGCAGCGG
This sequence comes from Myxococcota bacterium, assembly GCA_964226865.1. GTDB lineage: Bacteria > Myxococcota_A > UBA796 > UBA796 > UBA2385 > CAXQUZ01. The sequence goes on along the minus strand of CAXQUZ010000478.1, from coordinate 6,619 downwards.
CGGCGGCCCTCGACCGCCTCATGCCCCTCGTGGCCAAGGCCCGGGCGGGCGACGCGGCCGACGGGCTGGCCCTCGCGATGTGGTCGCGGGCGGCGGCCTGCCTCGGCGACCGGGGATCCTGGGACCGGGCGCGCCGGCGCACCGCGGCCCTGCTGGCGGGGCTCTCGCCGGCCGAGCGCGCGCGGCTGCGGCTGGTGCTCGCCGAAGGCGCCGTGCGGCTGGGGCTGCCCAGCGCGCCCTCCCTGGTCGCCGAGGCCACCGCGGCGGCCGGTGCCCTGCCGCTGCTGGCCTGGCGCGCCCGCTGCCTCGTGGCCCCCGAGCCGCCGCCCGCCGCCCTGCTCGCGGGCCTGAGCGCCGACCACTGCGCCGGCCTCGCCCGCCGGGCGGCCGCAGGCTGAGCTCGACGGCGGCCCTCGCTGGGGTAGGTCTGACAACAGTTTGGACACAGTCAGACCCCACCCCCGGAGAAGGCCCATGCTGTCGTGGTTTCGACGCGATCCCGCTGCCGCCCGCCAGAAGAAGCTCGAGGCGCAGATCCAGAAGAAGTACGAGGCGGCCGTCGCCCTCCAGCGCAACGGGCGCCTGCGCGAGTACGGCGACGCCATGAAGGAGATCGAGACCCTCGAGGCCGAGCTCGACGGGCTCAAGGCGGGCTAGCGCCCCGGCGCTCAGAAGCGGGCGAGGAACTCGACGCCGAGGGTGCGGCGGTCGACGATGAGGGTGTCGTTGTCGAGGGCCGGCTCGCTGGCGAGCTCGGGGGCCGTGCTGCTGCGGTTCTGGGCCACGAGCAGCGCGCAGAGGTTGTCGGGGGGCGAGAAGCAGCCGCCGAGGTCGGCCCGGTAGAAGACGAAGCGGGTCGGCGGCGGCAGGCTCCAGCTCGTCGCCGTGGTGGGGGTGCCGTAGGCGCTCGTGGCGATCGGTGCCCAGTCGGCCTCGACCCACTCGAGGTCGCCGCGCAGGAACAGGCCCCGCCACGGGCTGAGGCGGGCCCAGGCCCGGGCGGCGGCGAGGCGCACCCCGTCGCCCAGGGCCAGCAGGTTGTCCATGCGCACGAAGTCGCGCTGCTCTTGGAGCAGGTTGTGGGTGTCGTGGGCGATGGGAAAGGTCTCGGTGCGGCGCTGGTCGGGGGCATAGGCCCGGGCCTGGAGCCGCAGGCCGCCGGCGAGGCGCGCAGGGGCGTCCGCCCGGTCCTCGGGCAGGGCGAGGGCCAGGCCGACCATGCCGGAGCGGCGCCCGGCCCACTGGCCCAGCTCGGCCTGGGGCTGGAGCCAGGGGGTGAGCCACCGGGCGGAGAAGACCGTCAGAAAGGGCTCGTCGAGGGGGTTCAGGCCGGCGCCGATGCTGCCGGCGGTGGCGCCGATGGCCCCGTCCCAGAGGTCGACCGCGGCCGAGCGCCAGTCGCCCTTGAGGTTGAAGAGCCCCGTGCCCGTCCAGAGCAGCTGGGTGTGGACGGGGCCGAGCCGGCTCTCGAGGCCGGCGCCGAGGCCCTCCTGGTCTTGCACGTAGAGACCGGCGCCCACGGTCGAGAGCCCCTGGTCGCCGCCCCGCAGCCGGGCCTGGCCGGGGGCCCCGAGCTCGGCGGTGAGGGCCGGCCAGAGCTGGAGGCCGACGGGCGCGGTCATGCCGGCGCTGTAGGAGGGGCTGAGGTAGCGGGCCCGCAGGTTGGCCACGAGGCGCGGGTGGGCGTCGACCTCGAGGAGCGCGTCGATCTGGAGGCCGCTGTGGTAGGCACCGGGCTGGGCGCTGCCGTTGCCGCGGGTGAAGCTGCGGGCCTCGGCCGTGCCCACGATGCGCCCGGTCGTGGGCAGGCTGCGCTGGGGGTCGGCCTCGAGCTGGGCGCGCAGGTCGGCGTTGCGGGCGGCGGGCATCACCGGCGCGGCAGACACGCGGGGCATGGCTGCGAGAATGGCCATGGATAGTGTGTTCACGGGGTGTCTCCCGCAAAGCGCAGGCGGCCCTCGGGCTCGCCACAGACCCAGTCTCGGGGGCCGGCGGGCACGCAGCGCAGCGACGGCGGCACCGCCACGAACAGGACCGTCAGCAGGGCCATGTTGGTGCTGTCGCCAGACCCGTCGATCGGCCAGTCCCAGTCGGTGCGGGTCTCGAGGTGGCGCAGGTCGAGGCCCGTGTCGCGGCGCACCACGTCGAAGAGCACCTCGGCGCCGAGGCGGGTGCCCGAGACGGTCTCGGTGGCGTGGTCGACGGTCTCGAGCTGCCAGCTGTCGATGAGAAGGCGCGCCGGACCGGCGGCCAGTGTCGGCGGGAAGTCGAGGCGGGCCGCGATGACGGCCGAGGCGGTCCAGGCACCGGCGGGGCGCGCCGCGAGCAGCTGGTCGAGGGCCGCGTCCGGATCGAGCGGGGGCGCCGTGGCCGTGACGAAGACCGTGCCCTCGTCGCTGGCCCGGCTGCCCGTGAGCAGCCACTGGGCGCCCTGTCCACAGCCGCAGAGCAGCAGCGGAGCGAGGGCCAGGCAGGGGGCAGGGGGGCGCAGGGGCAGCTCGCGACCGGGGGATGTGGGAGACTCCCACAGCGAGCGGTGGCCGTCGACGGGGGGAGGTTCCATGCGCGGGCGGGGGATGCTCTGGGGGCTGGTGCTGAGCGGATGTGGGGCGGTCCCGCCCTGTCTCGGGGACTGCGTCGGCTCGGCGGCCCTCGAGGGGCAGAGCGCCGCGCTCGGGGACTGGCTGGGGCCGCCCTGTGGGGGGCCGGCCACGGGGCCCGAGACCGTGGCGCCGGGCGCGGGCTGCATCGACGGGCTCTGCCTGGGCGCGGCGCGGGCCGAGGCGGTGGACCAGCTCGGGGCGCCCGCGGGCTGTGCGGTGGCGCCAGACCGGGTCTCGGCCTGGTGTTCCTGGCCAGACCGCGGCCTCGCGGCCCGCTACGCCCTGGCCTTCGACACGGGCACGGTGGCCCCCGACGGCGAGGCCTGGACGGTGGTGGCCACGCCGGACCACCCGGGCCGCAGCGCCGGGGGGCTGGCCCCGGGCCAGAGCCTGCGCTGCGGGGCCGAGCTCGCCACGCCCACCCAGATCAGCACCGGGAGCTCCGGGCTGTTGGTGGCCGCCGCAGGCAGCGCGGCCCCTCCGGGCGACGCGCCGCCCCTCTGGATCGAGGTGGCCGAGGGCGGGGGCCGGCTCGTGGTGGTGGGCGCGGTCGACATCGAGGGCCTCGACCTGCCAGCGCTGGAGCCGGGGCGGGCCCGGGCCCTGTTGATCGGAGAGCGCTGAGTCCCGGGCCGGCGGGGGTCGCGCCGGCTCAGCGCACGGGGCGGGCGTCCTCGCCGGAGGCCAGCGTCGCGAAGGCGGCGGCGTGGGCCCCGGTGTTCAGCCGCCAGATGGCCCCGAGGCGGCCGGGGGCGTCCAGGGGGGCGGCGACCACGAGGCGCAGGTCGTCCCAGGCGGCGTCGAGGGCGGGGTCACCGAAGGCGGCCCGCCCCTGCTCGAGGCTGGCGAAGTAGGCGGGCGGCGGGGTGCGGCCGTAGTGGCCTATGCGCCAGCCGGCGCCCGGGGTGAAGGGGACGCGGGCGAGGAAGGGGTCGGCCAGGGCCCAGAGGTCGACCACGTGGACCCCGGGCCCGGCGAAGTAGCCGTAGTAGCCGACGTCCTTGCGCACCGCATGGGGCCGGCCGAGGCGGCGGTCTTCGGCGCCGGCGCGGGCCCCGACGTGGGGCGGCAGGGGCAGCCCGGCGGCGGCGAGGGCGGCGCGCTGGGGCCAGATCCGGGCGAGGCCCGTCTCGGGATCGTACCAGGCCCGCTCGTCGGCAATGCCCGTGCTGTCGACAATCTCGGAGATGTCGAGGCCGACCCCGGCGTCGGGCTGGGCGCCCCAGCGTCCGCCGGGCAGGGCCAGCCCCAGCACCACCACGCCGGCGGCGAGGGCAGCGGGCGGCAGCCGCGGGGCCGTGCGGGCGACGAGCAGAGCCGCGAGCACGGTGGGGGCCGCGACGAAGCGCAGCGCCATGAAGTCGCCGCCGATGCGCAGCACGTAGAGCAGGTAGAGGACGAGCCCTGCCAGCAGGGCCTTGTCGTCGGCGCTGCCCCGGCGCAGCACGAGGCCCGCCGCCGCGAGGGGCAGCAGCAGGCTGCGGGGATCCCGGAGGGCGGCGTCGCCCAGGTAGACGAGGCCCTGGCGGGCGAGGGCGAGGCGCGGGATGGCGACGTTGAGCTTGGCCCAGGCGGTGTTGGGCACGGGGCTGCCGTAGTAGCCGAGGCTGAACAGCTCCCAGGCCACCAGCGGCAGGGCGCCGAGGGCCAGCCCGAGGAGGAGGGGGGCGCGGGCCGACCCCGTGCGCCGGACCGCCCAGAGGCGCCACAGCACGAGGGGCGCGAGCACGAGGGGGGCGTCGGGACGGGTCAGGAAGAGGGCCGAGACCAGCAGGCCGGCCTGGGCGGCCCGGCGGCGGTCCCAGGGGCCGTCCATCACGGTGGGGATGAGCCCCAGGATGGCGTAGAACAAAGGGTTCTCGAGACCGGAGACCCCCCAGTCCACCACCGCCGCCGAGCTGCTGAGCAGCGCCGCGAGGGCGAGGCCCGTGGCCGGGCGGGGGGCCGCGCGGATCACGAGGCCGAGGGCCCCGAGCACGAGCAGGGCCGAGAGCGCCAGCACGCTCAGGTAGGCCTCGCCCGTGAGCAGGTGGCCCAGCACGCTGACCCCGAGCCACAGGGGGTGGGTGAAGGCCTGGACCCGCTCGGCGGGGTTCCAGCGCAGGCCGTGGCCTGTGAGCAGGTTGGCGGCCGTGCGGTGGGTGATGAAGGCGTCGTCGCCCTGCCAGGCCACGACCCAGAGGGTGTGGGCCGCGAGCAGCCCCACCCCGAGGCCCAGGGCGATGCCGAGGGCCCGGCGCCGCTCAGGAGGCAAGGCGGGCCCGGGCGCCCAGGCGGCCGTCGAGCAGCGAGGAGAGCCCGACGAAGGCGAAGCCCAGGCCGAAGACCACGAGGAAGGGCAGGCTGGCCCACCAGCCCTCGCTGATGACAATGCCGATGCTTACGGCATAGTAGGCGGCGAGGGCGAGCTCGATGACCGGGGTCCAGCCCCGGGGGATGCGGTAGGCGACGGGCACGGCACCGGGGCGGCTGTTGGTGGAGCCGTCCTTGGGGGTGCGCACGAAGGTGACGTCCGAGCCGAAGATGCCCTCGACCACCGCGCGGCTCTGGTTGACGGCCATGCCGATGCCCAGGCTCATCACGAAGGGGATGCGCCAGGCCCGGCCCCAGCCGTCGCCCCAGGCCTCGCGCTCGGCCACGAAGTAGAAGCTGGCCACCGAGCAGGTGGCGAGCAGGAAGGCGGGCAGGTCGAGCAGCAGCAGCGAGAGCATGTCGGACTGGCCGCGCAGGATGACGCTCGGGGGCAGCAGCAGGGCCATGACGAGGACGAGCGGGTAGGCGAGGTTGTTGCTCAGGTGGACGAGGGCCTCGGCCTTGACCCGCAGGGGCAGGTCGCTCTTCATGATGGTCGGCAGCAGCTTGCGGGCGGTCTGGAGGGTGCCCTTGGCCCAGCGGTGCTGCTGGGTCTTGAAGGCCCGCATGGTGGCGGGCAGCTCGGCGGGGACGACGTGGTCCTTGAGGAAGGTGAAGCGCCAGCCGGCGAGCTGGGCCCGGTAGCTCAGGTCGAGGTCTTCGGTGAGGGTGTCGTGCTGCCAGCCGCCGGCGCTCTCGATGCAGGCCCGGCGCCAGACGCCGGCCGTGCCGTTGAAGTTGAAGAAGCGCCCGGAGCGGTGGCGGGCCGTGTGTTCGAGCACGAAGTGGCCGTCGAGCAGCACGCTCGAGAGGCGGGTGAGGACGTTGGAGGCCTCGTTGATGTGGCCCCAGCGGGCCTGGACCATGCCGATGCCGGCGTCGGCGAAGTGGGGCATGACCGTGCGGAGGAAGTCGGGCCCGGGCACGAAGTCGGCGTCGAAGACGGCGAGGAAGTCACCCTTGGCGACGGCCGTGCCCGCGGCGAGGGCGCCGGCCTTGAAGCCCGTGCGGTCGGTGCGGTGGAGCACGGTGACGTCGACGCCGCGATCGCGCCAGCGGGCGGCCACGGCCCGGGAGCGGGCGACCGTGTCGTCGGTGGAGTCGTCGAGAACCTGGACCTCGAGGCAGGACCGGGGCCAGTCGAGCTGGCAGGCGGCGTCGATGAGCCGCTCGACGACGGCGGCCTCGTTGAACACGGGCAGCTGGACGGTCACCGTGGGGCAGCGCAGCAGGGGGCCGCCGACGGGCGCCTGGTTCCGGTGGCGGTGGTAGAGCCACAGGATGAAGAGCCGGTGGAGTCCATAGACCGACAGCACGGCGAGCACGGCCAGGTAGGCAAGCGGGACGGCGGCGGAGAGGGGGCTCAGAGCGGCATCCGTGCGCTTGGGGGGAGGCCCGGCGGGGAGCGGGCGCAGTACCGGATGCCGGCAGAGGCGTCAAGATGCAGGGTTTGGGGGGCGCTGCCCCCCTGCGCAAGCAGGACGGCGGGGCCGTCCTGCGCTGCCCCCCGGCGGCCTACGGGCCGCAGGGGCGCTGCCCCTCTGTGCTGGCGGGAGGGGGGGCCTTGCTCTGTCCCTCTGTCCCTCTGTCCCTCTGTCCCTCTGTCCCTCTGTCCAGATCGGAAGAGCGTCGGGGAGGGAAAGAGTGTCTTAAGACGTGTAGAT
>CAXQUZ010000477.1:0-11084 GCA_964226865.1 Myxococcota bacterium | reverse complement strand
ATCTGGTCCACGTCGAGACGGAGGACGGACGCCTCACCGACGCCGAGCTGCTCATGTTCTGCCGCTTGCTCCTCATCGCGGGCAACGAAACCACGACGAGCCTGATCGTGGGCTCGGCCCGCGTCTTCCACGAGCGACCGGAGACCTTCGCGCAGCTCAAGCGCGAGACCCCGGGCATGGGTATGATCTTCGTCACCCACGACCTCGCCGTGGTGGCCGAGATCGCCGACCGGGTGACGGTGATGTATGCCGGCGAGGTGGTCGAGGAAGGCCCTGTGGCCGAGGTTTTCGAGCGCCCGCGCCACCCCTACCCCGCCGCGCTGATCGCCTCCGTCCCCGAGGGCGGCGCGGAGCGGCTCACCGCGATCCCCGGCTCGGTGCCCTCGCCGCGCCAGATGCCCAGCGGCTGCCGCTTCGCGCCCCGCTGCGCCTTCGCCACCGAGCGCTGCACCGCCAATCCCCCCAAGGCGGAGCACCCGGCCCCGGGCCGCGTGACCCGTTGCTTCCACTGGGAGACCGTCACATGAGCGAGCTTGACACCTCCGCGCCGCTGGTCGTGGCCGAAAATCTCGGCCGCAACTTCCCCACCCGCCACGGGCTGCTGGGCCGGGCCCATGATGTCTGGGCGGTCAGGGACGTAAGCCTGACCATCGCCCGGGGCGAAACTGTCGGCATCGTCGGCGAGTCGGGCTGCGGCAAGTCGGTCACGGCCATGTCGATCCTGCGGCTGATTCCCCAGCCCCCGGGCCGCATCGTCGGCGGCGAGATCCGCTTCGAGGGCAAGGACCTCGCCCGGCTGCCGATGCCCGAGCTCCGGAAGGTGCGCGGCAACGACATCTCGGTCATCTTCCAGGAGCCCATGACCAGCCTCAACCCGGTCTACACCGTGGGCGACCAGCTCATGGAGGCCATCCTGCTCCACCAGGAGGTCACCGAGGAGCAGGCCCGGGCCATCGCGCTCCAGATGCTCGAGCGGGTCGGCATTCCCGCCCCCGACCAGCGCATCGACGAGTACCCCCACCAGATGTCGGGCGGCATGAAGCAGCGGGTCATGATCGCCATGGCCCTGTCCTGCCGGCCGAAGCTGCTCATCGCCGACGAGCCCACGACGGCCCTCGACGTGACCATCCAGGCCCAGATCCTCGAGCTGCTGGCCGAGCTGCAGTCCGAGACGGGCATGGGCGTGATGCTCATCACCCACGACCTCGGGGTGGTGGCCGAGACCTGCGACCGGGTGGTCGTGCTCTACGCGGGCCGGGTGGCCGAGACCGCTACGGCCATCGACCTCTTCGACCGCCCCACCCACCCCTACACCGCCGGGCTGCTCCAGAGCGTGCCCGACCGGGCCCAGCCCGGGGCGCGCCTCTTCACCATCGACGGCATGGTGCCGAGCCCCGACAAGTTCCCGAGCGGCTGCCGCTTCCGCGACCGCTGCCCCCGGGCCACGGCCGCCTGTGAGGCCCTGCCCACCATGCAAGACCTCGGGGGCGGCCACAAGGTCTGGTGCCACCACCCCCTCAGCGCCGAAGAGTCGGCGACCCTGGCGGCCGGAGGCCAGCTGTGAGCGCCGAGACCACCCCCATCCTGCGGGTCCGCGGGCTCAAGAAGCACTTCCCCGTCTTCTCGGGCTTCTTCCGCCGCCAGACCGGCTCGGTCAAGGCCGTCGACGGCATCAGCTTCGACCTGCTGCCCGGCGAGACCGTGGCCATGGTCGGCGAGTCGGGCTGTGGCAAGACCACGGCGGGCCGCACCATCCTGCGGCTGCTCGACCCGGACGCCGGCAGCGTCGAGTTCCGGGGCACGGACGTGGCGACCCTCGAGGGCGAGGCGCTCCGGAAGCTCCGGCGCCACATGCAGATCATCTTCCAGGACCCCTACTCCAGCCTCAACCCGCGCCAGACCATCGGCCAGATCATCGCCGGGCCGCTGATGCTGCACGGGCTGGTCGACAGCTGGGAGGCCGGCGAGGCCCGGGCCAAGGAGCTGCTGCTCAAGGTCGGGCTCCAGCCCTCCTACACCAGCCGCTACCCCCACGAGTTCTCGGGCGGCCAGCGCCAGCGCATCGGCATCGCCCGGGCCGTGGCCCTCAACCCCGACTTCATCGTCTGCGACGAGGCCGTCAGCGCCCTCGACGTGTCGGTCCAGGCCCAGGTCATCAACCTGCTGCTCGACCTCAAGGACGAGTTCGACCTGTCCTACATCTTCATCACCCACGACCTCAGCGTCGTCCGCCACATCGCGGACCGGGTGGTGATCATGTACCTCGGCCAGGTTGTCGAGAGCGCCGACCGCAAGGGCATCTTCAGCGAGGCCCGCCACCCCTACACCCAGGCCCTGCTCTCGGCCGTGCCCCGGGCGGATCCCCGCCGCAAGCGCAAGCGCATCGTGCTCCAGGGCGACGTGCCCAGCCCGCTGAAACCTCCGGCCGGCTGCCGCTTCCACACCCGGTGCCCCCTGGCCCACGCCCGGTGTCGCCAGGAGGTCCCCGCGGCCCACCGCGTCGGTCCCGATCACAGCGTCGCCTGCCACCTCTACGATGGCCGCAGCGCACCGGTCGATCTCATGGACCCCGGCGACATCCTGGACGGCCGCGCACCCTGACCGCCTCCCGGAGCCCCCCATGCCCGCCCTCCTCGTCCTCGCCGCCGCCCTGCTCGGCACGCCCGCCCACGCCGCGGGGGACGGCCACTGGATCGAGCGCAGCGACGCCGAGCTCAGCGCGGCCCTCACGGCCGCCTGCACCGCCTCCCTCGCCGACAAGAAGCCCGTGCTGTTGGAGTTCTCGGCGCCCTGGTGCCAGGACTGTGTGCTGCTGCATCGCATGGCCGGCGACGCCCCCGTCTCGACCGAGCTGGCCCAGTGGCACCACGTCACGGCCCACGTGGGGCGCTTCGACCGCCACATCCCCCTGCTGCACGCCTTCGGCGGCGACCGCATCGCCTGGTGGGTCGCCCTCGCGCCCACCGACTGCAGCACCGACCCGGCCACCTGGCCCGTCACCCGCAAGGGCAGCCTCGAGCCCACCTCCGATGCCACCCTGCGCAGCCCCGCGGCGGTGGCCGCCTGGCTGAAGAGCGCGCGCAGCGGCGGGTGACCGGATACCCGGCCCGGGACACAACCCCGGGAGGGCACATGGGCTGGATCGTGGCGGGACTCGTCCTGCTGGCATGGGTGGCGGCCGAGGCCAAGACCTCGCGCCCCGACGGCAAGCGGGTGCCCATCCCCACCTTCCGGCGCATGCTGCTCGCCGTGAGCCCCACGAAGAAGGACGCCCTCGTCTACTTCGACGCCGCCGTGGACGCGACGGCGCTCGTGGCGTGGCTGCCCCAGGCCAAGAGCGAGCACGAGGCGGGCATCACCCACGCGGTCGTGGCGGCGGCCGCCGTCGGGCTCGGCTGCACCCCGCGCATGAACCGCTTCCCCACGGGCCAGCGCATCTACCAGCGCAACGGCCGCTTCGTCACCTTCTCGATGAAGCGCAAGGTGCTGGGCGACCCGGCGGCCGCCCGCAAGGCCAAGCTCGCGACCCCCAAGCTCGAGATGCGCGACGGCGAGAGCTTTGCCGAGCTCTGCCAGCGCATCAACGAGAGCGTCACGGTCGAGCGCTCGGGCAAGGAGACCGCCACCGACAAGGAGTACAAGCTCTTCGACCTGCTGCCCCGGCCGGTGCTCTCCTTCGCGGCCCGGCTGCTGCCCGCCCTCGACCACTACAACCTGCTGCCCGCCTTCTTCCTGCGCGACGAGTCGCTCTTCACGAGCATGTTCATCGCGAACCTCGGCAGCCTGCGCATGGCGCCCGGCTACCACCACCTCTACGAGTTCGGGAACTGCCCGCTCTTCTTGATGGTGGGCCAGCTCGAGGAGCGGGTGGTCGTCGAGAACGGCGCGCCCGTCGTGAAGACCATCCTGCCCCTGCGCTACACCTACGACGAGCGCATCGAGGACGGCATGAACGCCCGCTCGGGCATCGAGGCGATGGTGCGGGTGCTCGAAGACCCGGCCCGGTGGCTCGACAGCGGCCCGGTGTGGCCCAAGGCCGACTGGGCCTCGGAGGACGGGCGCTATGCCGTTCGAGACTGAGACCCCCCGCATCCTGAAGACGCTCGACGACGGCATCTTCGCGGTCCACAAGCCCGCTGGCTGGCGGGTGCATCCGGCCGACGCCGACGGCACCCCCGACCTGCTCGCCTGGCTCGCCGAGGCCGGCCACCCGGCGGCCCGTCCCGGCCACCGCATCGACGCCCACGCCTCGGGCATCGTGCTCTGCGCCCCCACCGGCGCCGGCCGCGCCCGCATCGGGGCCATGCTCCAAGACCCGGCGGCCGAGAAGGTCTACCTGGCGCTGGTCTTCGGCGCGACCCGCCGCAAGGGCACCATCCGCCGCCCCCTGGCCGACGCCCGGCGGGGCCGCCCCCTGCCCGCCCTCACCCGCTACCGCACCCTCGAGCAGCTCGGCGGCTTCTCGCTGCTCTCCGTGCGCATCGACACCGGCCGCAAGCACCAGATCCGGCGCCACCTCCAGGGCCTGGGCCACAGCATCGTCGGCGACCAGCGCTACCGGCCGCGGCGCTTCCGGCGGGTGCCCGCCTTCCCAGGCCGGCTCTGGCTCCACGCCCGGGCGCTCGTGCTGCCCGACGGCACCACCGTCGAAGATCCCTTGCCCGAGGTGCTGGTCGACCACCTGGAGCGGCTGCGCGCGTGGCGTCCGAACGGCGAGGAGTAGCCGTCCTGGCGCTGGTCGGGGCCGTGGCCTTGGGCGCGGGGCTCTGGGGCGCCGGCGCCCGCGACCTCTCGGGGGACGAGCTCCACAGGCTCCGGGGGGGCCTCGGGGCCGCGCTCCGGGGCGCCTACGGGCCCATCTGGGACGCCGACCAGCCCTTCTGGGGCCACCTGCCGCTGAGCTACGGCCTGCGCGAGCTGGCCCTGGGGCTCTTCGGGCCCGGGCTCCGCCTCGCCTGGCGGCTGCATGCCGTCGCCGGAGCGGTGGCGGCGGCGCTGGTCGTCGCGGCGACGGGCCGGGCCCACGGACCCACGGCCGGGCTGGTCGCGGGCCTCGCCATGGCCCTCGACCCCGTGCTGGGATTCCATGCCCAAGATGCCGGCAACTACGCCATCTCCGCCCTCTGTGGGGCCCTCGTGCTGGCGGGGCTGGAGGGGGCACGGCGGGACCGGGGGCGCTGGCCCCTGTGGCTCGGCGCCGGGCTCTTCTTCGGCTGTGCCAACGACCTCTGGTTCGCGCTGGTGGTGGGCATCGCGGCGGTGGACTGCGCCCCCCGGCTCGCCCGGCACCGGGGGCGGCTGGTGCGGGCCTGGCTGCCCACCCTGCTGCTGCCGGCGCCCCTCGCCGTGGCCCTCGTGCTCGCGGGCGGCGGGGCCGGCGACTTCGTGCTCCACGCCGACACGGCCCAGCTCTCCCCGCCGGCCGCGGGACTGGCCGTGCTCCAGCGCTTCTTCGGCGCCCACCTCGGGGGCTACGAGGCCGGGCGCATCGCCGATCCCTGGGATGCCGGTCCCGCCGTGCTCCTGGGGCTCGCGCTCCTCGGCCTGGGCCGGGGGGCGGGCCGCCGGGGCCTCGCGCTCGGGCTGCTGCTGCTGGCCGGAGGCGCGGCGCTCTTCGGCCTCGTGAGCGGACGCCAGCTCCCCGTCGAGCCCCGCTCCAGCCTCGGGCTGCTGCCCTTCTTCGCGCTGGCCCTGGGCCGGGCCAGTGCCCGCCGGCCCGGCCTCGCCCTCGTGCTCGGCATGATGGGCCTCGCCCTCCTCGAGCAGCGCCTCGACAGCCCCCGGGCCCAGCAGGCGCTGGCCCGTGCCGCAGCCGCCGCGGGCGACGCCACCCGGGTCATGCCGCCGCCCTGGGGACAGCCCGGCCTCGCCGCCCCGCCAGGCACGGTGGCCTGCCTCGACCGCCTGCCCCCAGGCCCGCTCTGGGTCGCGGCCACCGAGGCGGACTGCCGCCCCCGCGACTGCGGCGGCCAGCCCCTCGCCATGGCGGGCTGGGGCCGCCGCCACGTCGAGCGGTGGGCCCCACCGGCCAGCGAGCGCAACGCGGCCTCCTTCCTGCCCACGTGGACGGCCTGCCGGTGGGAGCGCGGGCGCAGTCCTGCGGCCACGGCCACGGTCAGCCTCGGCCAGCGGCCCCTCGACGGGATCGCGGCCGGGGTCACCGTGGTGGACGGCGCGCGCCAGCCCGGGGCCCGCCGGGTGGTGGTGCCGGCGGAGGACGGAGCGGTCGCCGTGGCCGTGGCCCCCCGGGCGCCCGCCGGGCTGCCCCCGTGGTCGCTCTTCGCCCCGCTCCACCGCCACGTCCAGGAGTGGCCCCCCCAGCCCGTGGGGGCCGACGGCGAGGTGCACCTCGTGCCCCGCTCGCTCCAGGCGCCGTGGCTGCGGGTGGTGCTGCGGCTCTGGCCCCTGCTGGCCCTCGGCCTGGGCCTCGCCTGGCGGCGCCGGTGAGGGCGTCCGCGGCCCTCGCAGCGGGCGCAGCGGTGACCGGGGCCCTGGTGGCCAGCCGGGTCGTCCGGGAGCCCGTGCCCGTCTACGGCGACAGCGGCGCGGGCTGGATCGAGCACATGGCCCGGCTCGACAGCCTGCTCGGGCTCCAGCAGGCCAGCGGCGGTCCGGTCGCCTGGCTGCGGGCCGCCGACGGCCTCTACCCCCCCGGCCTCCACCTCCTCACCCTGCCGGTGGCGCTGCTCAGCGACCACAGCGTCGTGGCGGTGGGCCTCACGGGCCTCGCCTGGCTCGCCCTGCTGGCGGCAGCGACCGGGGCCCTGGCCCGCCGCTGGGGACCGGAGGCCGGGGCGGTGGCGGCCCTCGCGGTGGTGCTCAGCCCCGGGCTGCACGGCGCGGCCGCCCGCCACTACTACGACCTGCCGATGGTGGCCCTGGTGTGGACGGCGGCGGCCCTGCTCGTGGCGGGACGTGGGGCCCGGGCCGGGCTCGGCGCCGCCCTGGTCTTCGGCCTCGCCTGTCTCGTGAAGTGGAGCGCCCTGCCGCTGGGGCTGCCCGTGCTCGCGGCGGCGGCCCTGGTGCGCGCCCGCGCGCCGGGGGGGCGCACGGCACTGGGCGCACTGGCGGCGGCGGGCCTGGGGCTCGGGCTCGCCCTCCACGCCCTCGCGCTGCCCAGCCTCGGCGCCATGGGCGGCGCCACCTTCCAGCCCCCGCCCGGTGTGGCGCTCACGGCGACCCAGGCGGCCCGGGCGGCTGCTGGGCCCCTCGGCCAGGCGGTCGTGATGCTCGAGCTGGGGCTGGCCGACGGGCTGCTCTGGGACCGGCTGGGCTTCTACCTGGGCCGCACGGTGGGCACGGCCCTCGGTCCCGCCCACGCCCTCGCGACCCTTGCGGTGCTCTGCTGGGGGCTCGCCACCGGAGACCGGCGCAGCGCGGGGGGGGCCGTGGCCCTCGCGGCCCTCGCCGGGCTGCCCGTGCTGGCCTTCCTCGTACTGGTCGTGCCCCCCCTCGACGACCGCTTCCTGCTGGGGCTGCTGCCGGTGCTCGCCCTCGGCACGGCCCGGGGCTGGAGCCGGCTGCCGCGCCGGGCCCGCCCGCTCGTGCTCGGTGCGGTGCTCGCCACCGGCCTCGCGACCGCGGCCGACCTCCACCTCGGTGCCCTCGCCCCGGTGACCGGGGGCCATGGCCCCGCCGAGAGCGGCCACACCGTGCCCCTGCGGGCCGGGGCCGGGGCCTCCTTCGACCGCCGCGGCTGGGCCCGGGCCGTCCAGAGCCCCGATCCGCGCCGGGCCCTGCGCGCCCGCCTCTGGGCGGCCCTCGCCCCCTGCCCGGCCCGCCGCATCGCCGGCAGCGACGCCCTCATCGATCCCCGCGGCGACCTGAACTGGTGGGGCCACCAGACCCGCCTCGCCGCCGTCCGGGGGGATCCCCACTGGTCTTGGGTGCCGGGCGGGACCGGGGAGCTGTGGCTCCGGCCCGATCCGGCCGATGCCTGGGGGGCACCGGCGGCCCCGCCCGCCGGCATGCGCCGGGTGGGATCCCTGCGCGACCCGGCCGGGGGTCCCGGCATCCAGATCTGGCAAGCGGACCACATCGCCCCCTGTCCCGCCCTGGACGCCGCGGTGGCCCCCGCCCTGGAGTGACCATGCTCAAGCGACTCTTCGATCGCCTCCGCGGCCCGGCGCCGGTCCCGCGCCGGCCGGTGCCCTCCCCCCGACCCGCCGCCCGAGACGCGCCCGCTGCCGGAGACGCGCCCGCCGCCGGGGCCGCCCCGGAGCTCGTGCTCTACAAGTTCGACGCCTGCCCCTTCTGCCACCGGGTCCAGCGCCACATCCAGAAGCTCGGCCTCGACATCCCCCAGCGCGACACCCGCCGCGAGCCCGAGGCCCAGCAGGAGCTCTACGATCTGACGGGCCGCACCCAGGTGCCCTGCCTGGTCATCGACGGCCGTCCGCTGCTCGAGTCCCGCGACATCATCCGCTGGCTCGACGCTCACGTGGACGCGGGCGCGTAGACCCACGGGGCGCCCGCGACGGGGCTCGCGAGGCACTGCGCCAGCGCGGGCCGGGGCACCATGCCCGGCGGGCAGGGCGGGGGCCGCCGGGGCCGCCAGCCCGCCAGCAGCGCCGCTCCCCGGGGCCCCGCCGGCGCCGCCCGGCCCCACCACTCGAGCGCCACCGGGCCCCCGTCCTCCGTCTCGACCCGGGCGCCGGCCGCTCCGCCGAGGGCGGGCGCGGGCGCCCCCCCCCCGCGCGCCGCGGCGGGCACCCCGGCGCGGGCCCGCAGCGGGGGGCGCCCGCCCACCCGCCGGGCGAAGAGGGCCTGGACCAGCGCCGCCCGGACCGGCCCGGGAAGGCGCGCGAGGGCCCCGGCCTGCCGGGCGATCGTGCGCTCCCACCGGCCCGCGGCCTCTGGCGTGGCGGTGATCAGCCCGCCACGGATCCAGCCCTCGCGGCGATCCCAGTGGGCGCGGCTGGGGGCCGGCAGCAGCGGCCGCACCTGGTGGTAGAGCCAGATGCGCCGGCCGGGCTGGCCGCAGCCCACGAGCTCTTCGGCCCCCGTGGCGCCGAGCCGGGCCGCGGCCGCGATCGCCAGGATCGCCCAGTGGCAGGCCGGATCCGCCGCCGCAAAGAGCAGCACCCGGCCCGCCGCCGCCAGGGCGATCGCGTCGCCCGGATCCGGGGAGCGGCAGGCGAGGCGGTCGGCTGGGTCGAGCGCCAGCGCGGCCACCAAGGCCCCGATCGGCGCCCAGGCCCCCCCCAGCACCGGGCGGGCGGGCGCGTCCTTCCGGGCAGCCCGGCGGTCAGGAGAGGTCCACATCCACCACCTCGCGGTATCCACTGGCCCCACCAGTGGCTAAGCTGCCCGACACGGGTGGACGATGCCGCACGGGAACTCAGAAGACATCGCAGGGGACGACATGGAGCACCTCTCCTTTCGAGAGCCGGGCGCGGCACTGAGCGTCCACGTGCTCGAGCGCGCCGACTCGGGCGCCCCGGTCTCCTGGGAGGTCCAGCTCTGGCCGGCCGGCCTCGACGAGCTGACCCGCTGGCTGCGCCTGCCCGACGCCGCTCCGGCCTGGGCCCTGCCCCAGTTCCCCGAGCTGCGTCCCTCGCTGCGGCCCTGGTCCCAGCCCCCCGGGCCCTCCGGCGAGCTGCTCGATCGCGCGCCCGCCGACCAAGACGCCGTGCCCGAGCCCCTGCTGCTCGACCCCATCGCCGCGCTGCGGGCCGCCGATCAGGTCGCCCTGAGCGTGCAGGACGGGGCCCATGCGGTGATGTGGTGCCGCGAGCCCAGCCTCGTGATCGCCGCGGTGCGGGGCTTTGTCGCGAGCCGCACGGCCGCCCGTCCCCACCCCATGCTGCTCGCCGAGCTGACCGAGCCCCTCCCGGCGGGCCATGCCTGGCGGCTGGAGCGGGCACCGACGGGACGGGCCGCGCTGTCCCTCGAGCTGGTGGGCGCCGACACGACCGTGCGCTGCGACTGGGAGGCGTCCGCGGCGGGCTATTGGCAGCCCGCATCTCGCACCGCAGGCTGAGCCCGTGCCCCACGCCCCGTCCCTCCCGTCCCCGACGGTGAGCCTCGTCGACACCGACGCCGGCCTCGCCGCGGTCTGTTCCGCCTTGGCCGACGCGCCGACGGTCGTCGTCGACACCGAGTTCCACACCGAGCGGCGCTACCGCCCCGACCTCCAGCTGGTCCAGCTCGCCGCGGCCACGCCCTCCGGGGCCCCGCCCGACCGGGTCCACGTCGTCGACGCCAAGGCCGTCGACCTCGCCCCCCTCGGGCCCGCCCTCGACGGCCGCCGCTGGCTCGCCCACGGCGCCACCCAGGACGTGCGGCTGCTCCACCACGCGACGGGCGCGACCCCGGCCGAGCTCCTCGACACCCAGCTGCTCGCCGGGGTCCTGGGACTGCGCTTCCCCGCCCGGCTCGACCACCTCTGCACGGCGCTGCTGGGCACGGCCCCCGACAAGTCGAGCGGGCTCTCGGACTGGTCCCAGCGGCCGCTCGTGCCCGCCCAGCTCGCCTATGCCGCGATGGACGTCGCCGTGCTGCCCCTGCTGGCCGCCGCTCTCGAGGCGCGCCTGGCCGGCGATCCCGCCCGCCGCGCCTGGGCCGTGGCCGCGGGCGCCGAGCGGGTGGCCGAGGCCCTCGCGCCCCAGGATCCCGACCGCCACTGGCGCAGCCTCCGCATCGCCGCCGAGTTCGACGCCCCCACCCGGCGGGTCCTCCACGCCCTCATGGCCTGGCGGGAGGGCCGGGCGAGCGACCAGAACCGGCCGCCCCACTACATCCTCTCGAACCCCCTCGTGCTCGACCTCGCCCGCCGCAAGCCGACCACCATCGGGGCCCTCGGCCAGAACCGCCGCATGCCCGAGCGCATGGTGCGCCAGTGCGGCAAGCACTGGCTGCGGCTGATCCAGGAGGCCCTGGCGAGCACGGCCGAGATCCCGCCCGTCGCCGGCCGCGCCGCCCGCCGGCGGGCCCAGCTCATCGAGCTCTGGGGCGCGACCCAGGCGTCGGCCCACGGCCTGAGCCCGGCACTGCTGCTGCCCGCTCCCCTCGCCGAGAGATCGGAAGAGCACACGTCTGAACTCCAGTCACCGCATGCTATCTCGTATGCCGTCTTGTGCTTG
>CAXQUZ010000476.1:0-6301 GCA_964226865.1 Myxococcota bacterium | reverse complement strand
CGCAGCGGGTTGTCGGGCAGCCCGGGGGCCTTGTGGTAGCAGTTGAAGACGTCGAGGCGGAAGCCGGCCACCCCCCGCTCCAGCCAGCGCTCCATGCTGGCGAGGATGGCGTCGGCCACGGGCGGGTGGGCCCAGTTGAGGTCGGGCTGCTCGGGGGCGAAGCTGTGGAGGTACCAGTCGCCACAGACCGGGTCGCGCGACCAGGCGGGCCCCCCGAAGGTCGAGGCCCAGTTGTTCGGCGGCGCTGCGCCCCGGTGCCAGTGGTACCAGTCGCGCTTCTCGGCCTGGGGGCCCTGGCGGCTGTCTTGGAACCAGGGGTGCTGGTCGGAGCTGTGGTTGTAGACCCCGTCCAGCAGCACCCGCAGCCCCCGGGCGCGGGCGGCCGCGAGGAAGCGGGTGAAGGCGGGCATGCCGCCGAGGCGCGGGTGGACGGCGTCGTGGTCGGCCACGTCGTAGCCGAAGTCGCGGTCGGGGCTCGGGTGGATGGGCGAGAGCCAGACCGTGTCGACCCCCAGCTCGGCGAGGGCGTCGAGGCGGCGGCAGGCGCCGTCGAGGTCGCCGATGCCGTCGCCGTCGCTGTCTTGGAAGGAGCGCAGGTAGAGCTGGTAGACGACCGCGCCGGCCCACCAGGGGGGCGGGGACGCAGGGGCCGCAGGGGACCCGGTGGGATCAGGGGGCACGGGCGGGCTCCGGGCAGGGGCCGGTGAGCAGGCGGGGCACGCCCCCCTCGATGAGGCACCAGGTGCGGTCGACGCCCCAGCCGCCGAGGTGGACCATGGTGCCGCCGGCGAGGGGCAGCAGGGCGGGAGCGTGGATGTGGCCCATGGCCACGATGTCGACACCGTCGGCCATGTGGGCGGCGGCGACCCGCTGCTGGGCGGCGCGCAGGGCCACGGGATCGGCGGGACGGTGGCGCGAGCTGCCGGCGAGGCGCGCGAGCAGGGCGTCCCCGCGCACGGGCCCGAGCAGCCGCATCAGCCCGGCCATCGCGGGGCCCCGCAGCAGGGCCCGGGTCGCCCGGTAGCCGGGGCTGGCATCGGCCTCGTCGCCGTGGGCGAGAAAGACCACCTGGCCGTCGACCTCGCGGCGGTGGGGCCCGCGCAGCTCGGCGCCGAGCTGGTCGCGGAAGAAGGGCCCCAGGGCGAAGTCGTGGTTGCCCGGCACCACCGTGAGCGCGATGCCCCGGCCGCGCAGCCGCAGCAGGGCCGCGCAGGCGGGCACCAGCCCGGCGGGCACCACCCCGGGCCGGCCCCACCAGTGGTGGAAGAGGTCGCCGAGCAGGCAGAGCCGGTCGACCTGGAGGCCGTCGAGCCAGTCCACCAGCGCGGCCTGGAGGGCCCGGTCGGCGGGATCGTCCGGATCGCCGACGAGGTGGACGTCCGAGAGGAGGGCGAGGCGCATGGCCGGGGGCTCGGGCTCGTGAGGGGCAGGCAAGACCTGTATCCGCCCGGGGCGTCCCGGGGCCCGGCCGGTCTACGCTGGGGCCATGCGCACGGTCTGGGCCATCGCGGGGTTCGGCACGCTCGGGCTCCTCATGAGCCTGGGCGCCTGCGGCACGCCCGGTCTGGGGGACGGCGAGCGGTCCTTTGCCGACTGCCGCAGCCTCGACTGCCAGGAGGCGGCCCTCGTGGCCCAGTGGGAGCACGACCCGGAGGGGGCCGCCGCCCGCGTGCTGGGGGTGGCCGATCCGGTGGTCCAGCTCGCCCTGGGCGAGCGGCTGGCCCACGCCCTGCCCGGGCGCCTCGGGCCCCTCTGCCGCCAGCTGCCGCCGGGCAGCGCCGCCGCGCGCTGTGCCGCCACCGACAGCCGCCCCCACCTCGGCCGCCGCGCGCCCGGCGCCGGCAGCCCCGGTGTGGCCGCCCCGACCCCCGAAGGCCTCGCCCTCTCGCTGCCGCCGGCGCCCGCGCTCCGCGGCGGGGTGGCCGATCCGGCGCTCTGCGCCACCGCCCCGAGCCGCGACGCCTGCCTCCAGCGGCGGGCCGGGGGGGCCGTGCGCCAGGGGGCCCTGGCCGACGCCGTCGCCATCTGCCACGTGGCCGGCGACGGGCTGGCGGCCGACGAGTGCGTGTTCCGCACGGCCGAGCGGCTGCTCCAGCGGCCGGCGGGCCAGATCCCCCTCGACGCGGCCCAGCGCCTCTGCCGCCAGGCGGGCGATCTTGATGAAAACTGCCTAGGCCACGTTGTCTTGGCGGTCTCTGCTGCGGCGCCTCCCGCCGACGGGGCGGCCGCCCAGGCCTGGGCCCCCGTGCTCCAGCTGCGCGACCGGCTGGTCTCGCCCTGGGCCGACCACCCGACCGTGGCGGCCGGTCTCGTCGACCTGTTCTGGGCCGAGGTGGCCCGGGCCAGCGTCGCCCGCGCGGCGGCCCCCTCCGGGGCGGCCCTGGCCCTGCTGCCCGACGGCGCCCGCCCCCACCTGCGGGCCGCGCTCGCGGCGGCCGTGGTCGAGGACGCGGGGCCCGACGCCCCCCTCGCGGCCGTGCTCGCGACCCTCGCGGCGGTCGAGGCCGGCGAGGCCCTGGTGCGCCAGCGGCCCGCCCAGCCCGCGCCCCGGCGCCCCCTGGCCCGGCCGCCGGCCCGGCCCGACGCCCGGCGCATCCACCACCTCGGCGAGGAGTGGCGCTGGACGGTCGACGACCCGGCCCGCGACCGGCTGCTCTGTGTGGTCGAGGCGGCGGGCCGCCACGGGCCCGACCGGGCGGGGCTGCTCGCGGCCGCGGCCGCGGAGGGCGACCCGCTGGTCGCGGCGGCCGTGGCGCGCTTCAGGCCTCCGGGCTGAGCCGGCGACGGCGGGCGAGACCCAGCAGTCCCAGCGCCGAGAGCAGCCCGAGGGCCCCGCCGCGGCGCGGATCCTGGGGGGCCACCGCACAGCCGCCGTCCTTGTCGCCCGGCGTGCCCGTGGCCGGGTCGCTGGCGTCTGCGTCGGGGGTGTCGGTCGTGTCCGGGCAGGCCGCGTCCGCGCCGTCGCAGTCCTGGTCGATGCCGTCGCCGCAGCGCTCCTCGGCCCCGGGGCTGCGGTCGGCGTCGCCGTCGTCGCAGTCGTCGATGCAGCTCGCCCCGTCGCCGTCCGCGTCCTCCACCGGGTAGCAGTGGTCGGGCGGGTCGCGCTGCCAGTCCCAGATGCCCCGGCCGTAGGTGGCGAAGCGCACGGTGTTCTCGTGGGCCAGGGCCTCGGCCCCCCAGTAGATCGTGACCGGGGCCTCGCTGCCCGTGATGTCGACCCAGGCCTCGTCGTCGGGCCCCCGGGCCCAGGCGCCGGTCTCGGTGCCGGCCACGACGATGCCCGAGCCGTCGCGGGTGTGGACGAGGCTGTAGACCAGGGTGGCGGGCAGCCCGGCGCTCCAGTCCTCCCAGGTGGCGCCGCCGTCGGTGGTGCGCAGCACGGGCGGGTTGTCGTAGCCAGCGCCCCCGGCCCAGGCCCGGTCGGGGTCGAGGGGATCGACCACCAGCGCCGTGCCGTAGAAGTAGTGGGCGGCGGGCAGCCCGCTGCTGGCGAGGGTCCAGGTCTCGGCGCCGTCGCTGCTCGTGAAGAGCCGGCCGCGGTTGGTGGCGCCGTAGGCCCGGTCGGGGTCGGTGGGCGCGAAGGCCAGGGCGCTGAGGTGCTCGCCCTCGCTCTCGGCAAAGTCGCCCGTGCCGAAGACCGCGGGGGTCCAGATGCCGCGGCTGGTCTTCTCGAAGCGGTAGAGCTGGTCGGCGCAGAGGAAGACCGCCTCGGGATCCTGGGGGTCGGCCACCACCATCGGCAGCCAGCCCATGGTCGCCCCGGCGGGGAACTCGCCGTAGCCCAGGCGCGGGTCGTCTTCGCCGATGCGGACCTGGAGGAAGCCCGGGTAGACGCTGAACACGGTCTCGTGGGTGCCGTCGCCGCTCGTGAGGTGGCCGTAGTCGCCGGAGTAGACCTGGGCGAACTGGAGCACGGCGTCGTCCTGCTCGAGGCCCTGGGTGATCTGGTAGCCCTGGTCCTGGGCGCCGGCGGCGACGTGGGCGGGGTTCGCCGCGCTGGTGAGCACGTCGTAGTACTGCGAGATGCGCAGCCCCTCGAGGCTCAGGTTCTGGACGGTCGCGAGGCCGTCGCGGCTGATGTAGGTGCCGCCGTCGGTGTTGGCGAACCAGACCTCGCGCTCCGGGTCGTCGGGGGCCTCGGGATCCGGTGCCGCGTCGAGGCCCATGATGTCGGCGTGGAGCCGGCCGGCCGGGTCGCCGTAGTACTCGCCCCAGGCGTTGACGATGGCCGAGCTGGCGCCGCCGTCGGTGCTGCGGTGGGCCTCGATCCCGCCCCAGACCACCAGCTGGTCGTCGACCATGCTCGCCGCGAGGGCGCCCCAGAAGTCGTCCATGGCCTCGTCGACGGTCTGCCAGCTGTCGCCGGCGTCGTCGGAGCGGTGCAGGGCCGTGCCCGCCGCGGTGGTGACGGCGGCGTAGAGGGTGGGGGCGCCGGCCTCGCTGCCCACGAGGCGCAGCTGCTGGATGGTGCCGGCGGCCGCGGCCTCCGGGTCGGGCGCCGCGGCCCGCTCCCAGCTCTCGCCGCCGTCGTGGCTGCGCTCGAGCACCCCGTCGGCCACGAGGTAGACCGTGCCGTCCCCGTCCCGGGGCGCCCAGAGGTCGTCGTCCCAGCCCCCGGGGCCCGCGGGGGGCGCCCCGAGCGCGCGCAGCTCGGTGAAGGTCTGGCCCCCGTCGAGGGAGCGGGAGAGGCTGGCGCCGTAGCCATTGTCGATGATGGCCCACACGGCGGCATCTTCGTCGGTCGAGCGCGCGAGCCGCACGATCTGCCAGAGCCCGGGCAGCCCCGTCGGCACCTCCCAGGTGGCACCGTCGTCCGTGCTCACATGGAGCTGAGACCAGCGGGCGGCGGCGAGCAGGATGTCGGGGTCGCCCGGCGCGGCCCCGGGGCTGACGATGAGCTGGTGGGCGCCGCCGTAGAGGCCGTCTCCGAGGGGCTCCCAGTCGCTGCCGTCGGGACGGCCCCGCCAGACGCCGCCGAGGGCCGAGCCGATGTAGAGGTGGGTGCCGTCGGGCGAGAAGCTGGCGCTGTGGCTGCGGCCCGCCTGGTTGTCGGAGCCCCGCTCCTGCCAGGTGGCGGCGAAGGCCGGGGGCGGCGGGGCGGGGGCCCGGGCGGCGTTGCGGCGGAGGAGCTGCTGGCGGCCGTTCTCGCGCTCGAAGACCGCGGCCTCGTCCGTGCCGGGGGCGGTGCGGTGGAGCTCGCGGAACCAGGCCTTGCGGGCCTTCTTCTTCGAGAACTCGCTGTCGGCGACGATCATCGTCTCGACCGGCGGCAGGGGGCGCGGCATCGGCAGGGCGCGGCGGGCGCCGGGCTCGTGGCGGGCGTCGGCCTGGAGGAGGAAGCCCCGGTCGCGCACGGTCTCGGGGCCCGGGGCGGCGGGGGCCACCGGACCGGGGAGGCCGGCAGCGGCGGCGGTGCAGAGGCCGACCCCCGTGGCGCCGAGGAGCAGGGAGCGGAGGGTGTCGACAGACATGGCGTCTCGCGGGGCCGGGGCCGGTGCCAGAGGGAGGGGGACGGGGGGCGCCTGGGGGTCTCGCGGGGAGCCCCCGCTGTTCACCCCCGGTGCGGCAGCGGGGCGCCAGACCTGTTGGGAATGCGTATCCGGGCGGCGTTCTCCGGCCTGTTCTCAGCGTGTGAGCTGGCGCCAGCCGCAGCCCAGTGCCCCCGGGCTCTTCTCGCCATAGGCGGCGGCCACCGCCGCGAAGTGCTCCTCGCCGGGCCAGGGGTCACGGTTGTTGAGGATCTTGCGGGCCTTGCCCTGCACGTCGGCGTCATGGACCGACCAGCGGGCGGGGGCCGGCAGCACGGCGATGAGCCGGGCGGCCTGGTTGGGCCCCAGATCCGCGGCGGGCTTGCCGAAGGCGCGCTTGGCGCCCGCCTCCATGCCGAACTGGGCCGGGCCGGTCTGGGCGAGGTTGAGGTAGAGCTCGAGGATGCGCTCCCGGGGCACGAGCCGCACCAGCCAGAGGGTCAGCCAGGCCTCGAGGCCCTTGCGCAGCCAGCTGCGGCCCTGCCAGAGGAACACGTTGCGCGCGACCTGCTGGGGGATGGTGCTGCCGCCGACCCGGGTGCTGCTGCCCCGGGCCTCGTTGCGCCGGTTGGTGTCGATGGCCGCGCAGATGCCGACCCAGTCGAAGCCGTTGTGGAGCCAGAAGGCCCCGTCCTCGCCGGCCACGGCCATGCGCGGCAGGTGGCCGAGCTGGTCGAGCGGCCGCCACTGCCGGCGGGGCAGCTGGTGGGTCGACACGGCGGCCCCCACCATGGTCAGGGTCAGGGGCGGAAGATCGGAAGAGCGTCGTGTAG
>CAXQUZ010000475.1:0-9431 GCA_964226865.1 Myxococcota bacterium | reverse complement strand
GCGCCGCGACCGGGCTCCACGGCCACGCCGCCATGCTGCGCCGGGTGCTCGGCACCGCGCCCCCCCTCCCCGAGGCCTTCGACGCCGCGGCCTGCCACGACTTCCTCTTCCCCGGGCTGCCGCCGGCCCTGCCGCCGCCCCCTGCTGCCCCTGCGCCGCGTGCGGCCGCCCCCCCCGGATCCCGCCCATGACCCTCCGCTTTCCGCCCCGCCGGCTCCACCGCGAGATCCGTGCGGCGCTCGCCTCCCTGCCGGCGCCGCCCCAGGGTGGGTCCCTGCCCCCCGAGCAGGTGATCGCCGTCGTCCACCGCCGCCTCCGGGCGGCCTTCCCGGGCCAGGTGGCCGTCGACCTGCGCTGGTCGGTGGTCTCGGCCGCCTTCGGCACCCAGACGGTCGCCCCCCTGTCGGTGGGCATCGGCGAGTACCTCGCCATCACGGGCACCCCCCTGCCCACGGGCGGAGAGACCGGCGCATTTCTCGCAGACATTGATGACCACGTCATCTTCGGTGAGATCGAGACCGCCAGTGCCCACCGCCAGCAGGCCGACCGCTTCGGCCCGGGCATGGTCTCCTGCCTGCCCGTCCGCTCGAGCTGCTCCTTTGCGGTGCGCGAGCAGGTCTGGATGGTCGAGCACGTGCGCGGCATCGTGCCCACCATGTTCACCCTGCCGGTGATGGCGGCCCTCCTGGCCACCCTCAACCTGCGCAGCCTCTTCGGCCTCATGCGCGACAGCCTCCGGGTGGCGCTGGGGCGCGACCAGCCCGACGAGGACGGCGTCCCCTGGGAGAACTGGCTCGGCAACCAGCGCGCCCGTCCCGCGGCCATCCGCCGGCCGAACAACCGCTGGGAGGTCCGCGAGATCGTCGACGAGGTGCGGGCCCACAACGCCGCCCACCCCGACGAGGCCTGGCGGATCCGCTGCTTCGGCACCCGCCACTCCTGGTCTCGCCTGGTCCCCACCCGCGGCGTGATGCTCGACATGACGGCGATGTCGGATGTGCTGGCGGTGGACGTCGACCGGCGGCGCATCACCGTCGAGCCCGGGCTGCTGCTCGAGACCCTCATCGCGCGGGCCTGGGACGAGGGCTGGCGGGTGCGCAGCGTCACGGCCCTCAAGCAGATCACGGTGGGCGGCATGCTCTCGGTGGGCGCCCACGGCAATGACACGAGCGCCGCCACCTTCTCGGACGACGTCGTGGCCCTCACCCTCGTCGACGGCCAGGGCCAGCTCCGCCACATCGACGAGGCCGAGCTCGAGACGCTGCGGGGCGCCCAGATCGGTCTCGGGGCCCTCGGGGTGATCGTCTCGCTCACCGTCCAGTGCCACGAGAGCGGGCTGTGGGAGTACCGCTGTGACGCCCTGCGCCACGCCGACGTCGCGACCCAGGCCCAGATCGACGCCATCGTGGCCGCCAACGACATGGTCGAGATCTACTGGTTCCCCGGCATCGACAGGGTCCAGGTGCTGCGGTGGAACGAGGTGGACGAGGCCAGCCCGCCGCCCTTCCTGCGGCGCTACGACTGGCGCGACCGGATGCGCAGCTGGCTCATCCAGAACGTCGGCCAGTTCCTCGTCGGCAGCCCGGTGGCCTGGTTCGTGGACCGGGTGCGGCCCCGGGCGGCCTGGATGCTCGTGTGGCTCTCGTCGCGCATGTTCAGCCGCGAAGAGACCCTCCAGAGCCCCACCGACGCCGGCCACTACCTCTACGCCTACCACAAGGTCCGCGACGCGGGCTGGGCCGTGCCTGCGGCCCGGGCGGCCCAGGCCCTCGCGGTCTACGCCGAGACCATCGCGCGCTACCGTGCCGAGGGCCGCTACCCCGTCAACATCTGCGTCCACCTGCGCTTCATCCGTCCCGGAAGCGCCCTGCTGGGCTTCGACCAGCCCGAGGCCGCGCCCCCCGCCGGCGCGGAAGCCGGGGCCGCGCCCCTGATCTGCCAGATCGAGGCGGCGATGACCAAGCGGGCGGACGCTGCGACCCGGTTCCTGCAAGAGATTGAGCTCCGCTTCATCAGCCCGGAGTTCAAGGGGCGCCCCCACTGGGCCAAGGAGTGGTGGGTGCGGTTCCACCCCTTTGCGCTGGGGGGGCAAGAGAGCTGGCCCAAGTTCCGCGCGCTGCGCCAGGACTTCGACCCGGACGATCTCTTCGCCAACCGCCTCGTCCGGGACATCGACGGGCATGTCGACGAGATCCACCGGCTCTTGTCGGAGCCCGCGGACGGTGGCCGTGGCTTGACCCTCGACGAGATCCGCGACCTCATCATCGACGAGTCCCGGGGCGCCGCCGGGCGCCCGCTCGACGACGCCACGGCGGACGAGGACGAGCTGCCTAGGGGCGGTGCTCGAGCAGGGCGATGAGGATGTCGGCCTGGTAGTCGGCATCGTAGTCGGCACGATGCTTCTGGCTCTTGTCCTCTTCGCGGATGGGCAGCCGGGCCGAGAGCGTCTCCTTGCTGGAGTCGAGCCAGTGCACCCCGAGCACCCCCGTGGCCATGGCCTTCGTGCAGAGGGCCTTGTAGCCGAAGGGGTTCGGCAGCTCCTGCTCGGCGAAGGTCCAGGCGACGAAGGACCAGTCGAAGGGGGCGTTGTGGCCCACGAAGCAGGCCTCGGTGCCCGGGGCCGTCCAGGCCGCGACCCAGTCGGTGAGCGCGCGGCAGAAGTCGGCCCGGCTGAGGCCCTCGGCGGCGAGGCGGCGCTGATCGAGACCGTGCACGGCGGCGGCCCGGGCGTCGTGGCGGGGCGCCTCGGGCTTGAGCTCTCGGTAGAAGCTGGCGACCTTCTGGAGCCGGCCGTCGGCGTCGGCCCGCACGGCCACGGCGCCCAGCGAGACCATGGCGTAGAGCCCGGGCACGGGGCCGTTGCACTCGATGTCGACGCAGAACCAGGTGGCGCGGGCTTCGCGATAGGGGGACATGGGGAGCTCCAGGGCCGCGGGCGCCCGTGCGGTGGCCAGGGGCCGGCCGGTGCGGGCGCAAGAGGGCGGGGTTCTAACGCCACACAGCGCGGGGTGCAGAGGCCATGACCAGTTCCGACCCGGGCGCAGGGGCGCCGCTGCCGGCGACCTACGGGGGGCCGGGCTTCGTTGCCCGCAGCGCCGACCACGCCGCAGACGTCGCCGCCGGCCGGCTCTGGCGGCGGGTCGGGGTGACGGACGAGTGGAGCCCCGTGCGCGAGCTGGCCCTGGCCCGGGCCCCCGAGAGCCTCGACGAGGTGGACGATCCCGAGGCCTGGCACATGCTCGCCCGGCCCGACCGGCAGGCCATCGCCGCCGAGCTCGACGCCCTCGCGCGCCTCTACGCGGGCGCCGGCATCGTGGTGCACCGGCTGGCGCCCGGGGTGGTGCCCCCCCCGAACTTCCTCTTCCTGCGGGATCTGGTCTTCTCGACCCCCTGGGGCTGTGTGGTCGGGCGGCCGGCCGCACCGGTCCGGGCGGGCGAGGCGCGGCTGGCCCAGGCGGCCCTCGCGGGTCTCGGGGTGCCCCTGCTCGGGCTGCCGACGGGCGCGGCCACCTTCGAGGGCGCCGACGCGCTCTGGCTCGACCCCCAGACCGTCATGGTCGGCACGGGCCGCCGCACGAACGCCGCGGGGCTGCGTTGGCTGGCCCAGCTGCTGGCCGCCCAGGGGGTGGCGGTGGTGCCGGTGCCCCTGCCCCTCGGGGTCCAGCACCTGCTCGGGGTGGTGGTGCCGCTCGACCGCGACCTCGCCGTGGTGGACGCCGCGCGGGTGCCGGCGGCGGCGGTGGCGGCGCTCGTGGCCCGGGGGGTGCGGCTGCGGCGGTTGGCGCCCGGGCCCGAGCTGCGGGTGGGGCGCAGCATGAACGTGGTCGTGCTGGGGCCCCGGCGCCTCGTGATGCCGGCAGGCTGTCCCGCCACCCGCCAGGCCTTCGTGGACGCGGGCGTGGTGGTGCGCGAGAGCCCGATGCAGGCCTGCCTCGCCGCTGCGGGCGCCATGGGCTGCATGACCGCCGTGCTCCGGAGGGGCCCGTGAGCGCCGGCGGGCGCTGGCGCTGGCCGGCGGCCCTGGGGGCGGTGGTGCTGGCCTGGCTCTGCGCCCAGCAGCCCGTGGCCCCGGACGGTCCCCCCGCCGGCGCCCTGCGCCTCGCCAGCGCGAACCTGCTCCACGGCAGCGGGGCGGAGCCCGTGGCGGTGGCGGAGGCCCTGCTCGCCCTCGACGCCGACGTGCTGCTGCTGCTCGAGTGGACGGGCGACAACGCCGACCGCCAGACCCTCGTGGACGGGGGCCTGGGGCTGTTCCTCGACCGCGCCCACCCGGGCACCCGGGGGGTCGCCCTGGCCCTGTCGGGGCGGGTGGCCGGGGCGGCGACCCTGCTGCGACCGGGGGGCACGGGGCCCTGCGCGATGCCCGGCGCGCTCGCGCGGGTTGACTGGAATGGCGCAGAGGTCGGTGTTCTCGGGGTCCACTCTCCGCCTCCGGTCCCGGGCTGTGGGGGCGCCACGGCCGCCTCGCTGGCACAGGTGGCCGGGCTCCTGGCCGAGGGCCGGGTGGGGGAGGGGGCCCCGGTGCCCCTGCCGGCGGGCGCCCCGGCGGTGGTGCTGGGCGATCTGAACAGCCTGCCCGTCGCGCCGGGCCTGGCCAGCCTGCGCGGAGCGGGGCTGGTGGACGGGGTGCTGGCCCACAGCTGGCGCCCCGCGCCCTCGTGGCCCGTGCTGCCCCTCGGGGTCTCGCTCGGCCGCATCGACGGGGTGTGGGTGCCGGCGGGCAGCGCCGTGGTGGGGGCGGGCACCGTGCCGATCCCGGGCTCGGACCACCGGGCGGTGTGGGTGGACCTGGGCGCGCTCCCGGAGGCGCCGCGATAGTGTGGGGCCCCCGCAGCGGGAGCACGGGCCGGCGACGCCGGGACGCGCCGGGCCCGCCGCGCCCCGGGTGGAGGTCCTGTGGCCGAGCCTGAACTGCCGACCAGCCTGGACGGCGGCCGCTACCGCATCGAGCGGGTGCTCGGCGCCGGCGGCACGGCGACCGTGCTGCTGGCCGAAGACACCCGCATCGGGGTGCGCCGGGCCATCAAGATCCTCCACCCCCAGTACGCGCGCTCGGCCGAGAGCCGGCGCCGCTTCCTCAACGAGGCCCACGCCCAGGCGGGGCTGGCCCACCCCAACGTGCTGATGGTGCACGACGCCGTCGAGGACGGCGAGACCACCTTCCTCGTCATGGAGCTCGCCGAGGGGGGCAACCTGGGCGACCGGGTGCTGGCCCAGGGGGTGCTCTCGCCCCGCGAGGTGGCCGAGGTGGGCATCACCATCGGCGGGGCCCTGGCCGTGGCCCACCGCACGGGCGTGGTCCACCGCGACATCAAGCCCGCCAACATCCTCATCGACCGCCACGGGGTGCTCAAGCTCGCCGACTTCGGCATCGCCCGGGTCGACGGCGAGCGCTTCCACCTGACCCGCACGGGCTCGGTGATGGGCACCTGGGCCTACATGCCCCCCGAGCAGCGCTCCGACAGCGCCTCGGTGGACGCGCGCTCCGACATCTACGCCTTCGGGGTGACCCTCTACGCCCTGCTCAAGGGCCGCGAGGCCAGCGACCTCCACAACAAGGAGGCCTGGGCCCGGGCCTTTGTCGGGGTGCCGCCGGGCCTCGCCCAGGTCATCCAGACCGCCACCCGCCTCTTCCCTGAAGACCGCTACGCAGAGATGGGGCTCTTGGTCGAGGCCCTCCAGGACTGGCTGCGCAGCCCCGAGGCGGGGGAGCCGCCCGCGGCCGGGGCCTCCTTC
This sequence comes from Myxococcota bacterium, assembly GCA_964226865.1. Classification (GTDB taxonomy): domain Bacteria; phylum Myxococcota_A; class UBA796; order UBA796; family UBA2385; genus CAXQUZ01. The sequence goes on along the minus strand of CAXQUZ010000475.1, from coordinate 3,695 downwards.
CGGTCGGCGGCCCCGAGCCCCCTGGCGCCGCCCCGCTCGGCCGCGGGCCCGGGCCAGGCCCTCCACACCCTGATCCCCGACCCCGACAGCATGCTCGAGGGCGAGGACGAGTCGGCCCCCCTGCGCTCGCTGGCCCCGGTGGTCGCCGCCGGGCCCGTCCCCGCCGGCCCGCCCGCCGCTGCGCCCCCCGCCAGCGACCCGGGCCCTGCGCCGGAGCCCCCGGCCCCTGCGGCCCCGGCCGGTGGCCTCACCAACGTCCTGATGGGCGTCATGGCGGCCACCTCGGTGGTGGCGGTGGCGGCGCTGCTGTTCGTGCTCTTCGGCCGGGGCGCGGCCCCTGCGCCCGCCCCCACCCCCACCGCGGTGGAGGCGACACCCGCGCCCGCCCCAGCGCCGGCTCCCGCGCCCGCCGCCGCGGCGCCCGAGCCCCCGCCTGCCGCCGCGGCGCCCGACCCTGCTCCGGCGGCACCCCCCGAGGCCGCGCCCGCGCCCTCCCGTGCGGCCCCCTCCTCCGGGGCCAGCAAGCCCAAGCGCCGCGTCATCAAGGTCATTCCCAGCGGCAGCGGCGCGTCCGGGGCCGCTGCTGGTGAGGCCCCGCCGCCCGCCGCGGCGCCGGCCACGGGCCAGGTCCGGGTGCGCACGGTGCCCAGCGGCGCCACCGTGAAGCTCCGGGGCCGGGTGCTCCGGGCCGCCGGGGGCGCCTACACCCTGCCCATCGGCAACCAGACCGTCGAGCTGGTCAGCCCCACGGGCGAGACCACCCGCATGGCGGTCATGGTCAAGGCCGGCTCCCCGGTCGACCTCTGCTACTCCTTCGACACCAACTCGGCCTGTGGGGGTTCCCCGTGAATGCCTTGATGATGGGTGTTCTCGGGCTTGTTCAGGCCGCTATGGCCGGCGTGCCCGTGCTGCACGACGGCGATCCGGCGGCCGCGCTGGCGGCCCTCGTCGACCAGACGGGGCTGCCGGCCGACCAGTTCTCGCCCCAAGACCTCGCCGCCGTGCGCAAGCTCGCGCCGCGGGTGGTCGGGGCGGCCACCCTGCGCCACTGCGCCGGCGCGGGCTCCCGCAACGCCGCGCTGCGGGCCCACCAGGTCCGGGCCGAGGCCGCCCTCCGCGCGGGCGACGCTGCGGTGGCCCAAGACCACCTCGACCTCGGCATCGCGGGGCTGGGCTGCCTGACCGAGCCCGTCGAGGCGCGGGTGGCGGCCCGGCTCTTCGTGCTCCGCGGCGCCATGCTCGCCAGCCAGGGCGAGACCGAGCGGGCCCGGGGCGAGCTCCAGACCGCCCTGGCCCTCGATCCGGCGGTGCAGTGGCTCGGCGGGGTGGCCGAGGCGCACGCCGGGCGCTTGGATGCCGTCCGGGCCGTGGCGCCGGCGGCCGAGCTGACCATCTCGCCGCCCCCCCGGGGCGCGGCGCCGTGGGTGGACGGGCGGCCGGTCCAGACCGGCGTGGTGCTGCGCCCGGGCCTCCACCTGGTCCAGGTGCCCGCCACCTCAGGGCTGCGCTCGGCCTGGCTCACCATCGACGGCGACGCCGCCCTGGTCGTGCTCGAGGCCCAGCGCGCGCCCGCCCTCGAGGGCATCGCCGCCCGGCCGCCCGACCGCCATGCCCTGTGGCTGGTCCAGGCCGCGGCCGACAGCGACAGCGCCTATGTGGTGCATGCCGGGGGCATCTGGCTGGTCGAGCTGACCGACGCGCGCCCCCGGGTGACCGAGCTGCGGCCCCGGGCCGAGGCCGCGGCGCCCGCTGAAGACGCGGGGACCGCGCGCGGCCGCAAGGGGCGCCGCCGCTGAGCCTCCGGGCGGCTCAGAGCACTCCGATGCCCACCGAGAAGCCGAGCACGGCCTGGATGAGCGGGAAGGAGCCCGACTCGTCCTCGTCGAAGTCGCGCATGTAGACCGTGCCGTAGCTGCCGATGCCCATCTCGATGCGGGTGTAGAGCAGCTTGTTCTCGCTGTGGATGCCGAGGCGGGCGCTCGGGCCGGCGCGGGTGATGGGGCTGGCCAGCTCGCCGCCCTGGGCCTTGAGCTGGTGCCAGCCGGCCATCACGTAGAGACCGCGGGCCTTGTTGTTCGGGTAGAGGCGGGCGGCCGCGTCCCAGTAGACGAGGTCGGGGGCGTCGGAGGGGTAGGTGTCGCCCTGGAGCTGCATCAGCGGACCGCCCAGGCCGGGCAGGTAGCTGTAGCTGCCGCCGACGGAGAGGGCGGGCCCGACGGGGATGGGGGCGACCAGCTCGGCCTCGCCGCCGGCCAAGAAGGGGAAGCCCGCGTGCACCCCGGCGCGCACGTGGCGGGCCCGGGCGTTGATGCTGTACTTCTGGGCGAGCTCCTTGGCGCGCAGGCGGTCCTTCTCGACGCCCTTGCCCCGCTGGTACATCGCGCTCAGCTCCTTGCAGCTCTCGTAGTGGCCGTGCTCACAGGCCTCGGTGAGCCGCCCGGCGGCCAGCTCGTCGTCGAAGCTCGTCTTGCGCCGGAGGTGGATCTCGCCGAGCTCGGCGCAGGCCGGGCCGTACTCGCCGTCGCAGGAGCGCTCGAGCAGCAGGTAGGCCGGCTCGGGGGGCTCTTCCTTCTTGGGCACGTCCCGCATGCCGAGCCAGTAGCAGCCCTCGGCGTCGCCGTTCTCACAGCCCCGGTCGAGGTAGACGGGCACGGTCTCTTCGTCGGGCCAGGCGGGCTCGTGCTTGTTCTCGACCAGCAGGCCGAGGTCGGTGCAGGAGCCCGCGTCGCCGATGCTGCAGGCGCGGGTCCAGGCGTCGAAGGCGTCGGGCCAGGTCTTCTTCGAGCGCGCGAGGCGGTCGCCCAGGCCCGCACAGCCCGGAGCGCTGGCGAGCTGGCAGGCGCTGTTCCACATGCTGACCGGGGCGGGCGCCTCGACCTGGCGGGCGGCCCCGATGCGGCGCTGCTCGGCGCCGGCGATGCAGGCCGGGGCGAGGCCCTGGTCGCAGGAGGCGTCGAAGAGGCCGAGGGCCTGGGCGTAGGCGGGCGACCGGGGCTCGTGGCGCACGAGGAGGTGGGCCGCGCCCACACAGGCCCGCTGCTCGCCGGTGTCACAGGCGGCGAGCAGGGCCGTCTCGGCGCCCACGACCCGGGGGTGGGTGATGCCCCAGCGATCGACATAGTCGCCGAGGTGGCGGCAGCCCTCTTCGTCGCCGAGCTCACAGCCCCGCTGGAAGGCCGAGAACTCGTCGAGGCCGGTCTTCGAGATGGGGCGCTCGCGCAGCAGCAGGCCGAGGGTCACACACGAGCTGGCGAGGGGCAGGGCGGGGTCTTCGCACTCCTGGACCGTGCGCAGGGCGAAGGCCTCGTCCCGGCGGCGGGTGGCCTCTTCGCAGGCATCGGCCCGGCCGAGCACACAGGCCTCGTCGAGGCTCAGCAGGGCGCGGTCGTGGACCCCGCGCGCGTCGAAGGCCGCCGACAGCATCATGCAGCCCTCGCCCACGTCCTCGAGGCGCCGCAGCCGCTCGCCGAGCGAGCCCGAGGCGTCGACCGCGCAGGCATACTCGAGCACGCCGACCGTGATGCGCGAGGGAGCGTCGCCGTCTTGGGCGACCAGCGAGCGGCCGAGCTCGTGGCAGGCGTTGACGTCCTGGGCGGCACAGCGCCCGGAGAGGGGGGCCCGGTCGGGGGTGGAGAGGGTGATGGCCTCGAGACAGGCCCGGTCGACGCCCTCCTCGCAGGCCACACCGAAGACCC
>CAXQUZ010000474.1:0-4219 GCA_964226865.1 Myxococcota bacterium | reverse complement strand
ACACGACGCTCTTCCGATCTCAGCAGCGCTTTGTCGGCGACATCCGGCTCCAGCTGCTGCCCGGCACGCTGGTCCGTCCGGTGACCATCTCGGGCACCGACGTGGCGCTGGGCGAGCTGGCGCCGATCACGACGGCCCTCGCCACCTACCGCTCGGCGGTCTCGGGCCGCTTCGACGTGCGGGTCGAGAGCTTCCGCATCGGCATCGAGTCCTTCCAGGGCCCGCGCCACTGCCTCTTCACGGCCGCGGGGGCGCCCCCCCCGGACGGCAAGCTGGTCTCGCCCTGCGTCACCTTGAACAGCCAAGCCCGCTGTGGCGAACCACAAGCGGGCGGGAGCGTGCGCTTCGGCGCGGCGCTGGCGAAGGATGTCCAGGAGTGCCTGGAGCCCCGGGGCTGAGCGGCCCCGGCCGGGCCCTCAGCTGGCCATCTTGTCGGCGAGGGCTTCCTGCAGGCGCTTCTTGAGGCGGGTGTGGAGCTGGCTGACCCGAGACTCGGTCACGCCAAGCACCCCGGCGATCTCCTTGAAGGTGAGGTCGCGGTAGTAGTAGAGGTCGACGATGACCCGGTCGCGCTCGCTGAGGTCGGCCACGGCCATGCGCACGCTCTGGTCCATGTCGCGGCGCTCGATGACGGCGAAGAGGTCCTCGGCCTGGGACTTCAGGGTGTCGCCGATGGTGCCCTCGTCGTCGTCGCCCTCCTCGGTGCTCACCAGCACCCGCACGTCGGCGGTGCGGACCAGCTCGTCGAGGCGGTCGGTCGACACCCCCATGAAGCGGGCCAGCTCCTCGTGGGTGGCGGCCCGGCCGAGCTGCTCGGCGAGCTCCTTGCGGGAGCGGTCGAGGCGGGCGGCGCGGTCACGGACCGAGCGGGGCACCCAGTCGTTCTTCCGCATCTCGTCGAGAATGGCGCCCTGCACCCGCATGCGGGCGTAGGCACGGAAGGAGTCGGCGCGCTGGTGCTCGTACTTGTCGACCGCGTCCATCAGGCCGATGAGGCCGATGTGGATGAGATCGTCGGCGTCCACACAGCGGGGGAAGCTGCGGACCATCTTGTACGCAACCCGACGGACCATCGGGTAGTACTCGGTGATCAGCTGGTTGCGGCGCTCGCGGCGCTCCAGCTCGCTGGCGGACGGGGAGGACTTCGTGGGGGGCGTGGTGGTCAGCATGGGTGTCTCCGGCTTGCACCAGAGTTCAAAGCAAGGCCCGTGCCAATCTCTGCGACGCCGTGTTCAGGGGCTTTTCGGCGATGGGGCCCCGCCAACCCGTGTCGGGTCCGACACGGTGTCGGAACCCTGTGTCACCGCTGACCCGGTTTCGGTCGCGGGCCAGCGCTCGAGGCCGTAGGGCACCTGGCCCTTGTCGGCCATGCGGAGCTTCTCTCGCAGGTCCGTAAAGGCCACGTTGCGGTGGAGCTGCTTGTTCTCGATGCCCCAGACAATCATGCTGCACCAGTAGGGCTGGGGCGCGAGCCACTCGAAGTGGTCGGCATACCAAGCCGTGATGCGCCAGCGCTCGTCCTTGTTGAGGTCGAGGATGTGGAGCTCGGGCGGCATGGCCTCCCGGGGGGCCCACTCGGGCAGGGTCTCGAGCCACTGGGCCTTGCGGGCCTCCTCGCGCTGGCGGGCGTCGTCCGAGAGCTCGCGCCAGGTGCGCTGGTCGAAGTGGCTGATGGGCGCGCCCTCGACCTCGAGGGCCACGTAGCGGCCGTCGGGGTGGGGGATGGCCCGCTTGACCCCGGGCAGCTCGCGCAGGGTCTCGCCCGTCGAGATGCGCACCAGCTCGCTGCCCTCGGCATCCGACCACGAGGCCATGTCGGCGGCCGGCACCCAGACCAGGCGCTGCATGTCGGCGTCGATGTCGGCCAGCACCCGGGTCACGGCGCCCGTGTCGGGGTCGAAGCGGTAGGGCCGGCGCTTGCCGTCGTCGCCGATGCCCGTGAGCACGAGCTGGTTGCCCTGGCCGGTGGCCGCGAGGTCGCTCGGCTCGCGCAGCCCGGGCAGGGGGAAGACCTCGACCGTGCGGGCGCCCCAGTCGTAGATGGCGATGCGGTAGTCCTTGCCCGAGGCCGCAGCCTGGCGGGCGGCGACCTCTTCGCTCTCGCCGCGCTCGATGACCCCCTGGGGCGGCAGCGGAATCGCCAGCACGTGGTCCCGCAGCCAGGCCACCGGGCCGACGGGGGTCTCGAGATCGATGGTCTCGATGCGCTTCTCGTCGCCGATGAGGAGGTGGCCGCCGTGGGTGAGCTGGAAGTAGAGGATGGTGCCGTCGGGCGACCAGGCGGTCTGGTGGAACTTGTTCGAGCCGCAGGCCCGGAAGGCCAGCCGCAGGTTGTGCTTGCTCGACAGGAACTTGATCTCGCCGGCGTCGCACTCGGCGTAGGCCTCGGCCACGTTGTCGGTGAAGGTGGCTTCGCCGTAGAGGTCGTCGCGGCTGCAGCCGGCCAGGGCGACGGCGGCGGCGCAGAGGAGCGAGGTGCGGGAGAGGACGGTCACGGGCGGGGTCTCCGGAGGCGGCGGGTCACGAACACCAGCGGCGCGAGCAGCACGACGAGCCCACCGAGGGGGGCCGGGCGCTGGCCGGCGGCACAGCCACAGGCGGTGGCCTTGCCGGACGGGGTGCTCGAGAGGCTCGGACCCGTATCGCGGCCGGCGGTTCCCGTGTCGAGCGGCTCCGGGTCGTCGATCACCGGGCTGCCCCACAGATCGAGCAGCGCGAGCTGGTGGCCCCCGGCGAGCAGCAGCACGTCGAGCGGAGCACCGGGGTCGAGCGCGGGCAGGGCGAGGTGCACGGTGGTGGCGTCCGGGGTGGAGACGGCGAGGGACTGGGGGCTGCGGTGGTCGCCGGCGAAGGCCCAGGCCCGCACCCCCCGTACGGCTGGGCGGATCTCGAGCGTGATGCCTGCCGCGTCGGCGGCGACGAGCCCGACCTCGGGGGCCGTGGTGTGTTCGCCGATGAACACGGTGTTCCGGTCGGCGCTGCCCGCCGCGTCGACGAGGCTCCAGGGGCCCGGGGCGAGGGTGGCGACGGGCACACTGCGGGCGCCCGGGGTGCCGCCGAGGGCCACGGGCAGCTCGCCCGGCCGCGCGAGCCAGAGCGCGCGGTCGGTGTCGAGGGCCAGCACCCCGTCGCCGTCCCGGGCCAGCAGCCGGGCCCCGTCCAGCAGCCCGAGCCGCTCCTGGGGGGCGAGGGTGAGCGCGAGGGGCAGGGCATCGGCGGTGGCGTCGACCGTGGCGGTCTCGAAGCCCGGTGCCGAGACCGAGAGGCGCCAGGCGGTGCCGGCGACCGGGCGCCCGAAGCGGCCGTCCGGGCCCGTGCGCAGCCCCGGTGCCTCGTCGATGGCCACCGTCGCGACGAGGCCCGACCCGTCCGGCGCCACGACCTGGCCCCAGACCGCGTCGGTGTTGTCGAGAAAGCCCAACACCGCGGCGAGGTGGTCGTCGATGAAGGCGTCGATGTCGGCGGCGGGGGGCGTCTTCTGGAGGGTGGTCTCGAGGGTGTAGTCGAGCACCCCGTGGCGGCCATAGGACCAGTCGTTGGTGTCGCCGTTGGTCGCGTACCAGTCGGCGCCGTTGGTGATCCAGAAGCCCTCGGTGGTGCAGCGCGCGAGGTAGTCCGCCGCGAGGGCCGCGAGCAGATCCTCGTCCGGGGTGCGGGCGGTGGTGTGGTTCCAGACCCAGCCGAGGTTGGTCTCGCCGGCGTGCATCGACAGGCCGGCGCCGAGCGCGGTCCACACCGAGAGCGCGCGCACGGCCCGGGTCTCGGGCTCGCTGAAGGGGGCGGGACCCGCCCCGTAGGCCCCGGCGGTCCACTCGTGGCTGTAGTTCCGGTTGAGGTCGACCCCGTCGGCGTTGCTGCGGGTGCGGGCGACCACCCCGTCCGGGTTGACCTGGGGCATCACCCAGACGGCGTCCCGCTCGAGCAGGGCCGTGGTGGCCGGGTCGCGGCCGTGGCCGGCCACGAGGGCCTCGGCCGTGGCCAGGGCCAGCTCGGCACTCGACAGCTCGTCGCCGTGGTGGGCCCCGAGGATGCGCCAGCCGAGCTGGGGGGTGTCGGTGGCCGAGATGCGCAGGGCCACCAGGGGGCGGCCCTCGCGGCTCCAGCCCATGTCGAAGATGCGCACCAGCTCAGCGTTCTCGCTGGCAAGCGCCGCCAGCCGCTCCCCCAGCTCGTCGGGGGTGGTGTAGCCGGCCGGGGTGGGCGGCGGCGGGGGCACGGG
>CAXQUZ010000473.1:0-27964 GCA_964226865.1 Myxococcota bacterium | reverse complement strand
CCTACACGACGCTCGTCCGATCTTCGGCCTCGGGTCCGTCGTCCTTGCCGTCGATCTCGCGCACGCCGCAGAGCACGGTGGACCAGAGATCCCCCGTGCCGTCGAGGGCGGCGATGCGGTCGCGCACGGTCTGGGCGATGCGGGGCACCTCGCCGAGAGAGCGGCTGTGGAGCTGGTCGAGCAGCCGCTCGGAGACCCGGCGCATGACCCGGACGATGGCGTGGAGGGTGTCGCGGCGGCGGTCGCTGACGTGGCCGGCGCTGGGGGCGTACCAGTCGAGAACGGCGATGGGCTCACCAAAGGCGAGGACGGGCACACAGACGGCGGCCCGCACCCGGGCGGCCTTGGCGGCGTCCTTGCGGCGGAAGCCCGGCAGGGTCCACAGGTCGGGCACGTCGCGCACCTCGCGGCTCTGCCAGACCCGGCCCACGAGGCCCTCGCCCAGGCGGTAGGCGGTCGTGGCGGCCGCGTCCTTGAAGGCCCGGTCGACGTCGCCGTGGTCGCCGCCCAGCACGATGCGCTCTCGGCGCGGATCCCAGCGCCACCAGCCGCCGTAGCTCCAGCCGTAGACCCGGCAGACCTCGCGCACGATGGTGTCGAGGGCCTCGCGCACCGAGCCCATGCCCTCCAGGGCGCGGCCGACCTGCTGGATGGCCCCGGCCTCGAGCTCGTACTCTTCGAGCTGCTCGCGGTCGTGGACCTGGGCGAGGAAGCGCGCGAGGGTGGCGCCGAGGCTGGCCAGCGCGGCGCTGAAGGTGGCTGGATCGTCCCCGGCGCTGGCGACGCCGGCCGGCGCGAGCAGCTCGAGCACCCCGAGCACCGTGCCCTCGAAGGCGACGGGCACGAGCCAGCGGTCGCCGGCGGGATCTGCGCGGTGCTGGACGGTCAGGGTGGTCCGGGCCTCTTCGGCGGCCGCGGCCCCGTGGCCCCCCGTGTCGGCCGAGAACCACTCCGGCGGCACCCCGGCCTCGGTCTGGCGCTGGAGGGCGCCGCTCGCTTCGTCGGGGCCCCAGAAGGCGCCGGCGGGCCAGCCGCAGCTCTCGCAGAAGGCGTCGAGGGCGGCGATCAGCAGCGAGCTGACCTTCTGGTGGCCCATGGTCGCCTGGACGACGGCCGTGATGGCGGCGAGGGTGCGGCCGTGGGTGGACGAGGGGGAGGGGCTGGGCGTCATGGTGGCCTCGGCTGGCAGGGGCCCGGGTCGGCGCGGGGGGAGGCGGGGGCGCCGCGGGCCCGTCGGGGCTGCCGTGTGTGGCTTGCGGTTCGGACCGGCAGTCGCGGGGTTGAGGCCAATCCCGTCACCACCCGTCCTGCGCCCCGGAGCTGGCCCGTCCCGGTCAGCCTGCCCCCCGCCCCCGTGGCCTGAGATGGTCCCCCGCGCGGTCGATCCGCCCCGCCGGCCCGCCCTCGGCCGCCACGGGAGCCCGGCACCGGGGGGCGCCCGGGCTACACTGCGGGCCCGCTGCATGGGACCCATGCGCCTGGAGCTCCGATGGTCCGCCCCCCTGCCTCCGCCCTGCTGTCGCTCGCCTGTCTGGGCGGTCTCTCCCTCGGCGGCCTCGTGCTCGGGGGCTGCGCCAGCGAAGACTACCTGCGGCTGTACCACACCGACGCCCTGGCCCCGGGCTGGTCCTGGGACGACGTGCGCACCATGGACCACATGGGCCCCGTCATCACCGACAAGGGCGTCAACTTCGTCGTCTACAGCGAGCGGGCCGAGCGCCTGGAGCTGCTGCTCTTCGACGACCCCGAGTCCGAGCTCCCCACCTTCCAGGAGACCCTCACCCAAGATCCCGAGGGCGGCCCCCTGTGGAGCGTCTACGTCGAGGGCATCGGCATCGGCCAGCACTACGGCTACATCGCCTGGGGCCCGAACTGGCCCCACACCGAGGAGTGGTTCCCGGGCAGCACGGCCGGCTTCCGCACCGACGTCGACCAGTACGGCAACCGCTTCAACCCCAACAAGCTGCTCTTCGACCCCTGGTCCAAGGCCATCCACCGCGACCACGACTGGTCCAAGGGCTCGACCGCCTCGGGCCCCCACCGCCACCAGTCGACCTGGGCGGCCGCCTCGAAGAGCGTCGTGGTCGAGAGCGACTACCAGTGGTCCGAGGCCGAGACCGGCTGGCGGGACGGGCGGGCCGACGACACGCTCGCGGGCCACGACTGGACGGATCTGGTCTTCTACGAGGTCCACCCCAAGGGCTTCACGGCCAACCCGGCCAGCGGGGTGGAGTGGCCCGGCACCTGGCAGGGCATCGGCGAGATGGCCCCCTACCTCCAAGATCTCGGCATCAACGCCGTCGAGCTGCTGCCCATCCACGAGAAGCCGCTGGACGGGGGCTACTGGGGCTACAACAACCTCAATTTCTTCGCCCCGGAACACAGCTTCGCCGCCAGCTTCCAGGCCACCGGCCGGGTCGACGGGGTGCTCGACGAGTTCAAGTGGATGGTCGACCAGCTCCACCAGCACGACATCGAGGTCATCATCGACGTCGTCTACAACCACACCGGCGAGGGCGGGCTGTGGCGGGAGCGGCTCTACTTCGAGAGCTACGACGACGCCTACGAGGTCAACTACGACCCCAAGGAGGTCGCGGGCCTCTACAGCTTCCGGGGCCTCGACAACGCAAGCTGGTACGCCCTGGCCCCCGACGGCCAGACCTACTGGAACAACACGGGGGTCGGCAACCAGACCCGCCCCAACCACACCCCCATGCACCGCCTGACCCTCGACTCGCTGCACTTCATGGTCGAAGAGCTGCATGTCGACGGCTTCCGCTTCGACCTCGCGGGCATCCTGGGCGAGCAGGACCTCGACTACAACGCCTGGATCGATCCGAGCGAGACCATCCTCCAAGAGATCGCCGACGACCCCGTGCTCCAGGCCCACAACACCCGCATCATCTCCGAGCCCTGGACGGCCGCGGGCACGGGCCCGGGCATCGGGGGCTTCCCGGCCTCGACCGACGACCCGGCCTATGCCTGGCATGAGTGGAACGCCCACTTCCGCGACTGGTGGCGCAGCTTCGTCAACGACGACAACTTCCGGCTCAACTCGACCGAGGGTGTCGACGGCGGCGCCGTGATGACCGGCTCGGCCTCGGTCTACGGCTGGAACGGCCGCAAGCCCTACCATGCCGTCAACTTCATCACCGTGCACGACGGCTTCACCCTCTACGACCTCTTCGCCTACGAAGAGAAGCAGAACGGCTGCGGGCTGCTCAACCCCAAGTGCTGCGACGACCCCTTGAGTGTGTGGTGTGACGACGAGTCGGGCGAGTCCCACAACCGAAGCCGCAACTGGGGCGAGGAGTACACCAAGCGCCAGATGATGCGGAACATGTTCGTGGCCATGTTCGTGAGCCACGGCACCCCGCTGATCCTCGGCGGCGACGAGTGGATCCGCTCCCAGTACGGCAACAACAACGCCTACTCCCAGTGGGCCGACAACGAGTGGAACTGGTTCCGCTGGGGCGAGTGGCGCTCGACCTATGCCTGGGACCGCCACCGCATGCACGACTTCGTGCGCCAGCTCATCCGGCTGCGCCGCGAGCGCAGCTACGCCCTGTCGCCCTCCGAGTACGGCGGCGGCATGCCCTTCGCCTGGAAGAACGCCGGCAACGGCGACATGGAGGACTGGCAGTGGGGCGAGCAGCGCCACATCGCGATGCACTACTACCGCGACAGCTCGGGCGCCTGGGACGACAAGCCCGAGCTGCTGGTGCTCATCAACATGGAACGCGGCGACGTGGAGTTCACCCTGCCCGAGGGCCGCGAGTGGGCCCGGCTGGTCGACACCCAGGCCTGGTTCGACCGCCCGGGCAGCTTCGGCGACGACGTCGACGGCTGGTTTGCCGACAACCCCACCGAAGACCCCTACCTCTCCCACAACATCTTCCTCGACGCGCCCGAGCGCATCGAGGGGTCGAGCTACGGGGTGGTGGGCTCGAGCATTGTGATCCTCGAAGAAGTCCGGTAGCAGGGCATCTTGGGGGTCGTGCCGGCCCCCGGGAGCGCGGTGTCGCTCAGCGCAGCACCAGCGGCAGCGACGACAGCGCCAGCAGCCCGAAGACCCCCCAGCGGAACTGGGCGGGCGAGATGCGGTCGTGGACCTGGTTGCCGGCGAGGGTGCCCAGGCCCATGGCGACGAAGAGCCCGGGCAGCAGGGCCAGCTGGGGGGCGGCGAGGCGCCCGCCCGTGAGGAAGACGCCGAGCAGCACGAGGTTCAGCCCGAACCAGACCGCACAGAGGGTCGCGCGGAAGGCCCGGCGGTCGGGCAGCTCGTGGCCCAGGGCGTAGACCAGGGCCGGGCCCCCCGTGCCGTAGAGGCCGTGGAGCAGCCCCGCCACGAGCATGGCCCCGTGGGCGACGGGCCGGGCCACGGCGACCGGCTCGGTGTGGCCCCGGTGGAGGCGCCACAGCTCGCGCAGGGAGAGCGCCAGCAGCAGCAGGCCGTAGATGCGCTTGAGCAGCTCGTCGGCGCCGACCAGGGCATAGACCCCGAGCCCGAGGGCCATGCCGGCGCCCATCCACGGCAGCACCCGCCGGAAGAGCAGCGGGCGGGCCACATGAGCCCGGTCGCGCCAGAGCAGCCAGCTCGTCTGGCCGAGCGACAGGGGCACGACGAGGGGCACCACCTCGGTGATGGGCATGACCTGGGCGCCCAGGGTCACGCAGACCAGGCCGGCCCCGAAGCCGGCAGCGCCCTGGACGCCAAAGCCCAGGGCGACGGCCGCGGTCATCCAGGCGACCGGGAGAGCGGTGGGGTCCAGGGGGACTCCGGGGGGCGCAGGGCCCGGGACGGGGGCGCCCGAGCGTAGCCTGGGCCCGAGACGCTGCCGACGCGGCCGGGGGTGACGTTTGCAGGGCGCGGCGGGGGGCGGGCGGACCGGGTCAACCAGCCCGGGAACCGCAACCACGGACAGACAACGACGACGGGAACACCATGGCCATCCGCGTCGATGGTGTGGCGGCTCCTGTGGTTGCCGCGCACCTCCACCGGCACGGACCCGTGGTCCAGGACCCACACGGGCGACGGTGTCGCGCTCTCCGGTGCCCTGGTGCGCACCACAACCGGCCTGAGCTGGTCGACGAGGTCTGGTACCATCGACATCAGTGCGAGGCCTCGGTCCATCCCCCCGCCTCCCTCATGCTCGACCTGCTACCCACGGAGCAGAGCCCATGCGTGTCTTCGTGCCGCTCCTCCTGTCTCTGGGGTGCTCCCCCAGTGGGGCTCCTGGCGCTTGGATGGAGACCGGGGCCCCGCCGCCTGCTCCCGGGCTTGAGAGCCGTCCTGGAGATGCCTTTCTGGAGCGGCACTTCGACACTGCGCTCGAGATCTGCGGTCCCAACACCTACTATCCAGACTCCGTCAAGAAAAAGGACCCTTGGTTTGACCACATGAGCCAGGACTGTCGCCGTGTCTTGGCAGAGCTTGTGGGCATTCAGGACGACCTCGACACCTTCGTGGACGACAGCCAGTGGTTTGGTGGGGCGGACGGGGGCTTCCCTAGGCCGTACAAAAGCTACGTCAACATCTCCATTGCGTTGTACTTCCTGCTGTACGCTGACCTTGGAACCATCGAGGAGCTTCCTGGCCTCGCCCCCTTGGACCCGCAGGGTTTGATCCGAGATCCGTTTGTCTATGAGATGCGACGCTTCGCCGCCGTGCACGGCTACACCCACATCGCACCCCTGCTGTTCGATCTGATCACATCATCCATTGTGACAACGGAGTCCGTAGAGAACTTTGAGGATCCGTACATTCGAGCTCGTATGGACGGAGAGAGTGGCCACATGCAGTGGTGGGCGGGGAACAACACGTATTCCCCGTCCACGGTCCAGGTGCTCATCCATGAGGCAGCCCATCGGTTCCTGCGGCGCGCAAACCATGTGGAGTGCGCGGCTGACGCATGGGACCGATCCGGTGATGACGTCGAGGCATGCGACGAGGACTTCACCAAGACCCATGGGATGGGTCTCGGGGTGTACGGACTGTTCTTGGCGACGCTCGGTCCTGTGGAGGATGCTGAGGTATCGATGACCTCCGAGCCGGTGTGTCCTCCTGAGATCTGCGTCAACGAGGAGTATTACCGGCAGATGGAGCGAGGTGAGTAGACTTGGTCTCCGAAGGCCGTGGGAGGGGCCGCGCCAGGGCAGTCTGCGCCCGACCCTGTCGTGGTCTGTGCGCGCCGTGCAACGAGCATCGCGGCCCGTCTCTTGACCCGGCCCCCGACAGCACAGGCTCCGGCGTCGACCCGACCCGGAGCCCCTCCCTGCGGGTTGCGACCTTGCGGATCGGCGGCCGGTGGGTGGTCAGGGGGCTCCCCCGTGGCGGGAGTCGCTAGCGACCGCCGAGCGCGTCTCGGTCGGGACAGCCACGGTGCAGCGATGGACCAACGGGCCTCGAGGCGATGATGACCACGCGCGGCGGGGGGCGGGCGGCCCGCGTCTCAGTCGCCCGGGGGCAGCCAGCGGGCCACCACCTCGGCGAGGTGGGCCCAGCGGATGGGCTTGGTGAGGAAGTCGTCCATGCCCGCGGCGAGGCAGGCCTGGCGGGACTCGTCCATGGCGCTGGCCGTCAGCGCCAGCACGGGCACCCGGGGCCCCGAGGCCCGCAGGCGGCGCGTGGTCTCGAGGCCGCCGAGCCCCGGCATGTTGAGGTCCATCAGCACGAGGTCGGCCGGCTCGGCGGCCTGCAGCGCGAGGGCCTCCTCGCCGCTCGCGGCCAGCATGACCTCGAGGCCGAGCTTCTCGAGCATGCGGGCCGCGACCTGGCGGTTGATGGCGCTGTCGTCCACCACCAGCACCCGGCCGGTGCCGGGCGCAGCGGGGCGGGCGGCGGGGGGCTGCCAGTGGCCGGGGGCGACCGGGGCCGCGCTCGGCGGGGCCTCGACGGTGAAGGTGAAGGTGGTGCCCTGCCCTTCGGTGCTCTCGACCGCGATGCTGCCGCCCATCTGCTCGACGAGGCGGCGGCTGATGGCCAGGCCCAGCCCCGTGCCGCCGAAGCGCCGGGTGGTCGACAGCTCGGCCTGGGAAAACGGCGAGAACAGCCGCTGTTGCGCCTCTCTCGAGATTCCGATGCCCGTGTCTTCGACGGCCACCTCGAGCAGCGGC
Organism: Myxococcota bacterium; assembly: GCA_964226865.1. Classification (GTDB taxonomy): domain Bacteria; phylum Myxococcota_A; class UBA796; order UBA796; family UBA2385; genus CAXQUZ01. Next base: position 20,848 of record CAXQUZ010000473.1, on the reverse strand, counting down.
ACGCCGGTGGGCCCGGTGGCGGGCCGCTGCCGGGCCCGGACGCAGACGTGGCCCGCGGCGGTGAACTTGACCGCGTTGCCCACGAGGTTGGTGAGCACCTGGCGCACCCGCACCGGGTCGCCGAGCACCGCGGCCTCGGTGTCGGGGGCGAGCTCGAGCCGCAGGGCGAGCTGCTTGTCGCGGGCGGAGGTGGCGACCAGCTCGGCGACCTGGCGGATGAGGGGGGCCGGTCGGTAGGGCACCCGCTCGAGGGTCAGCCGGCCCGCCTCGATCTTCGACAGGTCGAGGATGTCGTCGATGATGGTGAGCAGGGAGCGGCCGGCGTCGTGGGCCGAGCGGGCGAGGGACCGCTGCTCGGCGTTGAGCTCGGTGGCGAGGAGGAGCTGGATCATGCCCATCACCCCGTTCATGGGGGTGCGGATCTCGTGGCTCATGCTGGCGAGGAAGACACTCTTGGACCGGTTCGCCCGCTCGGCGGCCTCCCGGGCCTGGGCCTCGGCCTCAGCGGCCTGGCGCACGGCCTCCTCGGCGGCCCGGCGCTCGGTGATGTCGACGTGGATGCCGATCATGCGGAGGGGCGCGCCGGCCTCGTCCCGGATGAGCTTGCCCCGGGCCTGGATCCAGACCCAGTGGCCCTCTGCGTGGCGCAGCCGGTGCTCGTTGGTGTAGGTCGCGCTCTCGCCCGCGAGGTGGGCGTTGACCCGCGCCTCGGCCTCGGCGACGTCGTCGGGGTGCATGAGCGACAGCCAGGTCTCGAGGGCGTGGGGCAGGCTGTCGGGGGCCCGGCCCAGCATGGCCATCCACAGGTCGGAGAAGTGGACCTCGCCGGTCTGCACATGCCACTCCCAGAGCCCGAGGCTGCCGCCGTCGAGGGCCTGGGCCAGGCGCTGCTCCGAGACCTGGATGGTCTCGAGCTGGGTGCGGATGAGGAGGGCGTCGTGGCGGTTGCGCAGCTGGGCGCCGGCCTGCTGGGCCAGCAGCCACAGCGCCTCGCCACGGGCGGCCGCCAGGGGGGCGTAGACCTCGAGCCCCGCCCGGGTCAGGCCGCCGATGAGCAGCCCGAGCACGGCCCCGTCGGGCCCGGTGCAGGGGGCGAGCACGAGCTGGGCGAGGGCGGTGTCTGTCAGCAGCGGATCGGTCGCGTCGAGCAGCTGGGCGGCCGGGGACGGGGCGGCCTGGACCCGGGCCCAGAGCCCGGAGACGAGGGCGGGCGAGAGGGCCGCCGGGGCGATGCCGACGACGGCGGCCGGTGTGGTCGACGGGGCGCTGCCGGGAGGGTGCAGGCAGAGCAGGCCGAACTCGAGGTCGAAGGCCTCGACCATGGCCTCTGCGGTCAGCTCAGCGAAGTCGGCGTCGGAGCGGGTGGCGAAGGCCGCCGTGGCGTAGCGCTGGAGGGTCGTGAAGCGCGCGAGCTCGCGGTCGAGGTGGTCCCGGCTGGTGATCAGGGCCTGCTGGAGCTGGCGGTGCCGCGCGAGGGGCACGGTGGCCGGAGCGGGCGGGGGGGCAGGCGCGGGCGCTGGAGACGGGGGCACACTGGCTCCAGGGGCGGGACACGGGACCGTCAGCCGGCGGGGACGGGGGCCGCCCGCGCGGGCGGGACCGGACGGGCCACGGGACGGCGCGGGGTGCCGCGGAGAACACCGCAGGGGGGGGCATCCCGGGCCTGCAGGGCGGCGGGCCCAAGATAGCTCAGACGGCGCGGACCAGGGCGGCCAGCGCGGTGGTGTAGTTCTGGAAGGCGTTGCGCCCGCCCACCGGGATGAACTCGCCGAAGCCGTAGGTGCCCAGCCACGGGGGCACGCGGCCGGCGGTGCTCAGGGGGTGCTGGAGGCGCGCCATCAGCTCGTCCTTGAGCACCCGGTGGAACAGGGAGCGGCCCCGGGCGGCGCAGTCGGCATGGAAGACCGCGACGACCTCGCCGTCGCCGATCTCTGCCTGGAGGGCCCGGATGTGGTGGTCGACGGCGGCGAAGATCTGATCCTCGTCGCGCCGCGTGAGCTGGAGCACGGTGCCGGGCGGGAGCGCCGCGGTCGCGCGCATGCCCCCGCCAGGGCCCCGCTGGGTGACGGTGCGGAGCAGCAGCCCGTCGTCCGCGGCGGGGCCGGCCCCTCTGGGGGGCACGACGGCGAGGGCGCCGAGGGGCAGGGTGTCGGCACAGGTCGCCGAGGGGGGCAGTGCGAGGCGCTGGGTGTAGTGCTCCCAGGCGGGCGCGCCGTCGAGCTCGAGGATCGCGTTGGCCGCGGCCCGGGTGATGGTCATCGGGGGCCCGGCCGGGGCGAAGCCGTGGGTGGCGGTGGTGGCCGCCCGCAGGGTCGGGTCGGCGAAGCCGACGGCGAAGGCGGCCGTCTCGTGGACCGTGCCGTCGATGGCCTGGCGGCAGCGGTTGCCGCGCATGTTGTCGCCCGTGGTGGCCCCGAAGATGGTCACCTCCGGGCCGACGACCGCCTCGATGCCGGCGACGCAGCGATCGGCGGCGATGTCGATGCCCGGCGCCATGAGGAAGATCTGGGAGAGCGCGGGCTGCTGGTCCACCAGGGCCTGGGCGAGGTCCCGGCACCGGGCCTCGGCGGTCTCGCCCGTGACGCCCGTGACGTGGGCGGTGGCCAGCTCGTCGGCCCCTGTGATGGCCATGACGGCGACATCTTGGAGGGTCTCGCTCACCCGCTCGCGCCCCACCACACCGGCGCAGGAGCCGACGAAGATCCGGGCGCCGGGCAGCAGGGCCTGGGCTGCGGCGCTGAGGGCGGCGAAGTCGTGGCCCATGCCCGCGTGGACCACGAGCACGTCGCAGGGGGCGGGGGGGGCGCCGAGGGCCGCCTCGACGCACTCGGCGATGGCGCGGCCGGCGTTGACGGCGCGGGTGCTGGCGGAGCGGAAGGTGATCATGGCGGCTCCGGGGCGGCGCGGGGGCGGCGGGCCTGCGCAGCGGGCGGCCCGGGGCGTCCGCGTGACCTGCAGGGCGCCATGGTGCCACCGACGGAGTCCGGGACGACACCCGAAATCTTCGGGGATCGCCCCCGCCTCAGCAGCAGCGCAGCCCCTGGGCCGCCGTCGCCAGGGTGTCGAGGGCCGCCACCACCCCGGCCCGCTCGTCTTCGGGGATGCGGGCGAGGATGGCCTGCAGCAGGGCCTCGGTGCGGGCGTGCAGGTCGGCGGCCTGGGCCTGGCCCGCGGCGCTCAGGCCGATCCAGACCCGGCGCCGGTCCTGCGCGTCCCGGGTGCGGTGGGCCCAGCCCTTGCGCGCGAGGGTGTCGACCATGCGGGTGGTGGCGGGGCGGCTCGTGCCCACGATGCCGGCCAGATCGACCAGCTCGCGGGGCCCCTCCGCCAGGGCCTGGAGGCAGATGCACTGGGCCACCGTGACGTCGCCGCAGCAGACCGTGTCGCGCTCGACCAGCCCGAAGGCCCGCACGAAGCGCAGGGTCGCCGAGACCGCCGCCCCGAGGCCCGGGTCGGCCGTGCCCGCTTCCGTGCCCGCTTCCGTGCCCGTTTCTGTGCCCGTTTCTGTGTCGGTGTCGGGCACCGTGTCGGCCGTGGGGGGGCAGCAGCTCACGAGGCGGTCCCGGGCTTGCGGGCCGTGATCTTGGCGCTCCAGACCCGCTTGGCGGCGTCGGCGATGGCCGCCATGCCCACGGCCTCGACGGCGGCCCGGGCCGTGGGATCGGTCACCGTGCCCACGAGCAGCTCGGCGGCCGGGCTGCGGTCGGTCTCGATGTCGACGAAGCCCGCCGCGGCGAGGTCGGCGAGGTAGTCGCGCTCGAGAATGGCCCCCGAGACGCAGGCCACCCAGCTCGCCGCCGAGGCGCGCACATCGTCGGGCAGGGCGTCGCTGAGCACGATGTCAGAGACCGCGATGCGGCCGCCGGGCTTGAGCACCCGGAAGGCCTCCCGGAACACCTGGGCCTTGTCGGGGCTCAGGTTGATGACGCAGTTCGAGATGATGATGTCGACGCTGTCGTCGTCCACGGGCAGGGCCTCGATGAGCCCCTCGCGGAAGTCGCAGACCTCGGACATGCCCGCTGCATCGGCATTCTCGCGGGCACGCTCGAGCATCTGGGGGGTGGTGTCGACGCCGATGACCCGGCCCGTGGGGCCCACGGCGGCGGCCGCGAGCAGGGCGTCGAAGCCGGCGCCGCTGCCGAGGTCGAGCACGGTCTCGCCGGGCTGGAGGCTGGCCAGGGCCGTCGGGTTGCCACAGCCGAGCCCGAGGTTGGCCCCGTCGGGCACGGCGCCGAGCTGGTCGTCGGAGTAGCCGAGGGCCCGGGCCCGGTCGGCGGCCTGGCCGGCGTCGGTGGACGGGGCGCAGCAGCCGGCCCCGCTGTTGGCGGCGATGCGGCCGTACTCGGCGCGCACCCAGGCCCGGATGGCCTCGGCATCGGTCGGGGCCGGGGCGCTGGTGGGGGCGGTGGCGGGCACGGAGGGCGAGCAGCAGGACATGGCGATCTCCAGGGGCGCGGGCGGCGAGGCGTGCGGCCGGCGCACCCCTGGTCTACGCTGGTTGATTGCAGTGTGCAATGACTTTTGTTGCGCTCTGCAATGACATGGATCAGGCGCCCGCGGGCGGCAGCCAGGGGCGGGCCGCGAGGTCGGCGGTGAGGATGTCGAGGAAGGCGCGCACGGTGGCGGGCACCATGCGGCTCGGGGTGAGTGCCCAGAAGTCGAGGCTGCGGGCCGTCCACGCGGGCAGCACCCGCTCCAGCCGCCCGGCGGCGAGGGCGGCGCCCACGAGAAACGCGGGCTGGAGGGCGAGGCCCAGGCCCGCCTCGGCGGCCGCCACCACCGCCTCGCCGCTGTCGGCGAAGAAGACGCCCCGCACGGGGGCGGTCGCGGTCTCGTCGCCCCGGCGCAGGGTCCACTGGTGGGTCTCGCGGTGGCCCGTGTAGCGGGCGGCGGGCCAGTCCTGGAGGGCCGCGGGGTCGGCGGGGCGGCCCCGGTCGGCGAGCAGCCGGGGGCTGGCCACCAGCACGTCGGTGGTGCGCAGCACCCGCCGGGCCACGAGGCTGCTGTCGCGCAGCCGGCCGCCCCGGATGGTCACGTCGACGGCGAGGGGATCGGTGAGCCGGTCGGAGAGGGTGAGCTCGACCTCGACCGCGGGCCAGCGCTGCTGGAAGCGCAGCAGGCTGGGCAGCACCCAGCGGCGGCCGAAGGCGTGGGGCAGGGCCACGGCGAGGCGGCCCTGGGGCTCGGCGACGCCCGAGCGCACCGTGAGGTCCGCCTCGGCGAGGCCCTGGAAGAGCGGCGACAGCCGGGCGTGGTAGGCGCGGCCGGCCTCGGTGGGCTGCACGGCGCGGGTCGACCGGGCGAGCAGCAGCACCCCCAGCTCGCTCTCGAGCTGGCGCACACAGCGGCTCGCATACGAGGTCGACACCCCCAGCGCCTTGGCGGCGGCCGTGAAGCCCCCGTGGTCGACGACGGCCACGAAGATCTCGCGCTTGTCCATGGCGGGGCCCCCGGCTCTTGATTCTGAACCATAGGTTCATGGTGGTTTGCGGATCGGATTGTAGCAGCTTCCAGGGTTCACAACATAGGCTGTCTTCATCCAAGGGGGGCCACGCAGCGCCCCCCGGATGCCAAGCCAGCCGACCGGGCCCGCACTGTCGCGGTGCCCTGCCTGCCGCCGCCGTCCCCCCGGGCCGGGTGCGCCGCTCTCCTGCGGCGGGCCGCCCCGTGGGCCACCGGCACCCACCTCCCGATGCCAGGGGTCTGTCATGCGCACGTCCACCGCTCTCCGCTCCGTCCTCTCCTCCGCTCCGGTGCGCGCCGGGGCCCTCCTCGCCGCCGTGGCCCTGGTCGCCTGTGGGGACGACGGCAAGGCCGCCGACACCGCCGGTGCCGCCACCACCACCGACGAGGGCGCCACCAGCGACGAAGAGGCCGCCGCCGCCGTGGCCCAGCTCGAGGCCCTGCTGGCCGAGCAGGCCACCGAGGCCGAGCACCTCGACCGCTTCGACGATCTCGACTTCGAGGTCTTCTCGGGCCAGGAGTGGGACCGCCTCTCCGAGTCCCACGCCGCCGACATCGTCGTCCACTGGCCCGACGGCCACAGCACCACGGGCATCGACGTCCACATCGCCGATCTCCAGGCCATGTTCGTCTGGGCCCCCGACACCCGCATCGAGGTCCACCCCATCAAGCTGGCCTCGGGCGACTACACGGCCGTCACCGGGGTCATGGAGGGCACCTTCACCGAGCCCATGCCGCTCGGCGACGGCACCTTCATCGAGCCCACCGGCCAGGCCTACCGCATCGACATGGCCACCATCGGCCTCTGGAACGCCGACGGCGTCATGAGCGAGGAGTGGCTCTTCTGGGACAACGCCACCTTCATGAGCCAGATCGGCCTCGGCGGCTGAGCCCCGCGCTTACCCGGGGTCCGGGGCCGGGCCGGGTCGGGGCAGCGCGAAGCCGTCCGCCGGCCAGGCCTCGGGATCCACCTCGACCGTCCCCACCTGCATGCCCCAGTGCAGGTGGGGGCCCGTGCTCTGGCCGGTGGAGCCCAGGGTGCCGATCACCTGGCCCTTCTCGACCCGGTCCCCCGGGGCCACGGCGACGCTGTCGAGGTGGTTGTAGGAGGTCGCCAGGGCGAGGCCGTGGTTGATGATCACGGCGTTGCCGAAGAGGTGCTGCCAGCCGGCCGCCTTGACGATGCCGGCGTTGCTGGCGACCACGGGGCTGCCCCGGCGGTCGGCGAGGTCGGTGCCCAGGTGGTGGCGGCGGGTGCCGTCGCTGTAGCGGCGCACGCGCCCGAAGGCCGAGCTGCGCCGACCGGCCACGGGCCGCAGCATGGCCCCCGACCACAGCGCCGTCGGGTGCCACCAGGTGTAGGCGGCGTCGCGCGTCGCCCGCATGGCGTCGATGGCGGCCTGGTCCTTGCGGGCGGCGGTCTGGCGCCGGCTCAGCCGGATGGTGCCCCCGTCCGGGAACTCCCGGGCTTGGATCTCGACGGGAATGGTCATCTCGACGGTGTTCTCGTTCGTGTCTGCGGCGTGGATGACCACGGCGCTGTGGCCCGGCGGGGTCGCGATGGGCACCCCCAGCAGCCCCCGCCACCAGCCCGGACCGGCCTCCGCCCCGGGCTCTGCCGGCACGAGGGGCACGTCTTGGCCCAGCCCCACGGCCCGGGGGGCCACGAGGGCCTCGTCGGCGTGGACCAGCAGCCCGAGCACGGTCGCCGGCGCGGCCGCTCGGGAGCGGTCGTCGACGGTGAGCACCGGGGGCTGGCGGTCGACGACGAAGTCCCGCTGGGCGATCGTCGTGTGGGCGGGCCAGGCCCGGTCCCGGGCCCGCACCCGCAGGGTGTGGGGGCCGTGGGCGAGGGCGCTGCGGGGCTGGTGCCAGCGCTCGCCGGCCAGGGGGCGCCAGGGCCCGTCGTCGAGCTGCACCGCCACCTCGGCCACCCCCGTGCCCCCCGGGTCGGCGGCGGCCACGGTCACGGCCACCGGATCGGCCCCGGGACCGGGCGCCGGGCCGAGGCGGAGCGTCGGGGGGCTGCGGTCGAGCAGTCCGCAGCCGCCGAGCCCGAGCCCGAGCCCTCCGCCCCCGCGCACCAGGGCCGCCGCCCCCCGCCGGCCCCGGTGTCGGAGGCGGTCGGCGAAAGTGTAGAGATTACCGACCATTTCAATCTGTTCGCATTACCTGCGGGCCCTGCTTGGAGGTCCTGTGTTGTCTTGGACGAAGTGTTGTCTGCTGTTCCCCGTGCTCGTGCTCACGACCGGCTGCTGGGAGGCCACCGGCGTCCCCGACTCTGACACAGGCGCCGCGGTGGCGGGTGCCGGTGCTGCGGGCACGAACGGTGGTGGCGGTGGCGGTGGCGGTGGCGGTGGCGGCGGTGCATCCGACACCGGCGTCGGTGTCGGCGACGGCGGCGACGACGGCGGCGGCAACAGCCAGAGCGATGCCTGCGACTGGCCCGAGGTGGGCATCTGCTTCGCCTTCACCGGCCACGACCAGACCGCCTCTTGGTGCGAACAGATCGGCGCGACCTACGACATCGCCACGTCCTACGACGACGGCTGTGCCGGGGGCGCGGTCGCCCGCTGCGACCTCTCCGATGTGGGGGGAGAGTTCCCGTCCGGCACCGAGATCACGGGCCACTACTACGGCCCCAACTTCAACGCCTCGTCGGCGGCCGACGCCTGCGCGGGCTCGGGCGGCAGCCCCCTCTGAGTGCGGTCCCCGCCGGCCCTTGTGGCCCCCCTGTGCCTCTGTTGTTTACTTGCTTGCCTGCATGTCTTGGAAGGAACCATGTCCCTGTCTCTCGCCCGCTCGGCCCGCGCTGGGCTCGCCTTCGGCCTCCTCTTCTCCCTCGCCGGTGCCCCGGCCCACGCCACCGAGGCGCGGATCCAGGCCCTGTCGGGCAACCCCGCCTTCATCGACGACACCGACGTCCTGCTCTACCCCTCGACGGTCGGTGCCGTGGACTCGGCCGCCAGCCTCAACTACTCGACCGGCATCAACGCCGGCGCGACCTGGGGCGGCAGCCACATGCTCTGGATGGGCACCGACTCGATGCCCCCTGCAGCGGTGGGCCCCGGTGCCACGACGCCCTTCGCGATGGTCTATGGCTCGGGCGACGGCAGCACGGGCTGGCTGGCCCGCACCTCCTGGCAGCAGGGGGCCTGGACGGTGGGCGGGGCCTGGGGACGGGGCGGCCAGTCCCGGCTCACCGAGAACCTCACGGCCGGCGGTGACCTCCACATCATGGACTCGGGCAAGGACTCGCCCGACATCGGCGTCGACCTCTACGGCCGCGGTCGCAAGCTCGAAGAGGGGCGCTTCTTCTCCTGGAACGCCCAGCTCTCGGTCTTCCCCGACGTGAAGAACGAGGTGACCGGCGGGCTGTTGCTCGGCCCCCGCTGGAAGAACAAGGCCCTGCGGGCGGCCCTCGGCCTCGGCACCAACGTCCGCATCACCAACACCAGCGCGGCCACGGCGGGCTTCCTCGACGTGCCCGCGGCCAACCTCGCCACCGAGTACGTGCTGCGCGACTGGTGGGTGCTCCGGGGCAGCGCCACGGTCGGCTGGAACCTGGGCGCCAACGACCTGGGCGACTTCGACAAGACCAAGCAGTGGTCGGCCCGCTCGGCGGGGGTGCTGGGCATGGGCTTCAAGCACGAAGACACCGCCCGCCTCGACCTGTCGGTGGCCCCGGGCTGGGCCGTCCAGGGCCCGAACCTGCTGTCGGGCACCTCGACGCCGATGTTCTACACGGTCTCGGGCCGGGTGAAGATCTGAGCCCGGTGCTGGGCCCCCCGCGGGCCCCTCAGCGGGCCTTGGCGATGCCCTGGAAGTGGGTGAGGAAGGCGCCGTAGCCCTCCTTCTCGAGCTCTTCCACCGGCACGAAGCGCAGGCTGGCCGAGTTGATGCAGTAGCGCAGCCCGGTCGGGGGCGGCCCGTCGGGGAAGACGTGGCCGAGGTGGCTGTCGCCCACCCGCGAGCGCACCTCGGTGCGGGTCATGCCCAGGGTCGTGTCGACCACCTCCTTCACCGGGTAGAGCGGCTGGGTGAAGGAGGGCCAGCCCGTGCCGCTGGCGAACTTGTGGACCGAGCTGAAGAGGGGCTCGCCGGTGACCACGTCGACGTAGAGGCCGGCCTTCTTGTTGTCCCAGTAGGCGTTGCGGAAGGGCGGCTCGGTGCCCTCGTGCTGGGTCACCTTGAGGGCGAGGGGGCTGAGCTGCTGGGCGATGGCGTCGTCGCTCGGCCGGGTGTAGGCGGCCGGATCCAGGGGCGGCAGCCCGGGCACGGTGGCGCTGACCGGGCCGGTGGCGGCGGCGGGGCGGGCGCCGAGGGCCGCCCGGGCGGTCTCGGGGGTGAAGGCCGCGGGGTAGTCGTGCAGGTCGTCGCCGTAGACCTTGGCGACGTGCTGGTCGCGGCCCGAGCCCCGGCGGTAGCGCTGGTAGTGGTCGGGGTTGGTCTTGTGGAAGTCCTGGTGGTAGTCCTCGGCGGGCCAGAAGACGGGCGCCGTGCGGATCGGGGTCACGACGGGGCCGGCGAGCAGGCCCGACTGGGCCAGGCGCTGGCGCGAGGCCTCGGCAATGGCCTTCTGGTCGTCGTTCTGGACGAAGATGGCCGAGGTGTACTGGTGGCCCCGGTCGACGAACTGGCCGCCGCCGTCCGTGGGGTCGATCATCTGCCAGAAGACCTCGACCAGCTCGCCGTAGCTGACCTTGGCGGGGTCGTAGCGCACCTCGATGGCCTCGAGGTGGTTGGTGCGGTGGTGGCCCACGTCCTCGTAGGTCGGGCGCTGCTGGTCGCCGCCGGTGTAGCCCGAGACCGCGTCGATGACGCCGGGCACGTGCTCGAAGGACGACTCGGTGCACCAGAAGCAGCCGCCGGCAAAGACCGCCGTGGCGGGCACCCCCGCGGGCGCGACGTAGGGCGCGAGGCTGCCGAGGTCTTCGTCGACCGCGGCCACCCCGTCGACCACCTCGACGCCCTTGGGGGCCGAGCCGGCGGTGGCGTCACAGCCCCCGAAGACCGCCAGCAACAGCAGGCCCGAGGCGGCGGCCCGGAGGGAGGCCAGGACGGGACCAGAGGAGGGGACGGCGCGGACGTGGGGCATGGGCTTCTCCCGGGAGGGCGTCGGCGGCCCCCACCGTGGGGGCTTCGTCCGGGGGTACGACGCGGTTCACTTCCGGTTAGCCCAGCGGGCAGAAAAACCCAGGACGGGGACGAGTGCCGGGTTCTCGGCAGGCTCGTCCCCGTCGGGGGTGGCGGTGCGGGCGTCCAGGGGCCCTGCGCGCGGCTCACTCGCTCGCGCTGCCCGTGTCGCTGGTCTCCGTCCCGCTGTCGTCCGACCCGCTGTCGTCCGACCCGCTGTCGTCCGTCCCGCCGTCCTCGGCGTGCTCCCGGGGGGGGCCGAAGTAGTCGACCGTGATGACGGGCTGGAGCTTGTAGCTGCCGTTGCCGGTCTGGCGCACGCTCTCGTGGGCGTCGAAGTCGAGCATGAGCTCGTAGTCTTCGCCGGCGCCGAGCTCCTGGTCGAGGTTGAGCTTGATGCCGGTCTGGGCGCCGCTCGGGATGGTCAGGGTGTGGGTCTCGCCGTCGACGACCACGGCCGCCTCGCTGACGATGAGCCGGAGCTGGTCGTAGGTGCCGGGGGGCAGCTCGGCCGCGCCGAGGGCGGCGCTCACGCCGTCCTGGAGGGTGAGCAGGTCGACCGTGAAGGGATCGGCCACCACCGTGAGCCAGGTGCCGGCGTCGGACCCCTCGTCGGTCTCGGGGGCGCCGGTGTCGCCCGTCTCGGTCTCGGGGGTGCCGGTGTCGCCGCCGTCGGTGGGCGGGGGGGCGCCGGTGTCGGTGCTGCCGTCGTCCATGGGCCAGCTGGTGGGCGTGATGTGGACGCTGACGCTGGCGATGGTGACGGGCACCTGCTCGAAGTCGCCGGGGGCGTCGGTGAGGCGCAGGTTCATCGTGGCGGGGGCGAAGGGCTGGGCGTCGATGCCCAGGGGCGAGCTCGAGAGCGCGCCGTCGTGGGTGTCGTCGCTCTGGTCGACCGTGTCGTCGCCGTCGCCGTGGGAGCCGTCGCCGTCGTGCTGGCCCTCGCCCGGGCCCTGGCCGTCGTGGTCGAAGGCGCCGCCACCGGGGCCCGCGCCGTCGGCCTTGGTGCCGTCGAAGCAGCCCGGGGCCGAGGCCAGCAGGGCGAACAGGGAGCTGCGCCACATGGCGAGGGAGATGTTCATGGTCGTGTCCAGGGCCAGGTGACCACACCGCACCCCCAGAGACGGCACGGCCGGCGGCCGGCATGAGCCCCCCGCCCGATCTGGCCCCTGCGCCCCGCGCGGCCTGCGCCGGATCAGTCCACGGTGACGGGGAAGTCGACCTGGGCATCGGAGTCGCCGCCGAGCGCGCCGAAGCCCTCGGCCGAGACGATCCCGGCGGCCTCGGCGGTCTTCACGGCGCTGCCCGACTCGGGGGGCATGTGGCGCAGGGTGACCGTGAGCGTGCCCGTGCCCTCCTCGGCCTGGATCGTGTTGAGAAGGCCGATGGGTAGACCGTTCTCGTCCTGGTCGGCGTAGCTGTGGACCAGCGGGGCACCGGTGTTGTCGAGGGCCGCGGGGCCGACCACGGCGTCGCCCGTGAAGAAGATCTGGTGGACGGCGGCGTCGTGCTCGACCTCGTGGGTGAGATCGGTGGCCGGATCGTCCAGCTCGTTCCAGAAGCTGAGCTCGAGGCGGTAGCTGACCCCGGCCTCGAGGGCGACCGGCTCGATGGTCGGGCTGCCGTCGCCCTCGGGATCTGCCCAGGTGAACACGAGGGGGGTGCCGCCGGACTCGGGCAGGAACTCGAGGCCCACGGTGGTGATGACGCCGTGGTTGTGGTCGTGGTCGTCGCCGTCGCCGGGCTTGGTGGTGTCGGCACAGGCCGAGAGCAGGGCGAGGGGCAGGGCGGTCCAGAGGGCAGCGGCGCGCATGGGGGGCTCCGGGGGTGGGGGGATCAGAACTCGTAGGTGGCCCGCAGGCGCAGATCGCGACCGGGCTCGTCGGCGTAGAAGCGCACCAGCGAGGTGTAGTCGCGCCACCGGGTGTCGAGCAGGTTGCTGCCGGTGGCCGCGAGGCGGAGGTGGTGGTGGCCCACGGGCAGCTCGGCCTCGGCGAAGGCCCCGAGCAGGCAGACCCCGGCGGGGGGCGGCGCGAACTCCTGGGCGGCGGGGGTGGTGGTCTGCTGGGCGATGCACTGGGCCGAGGGGCCGAAGGCCAGGGCCTCGAGGGCGGGGCCGGTCGGCGGCCGGATCAGCAGGCGCCCCTGGGCCCGGTCGGCGGGGGTGCCCACGAGGCCCGTGCCGGCGTCGGTGTCGCGGGCGCGCACGAGGGCGGCCCCCAGCTCGGCGCCCACGACCGCTGCGGGCCCGAGCCGCACCAAGCCGTCCGTGCCCGTGAACACTGCGTTGATGGGCTTGGTCGCGTAGCGCGGCCAGCTGCCCTCGACGGTCTGCTCGAAGGCCGGCCCGCCGTCGGCGGCGAGGTCGGGCCCGAAGTAGATGTAGTCGCGGGTGCGGTTCCAGAAGCCCGAGAGCTCGGCCTCGAGCCAGGGCCAGCGCAGCCCGAGGGTGGCGCTGTTTGCCCAGGTGGTCTCGGGCCCGAGGTCGGGGCGGCCGAGGCCGAAGACCGGCAGGCTCGGGGCGGCGCCGATGAGGTAGAGCTCGTCGCTGTCGGGGAAGCGGGTGGCCCGGGAGATGTCGCCCTTGAGGTCGACGTGGTCGGGCACGAGGTGGACGAGGCCGCCGAGCGAGACCGAGGCGCCGGTGTAGGCCGTCGGGCAGCGGGCCACCCCGGCGCTCACGGTGCAGTCGGCCGCCCCGAGGCTGTTGCGGGCCCGGTGGCGGGCGTGGTCGTCCTCGTCCATGTAGACCTGGCGGGCGAGGCCGTCGACCCGGGCGCCCACCTCGATGTCGGCGATCCCGAGCGAGAGGCGCTCGAGCCCGAAGAGGCCGCCGCCGCTGGCCCGGTGGTTGGGCAGCAGGTTCCAGCCCGTGTAGACGTTCTCGAGAAAGCGCCCCTGGAGCCCGAAGGTGCCGCTCCAGACGCCGTAGCCGGTGGTGGTGCGGGGCTGGCTGAGGGCGAGGTCGAGGCTGTGGGTGCGGAGCAGGAAGTCGTACTGGGGCCCGTCGACGGCGCTGCGCACCTGCTCGTATTCCTGGCGGTGGTTGCGCTGGAAGGCGTAGACCGCCGCGAGCGACCAGGCCCCGAGATCCGTGTCGAGGTGGGCGGTGGTGAGCAGGTGGTCGACGGCCTGGCGGGGGGCGTCGACGGTGCGGTCGGCCGTCCAGAGGTCGGCGCTGACGGGGCGGTCGGCCGTGAGCTGGGCCTGGAACTCGTCGGGGGTCGCGAGGCGCACCCCGTAGAAGACGCCCGCCTCCATGCTGTGGTAGCGGGCGCCGAGGCGCAGGGTGGCCCGGTCGCCCTGGCGCTCGACCGCGAGGGCGGCGTTGCTCGTGTGGCCGGCGGTGTTGCCGAGCACGTAGTCGGGGGCCTGGGCGTCGCGGCGGGTGCTGTGGTTGCCCTCGACCCGCAGGCTCCAGCCGGCGCCTGCCCGGGGGCCGGTCGCTGCGTCGAGGCGCAGGGCGCCGTAGCCGAGGGCCGCGTTGCTGCCCGCGAGCAGCATGGCCTTGCCGCCGACGCCGCGGGTCTGGCGCATGGGCGGCGGGGCGACGAGCACCACCCCGCCGATGGCATCGGGCCCGTAGCGCACCCCGGCCGCCCCCCGGATGACCGTGATCTGGCCCGCCGAGAAGGGGTCGATCTCGGGGGCGTGGTCGGGCCCCCAGCGCTGGCCCTCGTGGCGCACCCCGTCGGTCAGCAGCAGCAGCCGGCGCTCGGTCTGGCCCCGGATGATGGGCTTGGACTGGTCGGTCGTGCCCCCCGCGGCGACCACCCCTGAGACTTGGCTCAGGGTGGTGGCGAGGTCCTCGCCGGCGCTGCGCTCGAGGGCCTCTTTGGTGAGGGTGGTGCGGGCGTGGGGATCTTCGGCATCGGGGTCGCGGGCGTGGACCGTGACCTCGACGACCACCTCCTCGTCGAGGGGCGGCGCGAAGTGGAAGCGGACCCGCAGGGTGCTCGGCACGGGCACGCCGTCGTCGGTGGCCGGCGAGAGCACGAGCGACCGGGCGGCGGCCTCGGCGGCGGCGTGGAAGACCGCGGGCCCGCGCACGGCCGTCGCCCCGTCCACGGCACCGTCGGCGCCCACGGCGACGTCGACCAGAACGTCACCGATCAGCCCCTCATCGCGCAGGGCCTCGGGGTACGCCGGGGCGGCCTGGACCTCGACCCGGGCGGGCACGGTGGCCCCGGCCAGGGCCGGCGCGGCGCCCACGGCGGCGAGGAGGATGGCGGACAAGAACGGCAAGACGACCCCGGGTCACGGTGCCAGCTAAGCACCTCCGGGTCTTATTGCAACTCGGTCGCAACAGGAAGCTGTGGCCCGTCAGCGGTGGACGAGGTCGAGGTTGGCCTTGTCGGTGTCGCTCATCGGCCAGAGCAGCTCGCCGGTCGGCTCTTCGATGGGCAGCAGCTCGCTGTTCTCGTGGGGCCCGAAGAAGAAGTCGCGCAGGTCGGGGTCGACGAGCTGGAAGCGGTGGCGCAGCCAGATCGCGGCCTCGATCTTGGCCAGCGAGAGGTCGGAGAGGTCGGCGACCGCGGCCGGGGCGAGGGCCTCGCCGGCGAGGGCCTGGGCGATGAGGGGGCTGATGTCGCCGTGCTCGCCGTCGATGAGCGACCGCTTGCGCGCCTCGGCGGCCTGGACGGCGGCGTCGGCCGTGGCGCAGGCGGCGGGGGCGTCGTCGCCGGTGCAGGCCGCGGCGATGTGGGCCCGGAGCTGCTCGAGCTCGGCCGTGGAGTGGGAGGCCTCGCGGGCGCCGGTCAGCCCGACGGTGTCGAGGTGGGTGATGCAGCGGCGGCTGGCGGCGACGGGGGGCGCCGGCGTGCGCTGCCAGTCGAGCTCACAGAAGTAGGCCCAGGCGTGCTCGGACTGGAGCGAGCCCGTGTCGACGGTCGGGGCGGGCAGCACGGGGGGGTCGTCGTGGAAGCCGTGGTTCGCGGCGATCACGAGGGGATCCCCCGCCAGGGCGACGCCGTCTTCGTGGGGCACGAAGCGGGCCTGGATGTCGGCGAGGCGGCCGTCGGGCTGCTTGTGGACCGTGCCCGCCCGCAGCACGAAGGCCCGCTCGACGGGCTGGCTGAGCTGCTCGCGGTAGCGGCCGGCGAGGGGCAGCACGGGGGTGTAGACGGCGTCGAGCAGGCAGCGGTGGCCCATGACGGCGTCGCACTGCTCGAGGCCCATGCCGACGCTGGAGAGCTTGCCGGCGAAGACGGCCTGGCGCATGCGCTCGAGGCTCTCGGTCATGCCGGGGATGTCTTGGCCCTCGTGGGGCATGAGGTAGGCGGCGGGCTGGATGTTCTGGAGGAACAGCCCGTCGGCCGAGAGCAGCAGGTGCATCACCACGCCCTCGCCCTCGCCGTGGGCGCCCGTGTGGACCAGGACCTCCCAGTGAAAGCCGACCAGCTCACCGTTCTCGGGCACGGTCACCCCGGGCTCGCGGCTCAGGGTCTTGCCCTCGGTGACCACGGGCAGGTCGAAGCGGGCGGCGCCGCCCTGGGCCACGTGGAGCAGCTCGGTGGCGAAGGCGTCGGCCCAGGCCGTCAGCGGCGAGGGGGCGAAGCCGTGCACGCTGGGGGCGGCGGCCGCGGCGGTCTCGGTGGACGCGGGGGCCGCGGGGGGCGTGCGTGCGGGGCAGCCGACCAGGGCCAGGCAGAGCAGGGCGGTGCGGGTCACGGCGACTCCGGACGGGACAGGGGGGCCGGCCCTGGGGCGGGGGCCGGGGGAGGGCCAGTGTAGCGCCTCGGGGGCGCCCGGGGGAGCACGCGGGCCTCGCGGCGGTCTCAGCGGGGGGCGTTGAGGCGCCGCAGCCGGGCGACGAGCTGGCGCAGGGCCGCCCCGGGGGCGCTGGCGAGCTGGTGGCAGAGGGGCACCAGATCGGGCTCGTGGCCGCCGGCGATGCGCAGCAGACCCGCCGCCTGGCGGGCGTGCAGCACGGCATCGGGGCCGCCCCGGGCCGCGGAGATGACGGCGAGGGCGAGGTGGGCGACGGCGGCCTGGCCGGGGGGGCCCCGGGTCTCGAGCCGCAGCAGGGTCGCGTCGAGGATGCGAGCGGCCTCGCGGTGGTGGCCCTGGGCCAGCCGCACGAGGCCCTCGCCCCGGCCGGGCCGCGACACGAGCACGATGCCCAGGGCCTGCTCCCAGAGGCGGGCCTCGCGGTAGTCGGTCAGGGCGTCGGCCAGGGCGCCCCGGCGCCGGCGGAGGTCGCCCCGCATCGTGTGGACCGCCGCCAGGCACGACCAGGCACCGGCCCGGCGGGCGGCGTCCATGGCGCGTTGGATGTCATCGAAGATGTCGTCTGACAGGTCGCTCTCGATGCGGAGGCGCGCCCGGCAGGCCACGGCCAGGGCGGCGCAGTCGTCGGTGGTGGCGAGCAGCTGCTGGACCTCGGCCAGCTCCTCGGCGTCGCCCCGGACGACCGCCCGCCAGCCCAGCACGGTCCAGGCCCGGACGAGGTCGGCCCGGTCGCCGTCGGCCTGGGCGAGGCGCTCGGCGGCCCGGGCATGGTCGAGGGCCTCCTGGTCTTCGCCCTCGCACAGGGCCATCCGGGCGAGGAGCAGGTGGGCGCCCCGGGCCTCGGCCGTCCAGTCCTGGCGCCGGGCGTGGGAGAGCAGCCGCAGGGCGCCGGCGCGCACGGCCTCGGGCTGGCCCTGGAGCTCGGCGAGGCGGGCCGCGAAGAGGGCGAAGGTGGCGGCGCTGCGGCGCGACCAGGCCCCCCGGCCGCTGCCGTCGGCCCGGCGGCGCTCGGCCCAGGCCCCCTCGGCCACCCGCAGCACCTCGGCACAGCTGCGCGCCTTGCCCGCCGCGAGCAGGGCCACCACGGCGGCGCGGCTCTGGGTGCGGGCGGCGGCGTGGTCCTGGGCCCCGAGCAGGTGGCGGAGGTGTTGGGGGCTGGCCGGGCCGGGCACGCTCGGGGGCACGGCCGCCGCGCAGCGCCGGTGGAGGGTCGGCAGGCTGCCCTGGCGGCGGGCCAGGCGGACGAGGGCGGGCACGATGCTGCCGTGGGCCAGCCGCATGCCCTCCGGGTCGGCGATGCCCCGGGCGCCGAGCAGGCCGAGGCGGCGGCTGCGGTGGAGCAGCGGGCCCGGGTGGGCGACCCCCGCCGCGGCGCAGAGGGCGGGCCAGGCCGGGGCGCCGGCGCTGCCCCCGAGCACGGCGGCGGTGGCGAGGGCGTCGATCCAGCCGGGCTGGAGCCCGGGCACGCGGGCGACGCGTCCCTGCCAGAGGGCGTCGAGGGTGGGAGGCAGCGGCAGCCCCGGCTCGAGGCGCTCCCGGCCGGCGGGGGTCTGGCAGAGCTGGCCCTCCTGGTCGAGATCGCGCACGAGCTCGATGGCCTCGAGGGGCCGGCCCCCGGCGTGGGTGGCGAGGTCTTCGGCCAGGGCGGGGCCGAGGCCGAGCACCTGGCGCAGCAGGGTGTCGCGCTCGTCCCGGCCCAGCGGCGGCACCCGCACCCGGCCCGAGACCGCGTCGCTGCCCAGCTCGTCGAGCAGGGCCGCGGCCTGGGGACGCCGCTCGATGCGGTCGGCGCGCACGGTGAGCAGCACCAGCACGGGCAGCCGGGCGCCCTCGGAGAGCAGGAAGCGCACGAAGCCGAGGGTGTCGGAGGACCACCAGCCCTCTTCGAGAACGACCACCGTCAGGCCATGTTCGGTGCACTCCGCCCGGATGAGGGCCAGGGCGGCGCGCCAGCGATCCAGGGGCCCCACGGGCGGGCGCGGGGCGCCGCCGGCGACGGGCAGCAGCCAGTCGAGCAGGGCGGTGCGCAGGGCGGGGGGGCCGTCGAAGGCTCCGGCGTCGAGGCCCGTGGCGAGGGCGCTGCGGGCGAGGACCGGCGGCATGCCGGCCACGCCGAGGTGGCGGGCGAGCATGCCCGCGAGGCCCTGGTCCCATCCGCCGTTGGGGCCGTGCCAGCCCCAGAGCCACGCGGCCCCCCGGTGGGCGGCGGCGTGGGTGGCGGCCCACTGGCAGAGCCGCGCCCGGCCGAGGCCCGGGCCGCCCTCGAGCAGCACGAGCCGGGCGCCCTCGCCCTGGTCGACCCGGTCGAGGGCCGACAGCAGGGCCCGCCGCTCCTGCTCGCGGCCCACGAGGGGCAGGGCCTGGGTGTCGGCGTGGAGGGGGCGCTGGGGCCAGGGGCGGGGGGCCGCCGCCCGGTCGGGGGCGAGGGGATCGGGCGCGGCGGCCCCGTCCGCGGGGCCGGCGAGGGCGGCCTGGAGCGCGGCGAGTCGGGGGGCGGCGGCGAGGGCCGCCCGGTCGGCGGGGGAGAGGGGCCAGTCCGCCACGAGCGCCCGGAGCTGGTCGAGGGTGGCGGCCGCGGCGCGGCGGCGGGCGGCGGCGCTCCCGGGCAGGGGGCCGATCTCGGTGGCCAGGGTCTCGGGATCCGGGCCCGGCAGCGCGGCCCCGTCGGGCTCCGAGAGGGCCGTGAGGCCGGCGTCGCCGAGCAGCAGGGCGCCCTGGGCGTCGCGGTGGAGGTGGCGGGGGGCGAGGGCCCCGTGGGCGCAGTGGTGGGCGGCGAGGTGGGCCAGGGCGGCCACGAGGCGGCGGAGGTCGCGGGCCGCGCCGTCCGGAGCGGTGGCCGGGGCGAAGGGGTGGCCCCGGTCGACGGCGGCCCAGACGGCGCCGCCCCGGCTCTCGCCCAGCTCCAGCACCCCGGCGAGGGCCGGGTGGACGAGGTCGAGGCCCTGGCGCAGGGCCCGCCACAGCGCCGTGCGGGGGGCCCCGGGGGCGCAGTGGGCGGCCGCGAAGACCCGCACGGCCACGGGCCGGTCGCTGGCGATGTGGGTGGCGGCGTAGACGGGCCCGAGGCGCCCCGTGCCCAGCAGGGGGCCGAGCCGGTAGCCGCGGCTGCGGGCGAAGGCGGCGAGCTCGCGCTGCTCGCGGGCCCGCGCCGAGCGGGGGGGAGAGAGGGGGGGCACCGGGGTCTCCGGATCGCCGCCCGGGCCCTATGCCAGCGGGCGGCGCCGTGCCCGGTCCCCGGGGCTCAGCGGGGGTGGACCCGGGCCCAGCCCTGCTCGATCATCGGGGCCGCCGTGGCCCGGAGGGTCTCGTCGAGGGGCCGGTAGTCCATGCCATAGGCCGTGCGGCTGAGGGTGTTGTCCATCTGCATGCGGCGGCCGACGAGGTGCCAGAGCTGGCGGGCGCTCAACGTCTTGTCGAGGGCGGCGGCCACGAGCACGAGGGGCTTGGGGATGGGCCGGGGGGCCATGCGGAGCGCGGGCCACATGGACTGGATGCGGGCCATGAGGTCGGTCATCCAGGCGTTCTCGGCGAAGATGAGGCACCGGGGCGGCGGGTCGGCGTGGGTCAGGGCGCGCAGGTGGGCCGGGGCCACGTCCCGCACGTCGACCACCGAGAGCATGAGCTTGGGCACCCCGGGCTGGGCGCGGCTGATCATGTCGCGCACGAGCTTGGGGCTGGCCTTGGCGTGGGCCTTGATGAGGGGCGGGCCCCAGACCATGCCCGGGTTGAGGTGGACGAGGCGGAAGCGCTGGTCGTCGGGCAGGGCGGCAACGGCGGCGAGGGCGGCCTTCTCGGCCTCGACCTTGGCCACACCATAGGGGTCGTTGGCGAGGGTGGACGAGGTGTTCCAGTCGGCCTCGCTGCGGGTCTGGCTCTCGGGGGTGGACCAGCCGTAGGCCGCCACCATGCTGCTCGTGTGGACCACCCGGCGCACCGTGGGGGCCCGGGCGCAGGCCCCGAGCAGGTTGCGGGTGCCGAGCACGCTGGGGTCGACGATGTCGCGCTGGGGGTCGTCGGCGGAGAAGACCACGGCGGCGGCGGTGTGGACGACGGCGGCGCAGTCCTGGACGGCGGCGTCGAAGCTGCCGGGGGCGAGCAGGTCGCCGCGGCCGAAGTCGAGGCGGCCGTCGCCCGGGTCCATGGCCCGGAGGTGGGCCGTCTTCGTCGCGTTGTCGGGGTCGCGCACGATGGCCCGGACGGCGAAGCCCGCGTCGAGCAGCTGGGCGACGAGGTGGCTGCCGATGAAGCCGTTGGCGCCCGTGACGGCGACCCGCTCGCCGGGCTGGATGGGGGTGTCGGGACGGGGCATGGGAGACTCCGGGCCTGGCGGCTCCCGTAGCGCACGGGCCCGGTGGGGGGCCGGGGATTCTGCCCGCGCTCTCCGGTCCCGTCTCCCCTCCCCCCCCGGAGCCCCCCGTGGCCCAGACCCGCAACGAGCTCGACGCCGCCGCCTATGTCCGCCTCGCCGGCTTCGACTCCGACTGGCGCGACCGCTGGTGGAACGACGACTACCTCGCCC
>CAXQUZ010000472.1:0-16370 GCA_964226865.1 Myxococcota bacterium | reverse complement strand
TGCGCGACCGCATCGCCGCCCTCGACGGCACGTGGGATCTCTGGTCCACCGTGCTCCGCGGCGTGCGCGAGATCGACGGCAAGGACGACGGACCCGAGGCCGAGGGCCGGGCCCCCGACCACCACTGGGCGCTCTTCCGCCAGCGCAGCCCCGGCGCCCCCTTCACCGAGGTCACCCTCGACGGCGCCGCTCCGATGGCCGCGGCCCCCGCCAACAGCGACCTGGCCGCCACCGCCGTCGCGGCCGGCACCGTGCAGTCCACCGACGTGCTCGGGCCCCAGGGGCCCTGGTCGGCCGCGCTCCACGCCGACGGCGGCTGGGAGGCGGCGGTGGTCGTGCCCCTCAACACCCGCCGGGGCCCGCCGGGGGTGCTGCTGCGCCTCTCCAAGATCGGCGAGAAGGCCCACGAAGCCTGGGTGAGCGCCATCGGCGAGACCGGCGAGCTCATCGCCCGGGCCATCGACGGTGCCGCCGAGCGCGAGCGCGAGCTCCAGCGCCAGCGGGGCGTCTCCGAGATCATGCGGCTGCTCGACCAGATCGCCCAGGGCAACGTGGACGAGCGCATTCCCGAGCCCCTGCCCGACGACCTCGAGGGCATGCGCCAGGACGTCCACCGCATCGGCGACATGGTCACCCGCTTCCGCGACGCCCTCGACGGCCTCACCCAGGCCTGCGCCGAGGGCGACCTCTCCGAGCGCGCCTCGACCGAGGGCTTCCAGGGCGCCTGGGAGGCCATGATCCGCGGCACCAACCGGGTGCTCGACACGGTCGCCGGCCCCGTCGAGCTGGCCGTGGAGGTGCTCTCCCAGATCGCCGCCGGCGACGAGCCCCCCCGGGTCACCGGCGACCACCGGGGCGACTTCAAGCGCCTGGTCGACGCCATGAACGCCCTGCTCGACGTCAACGCCGAGATCGTCAGCGTCGCCGAGCAGATCGCCGGCGGTGACCTCAGCATCAGCGTCAGCCCCCGCTCCGACAACGACCGGCTGCTGCTCAGCCTCGGCCAGATGGTCGAGGGCCTCGGCAACGCCCTGGGCCAGATCGACGCCGCCTGCACCGAGGTCGACGGCAGCTCGGCCGTGGTCGACGCCACCTCGGACGCCCTGGCCATCTCGGCCCGGGACGCGGCCCAGGTCACCGTGCGGATCCGCGAGGCCATGACCGGCATCACCGAGCAGACCCGCGAGAACGCCCAGCGGGCCGAGCAGGCCCAGGAGGGCACCCGCAGCGCCGCCGAGACCGCCGAGAGCGGCGCCGCCCACATGCACGAGATGCTGGCCACCATGAAGGAGATCGAGCAGGACTCCGAGCGGGTGGCGGGCTTCGTCCAGGTCATCAACGAGATCGCCTTCCAGACCCGGCTGCTCGCCCTCAACGCCGCCATCGAGGCGGCCCGGGCCGGCGAGCACGGCCTCGGCTTCGCGGTCGTCGCCGAGGAGGTCCGCACCCTCGCGGGCAGCTCGGCCGCCGCCTCCAAGGAGATCTCGAAGGTCATCCACGACAGCGTCACCCGGGCCCAGGCCGGGGTGCAGGTCGCCAACAAGACCGCCGGGGCCCTGACCGAGATCGTCTCGGCCGCCCGAGAGGTCTCGGGGCTCGTCGACAGCATCGCCGAGGCGGGGGTCCAGCAGCGGCAGGCCACCGAGGTGGTGCTCGCGGGCCTCACCGACCTCGACGAGACCGTCCAGGGCAACACCCTGCGGGCCGCCGACATGTCCCAGGCCAGCGGCCAGATGCGGGGCCAGGTCGACGAGATGCGCCGCGAGCTCCAGGCCTTCAACCTGCCCGCCCGGGCCGCGGCCGCCCCGGAGGCCGACGCCACGCCCGCCGCAGAGGCCCCCGCGGCCTCCCCGGACGACCCGGGCCTCGCCGCCCGCTGAGGCGCCTCAGCCGAGGGGGCCCCAGAGCCCGGCGTGGTGGTCGAAGCCCGCGAAGCGCAGCTCGGCGTAGCCCAGGAAGTCGAAGTCGATGGGCGACCAGGCCGCCTGGACGACCGCCCAGCTGCCCCACCAGAGGTGGTCGACCAGCACGAAGAAGCGCACCAGGGCGTCGACCTCGCGCACCATGGCCGGGGTCGCCCCGTCGCCCAGCCAGGCCGCGATGCTGTCGTGGCGGCGGGCGGGCCCCGGGAAGCCCCGGGCGAAGTCGGAGTCGAAGCCCGCGTGCTCGCAGAAGTGGTTCGCGAGGTCGAAGCCGGCGTGGCCCGTGTCGCCGTACTCGAAGTCGATGAAGCGCACGGTGCCGCGGTCGTCGTCGACGAGGATGTTGCCGCTCAACAGGTCGTTGTGGGCGAGCACGGGGCGCAGCGCGGCCCGGCCCCCGGGGCTGTGCATGCCGGGCAGCCGGCCGTCGTCGAGGGCGCTCCGGAGCCGCTGCAGCCGGGCCGCCTGGACGGTGTCGAGGCCCAGGGCGGCCACCCGGCGCTGGTCGGCGGGCCCCAGCCGGGGGGCGCTGTCGGTGGCGGCGGCCAGCCAGCCGGCGAGGGTCTCGAAGGTGCGCGGGCGGGGGCCCAGCGGCGCCAGGGCGTGCAGCCGGGCGAGCTCGCGGGCGATGGGACGCCGCCAGCGGTCGCTGCCCAGCTCGTCGGGGGACAGGGGGCGAAACCCATCGAGAAAGCCTTCGCAGCGGCCATTCTCGAAGCGCCCCAGATAGGGCGGGGCGAGGCCCTCGGCGGCCAGCCGGGCGAAGATGCGGTTCTCGCGGGCCCGATCGATCACGACCTCGGTGCGCGGCCCGTAGATGCGCACCAGCACGTCGGCCCGGGGGGCCCCGCCCGGCCCGGCCCCCGGCGACCGCACCCGCAGCAGCTGGTTCGTGATGCCGCCCGTCAGGGGCACCACCGCGGCCGCGCCGACCTCCGCCCAGCCGGGCACCAGGGCCCGCACGGCGGCGAGGGCCTGGGCGTCCCGGTCGGCGGCGCCGGGGTCGACCCTGAAGGGGGCGACCACCGCAGGATCGGCCACCGGCAGCCTCACCGGGCCTCCTCCAGCATGCCCCGCAGGGTCTCGAGGTTGGCCGGGTCTTGCAGGTCGTGCTCGGTGAGGTTGTAGACCCCGGCCGCCGCCCCCGTGTCGTCGACGATGATCACGTCGCGGTAGGCCACGCCCCACAAGGCCCAGGCGTTCACCGCCGCGGTGTCTTGGAGCACGGGGGCGTCACGGCCGTCCGAGAAGCTCTCGATGCCGGACTCGTGGCCCGCCTCGTTGACGGCCAGAATGGCGATGCCGGTCTCGGCGGCGAGGGTGTCGAGGTGCCCGAACTGGGCACTGCAGTATCCTCACGTCGCGTGCGCGAAGTACCAGGCGCTCACCCGGCCCTCGAAGTCGCCCACCGCCACGTCCGTGCCGAAGCTGGGCGAGGTGGGGTTGGTGTCGGGCAGGGCGAAGCCGGGCAGGGCCTCCCCCACCACCACGGCGCTGGTGGCCTTGCCCGTGTCGCCGGCACCGCCGGTGCAGCCGGCGAGCAGCACGAGGGCGGCAGGAATGCGTCGCATGGGTCCTCCAGGTCTGGGGCGTCGGGGCCACTGTAGCCCGGGGCGCCGCCGCCAGGGGTCCGGCCCCGCGAGCGGCCCGGCCGCGGGGGTGGGATAGGGCCCCGCTGCCAACACCCCACCAGGAGGCCCCATGCTCGCCCTCGGCACCATCCCCGATGACGTCGTCCTGTCCGACCACGCCGGCAATGAGGTGCGCCTCTCCGAGACCCGCGGTGCCCCCGCCGTCTTCTTCTTCTACCCGAAGGCCAACACCCCCGGCTGCACCAAGGAAGCCTGTGGCTTCAGCGAGGCCGGCGCCGCCTTCGCCGCGCTGGGCGTGCGGCTCTACGGCGTCTCGGCCGACACCGTGAAGCGCCAGTCGAACTTCGTCGCCAAGTACGCGCTGTCGATGCCGCTGCTCGCCGACGTCGACCGCGAGCTCATCGAGGGCTGGGGGGTCTGGCAGGAGAAGAAGAACTACGGCCGCACCTACATGGGCATCGTGCGCTCCACCTTCCTCTTCGACGCCGAGGGCAAGCTGGTCCACCTCTGGCCCAAGGTCCGGGTCAAGGGCCACGTCGACGAGGTGCTCGCCCGGTGCCAAGAGCTCTTCGGCGGCTGAGCCCGGGCCCGGGGCGAATCCACGGGCAGCCCCCCGCCCCGCCGCGATAGCCGGGCGCCATGACGACGCCCTTCCCCCAGATCCTGACCGTGCTCTTCGACACCCCGCCCACCCTCGACGCGGTGGGCACGGCCTTGGCGCGGGTCGGGGCCACCCCCCGGCCCCAGCCCCGGGGCGAGGGCTGGGTCTTGGGCCACCCCGGCGTGATGGTGCCCGGCACCGACGACCGCCCGGGGGTCTTCGTCGACATCGTGCCCGCGCCCTGGCCCGACGGCATGGGCGCACGCGGCGGCGACCCGGCCCTGCGCGCCGCCGCGGCCCAGGGCGCCTTCGGGCCCGCCCCCGCTCCCGGCGCCCTCGCCCGGGCCGCCACCCACGCGGCCCACTGGCCCGAGGCCCCGGCGGCCATCGCGACCCACCAGGCCTTCCTCCGGCTGCGCACGAGCCCCATGTTCCCGGGCACGAGCACAGGCCCGGCCGCCACTTGGCGCCACCTCACGGGCCTCGCCGCGCTGCTGATGGCCCTGCCCGGGGCCACGGCCTGGTTCGCGCCCCAGGGCGAGGTGCTCCACGCCTCCTCGACCCTCGTGGCCAGCATCCAGGAGGCCGCCCGCGACCAGCGCCACCCCATCGATCTCTGGACGGGGCTGCGCCTCTTCCGCATGGGCGACCCGGACGGCTGGGCCGTCATGGACACCGTCGGCATGGCCATTCTCGGCGGTGTCGACGTCGAGCTCTGCTTCAGGCCGGCCCTGCTCGACCCCCGGGAGGCCGGCGCCTTCGTGCGCAACGCCAGCCTCTACCTGCTCCAGGGCGACAAGCAGGTCTCCGCGGGCCACACCCTCGAGGGCCCGGGCATCAAGGTCCAGGCCCTTGCGCCGCCCCAGGCCCTCGTGCCGCCGGGGCGGCCGGTGCTGCGGCTCGTCCCCGTCGGCGGCCGGCCCCTGCCCCCCCTGCTCCAGGTCGCCCCGGCCGAGGAGTAGGCCCCGGGCTCAGTCCCGGCGCCGGCCCGCCACGAGCAGCCCCGCCAGGGCCAGCCCGCCGATGCCCCAGGGCAGCCCGGTCGCCGTGCTGCAGCCGCCCTCCTTGCTGGCGGCCTCGTCGGCGGTGGTGTCGTCGCCCGCGCCCCCGTCGGCACCGCCGGCCCCGTCGCTGCCGCTGCCGTCGCCCCCGCCCGCCACCTCACCGGTCGCGCAGTCGGCGATGCACTCGCGGTTTGCGGCGTTGTCGTCGGCGAAGCTGGTGGTCTTGGCCGTGTCGATGCCCGAGTTGTAGAGCATCAGATCGGCCGTGGCGGTGTCGGGGGTGTAGCGCATGTGGATGCGGGTGAGGTGGTGGTCCTCGACGTCGCCCTCGAAGCCCAGGGCCGCGAGGGTCTCGGCGTCGACCTGGACCCCGGAGCAGGGCGAGCAGCTGCCCGACCGGCCCGACCACTCCACGGTCCAGGCGGCCTGGCCCTGGGCCTCCCAGCCGGCGGCGAAGCGCTCTTCGTAGAAGGCCTGGAAGTCGTCGGTGGCCGGGTCGCCCCAGATGCACTTGTCGGCGACCTGGAACTCCGGGTAGTTCGAGATGCCCACGCTGCCGCCGCCCTCGGTGCGGTCGGTGACGGCGTAGATGAGCATGTCTTGCTGGCTCTCGGCATTGCGGGCCGCGAGCTTGATGGGAATGGCCATCGCGTCGGCATCGTAGCCGACCTGCAGCGGCGGCAGGGAGCTGCCGTCGGCCGCGGTGGCCTCGTCGCTCACCTTCGCCGCCATGAAGTACATGCCCTGGTCGATGTACTCCTCGAGCACGGGGATGGTGGGCGGCATCAGGTGGTAGCCGTTGTCGTTGAGCCAGGTGAAGAGCCCGGCCGACTCGGACGCGGAGAGGATGGTGATCTCGTAGTCGCCGACGAGGTACTCGGCCTCGACATGGACCGAGCCCGTGGGCCCGCCGCCGCCGCCCCCGCCGCCGTCGCCCCCGTCGGCCGCCGCGTCCGAGCCCGCCGCCACACAGCCCGCGTCGGCCATGGTCAGCAGCCCGGTCGTGCCCTCGAGGGTCTCGAAGACGCTGTTGTCGAGCACGGCGATGTCGCTCTCGGCCAGCAGCGCGGGCACGGGCATGACCAGGGCGAAGTCCTGCTGCTCTCCGCTCGGGTTGATGCTCACGGTGAAGGTGGTGCGGCCGTTCTGCTGGACGATGGAGGTCTTGGCCACGTCGTAGGTGAGGCCCTGGGGGGTGCCCGTGGCGACGGTGGGACAGGCGGCGGCGTCGCCGAGCAGCGCGAGGGCGAGCAGGGAGAGGGAGGCCATGGGAGCTCCTGGGGCGAGCGGAGAGGGGGACGGGCCCGGTGCGGCGCAGCGGGGGCCCGGCGCCGCGTCGGGAGGGGACACGGCGGCAGCGCCCACACCGTAGCGACACCCGGGCCCACCTGGGGCCCGCAGCGCCGCGGTTCTGCGCGAAGCATGCGGCGGATCTGGGCCCCGCTGTGCAGTTCTGCACGGGAGCGGGCACAGCCCCGGAGCCCACGAGAACGGCCCAGCACGCGCCACTCCCGAGGGTTCTTCCCGACTCAGCGCCGGCGCTGGCCCAGCAGCCAGCGGGTCACCCGGTTCGCCCGGTCGCTGTTGTCGTGGCGATCCGGGTGGCAGAGCACGAGCAGATCCCCCACCCAGTCGTGCAGCTCGGCGCCGCCGCCCCGGGGCCCGGGACCGCGCGCGGCCGCCCGGGCCATCGCCAGGGCGCTGCGGAGCTGATCCCGCTCGCGCCGCAGGGCCCCCAGCTCGGCCCGCAGGCGCGCGAGCTCGGCCTCGGTCTCGGCACGGGGGGGGCGGCCGGCGCCCGCCGCCGAGGGGGGCGGGGTGGCGTCCGGGGCGGGGCCGGCGGCGGTCCAGCGCCCGTCGGCGAGGCGCGGGACGAGGCCCTGGACGGCGAGGCGCTCGAGGGCCGCGGTCACGAGCTCGGCCCGGGTCCAGAGCATGCGGGCCACCGCCTCGGCCTGGACGGGCTGGGGCGCCTGATACAGCATTGTCCGCACGTTGTCGTCGAAGTAGCTCACGCGGCCACCGCCGGGGGCAGGGGTTCGGGCCGCCTAGCGTAGCGTGTCCCCATGCCCCCGAGCCCGTCCAACCCCTACCGTGCCCCCAAGTCGACCCTGGCGGGCCCCCCCCAGAGCCCGGCCCTCCAGGCCCGCCTCGCCATGCTGCGGCGCGAGGCCCAGCTCTGGGCCTTCGGCGCGCTGCTCGTGGGGGTCGCCGCGCCGCTGCTCGCCCTGATCACCCTGCTGCCCACCGTGGCCACGGTCGCCAGCCAGTGGAGCCCGGGGGACGAGATCGCCGGCGCGCTGGTGATGCTCGCCGCCGAGGTGGGCGGGATCTCGGCCTGCCTGCTCATGGGCCGCCACCTGCTGCGGCTGGAGCGGCCGCCCGGGGTGCTCTACCTCGTGGTGGGCGGGGCCTCGCTGCTGGCCGCGCCGGTCGGGCCCGTGCTCGTGCTGCTGGCCTGGCTGGCCGGACGCCAGGGCCCCGGACCGGCCGTGCTGGGGCCGCCCGGCGCGGCGCTGCGGGCAGAGACCCCGGGCCTCGTGCCCACCCGCGCCGCCCGGGGGGGCTGGTTCCTCCTGGGGGCCGTGCTGCTCCTCGTCGTCGAGCCGGTGGTGGCCCTGGTGGGGCTGGTGCTGCTGGCCTGAGTGCCCCGTGCCGCCCCCCGCCCGGGCGCGATACGGCCCCGCTGTCGCCGACCCCGGAGCTTCCATGTCCCGCATCCAGGAATTCCTCGACATCGTCGAGGGCCGCCGCACCGCCCCCCTCGAGGGCGAGTCCCCCGAGGACACCCTGCTGCGGGCCGTGCTCGCCCACACCGCCGTGGCCGACGGCACCCTCGCCCCCGCCGAGCGGGCGCTGCTCCAGCCCCTCTTCCCCCGGCTCGGTCCCGCCGCCGTCGAGCGCTGGCTCGCCAAGGTCTCGGGCCAGCCCTTCGACTACGAGGCGCTGCTCGCGGCCTTCCCGCGCCCCGAAGACCGCGACCGCCTCGTCCGCCTCGCGACGGCCATGTCGGACGTGGACGGTCCCGAGGGGGCCGACGGCGAGGACAGCGACGGCCAGGCCGTCGAGCTGGCCTTCGTCGACGTGCTCCGGGCCATGGTCGCGGTCTGAGCGCCCCGCCCCCCGTCCCCCGGAGCGCCCCATGAGACGCCGGCGCACACCGGGCCTGCGCGGCCGCACCCGACCCGGGCGCCTGGACGCCTGGAATGGCCTGCTGGTCAACGTCTTCGGCAATGTGCTCCGGGCCCGTCCCGGGGCGCCGGTCGTCGACGTGGGCATCGGCGACCAGCCCCACACCGCCGTCGAGCTGGCCGACGCCCTGCGGGCCGCGGGCCTCGAGAACCCGGTCGTGGCCGTCGACGCCGTGGCGGCCCGGGTCGACCACGCCCGGGCGACCGTCGGGCCCCGGGCCGATCTGCGCTTCGCCGTCGCCGACCTGCGCGACCTCGGCGCCGCAAGCGCGGCCCCCGTGGCCATCCGGGCGGCCAATGTGCTGCGCCAGAGCGCCCCGGACGCGGTGCCCGGGCTCCAGCAGGCCCTCGCCGGCCAGCTCGTCCCGGGGGGGCTGCTGCTCGAGGGCTCGACCGACCTCGACGGCACCATCGGCTGCTTCCACCACATCACCGCCGCGGGCCGCCGCGCGGGCCTCGTCTTCACCACCACCGGCGTCGGCGGCTTCGCGCCGGTGCGCTTCCGCGACCACCTGCCCCGCGACCTGCGCGGCCGGGTGCGCGCCACCCCGGCCCTCGCCGCCCTCTTCGACGCCTGGACGGCCGCCTTCGAGGCCGCCCGCGCCCGGGGCATCGCGACGCCGGGGGCCCTGCTCGCCGCCTCGGTGGCCGCCACCCCTGCCCTCGCGCCCCTGCCCAGCGGCTGCGGCGCCCCCGGGGCATGCTGGGCGCCCCCCACCGGGGTGCCCCTGCCCACGCCGGAGCCCTGATGCGCCCGTCCGCCCCTGCCCGCCGTCCCCGTCCCGCCGCCACGGCGCTCCCGGGCCTCGCCCTGCTGCTGGCCCTCGCGCCGGGCTGCGAGCCGGCGGGCGACAAGAGCACCGACACGGCCGCCGAGGGGGCCGGCGAGGACGACCCGGCCTCGCCCTACGAGCTGCCCCAGTTCCCCGAGCCGCTGCCCGAGCTCGACCTGCCCGACCTCTCCGACATCCGCCCCACCCCGGCCGCCGCCGAGGCCTGCTACCTGGGGCCCGACCGGGACGACCGGGCCTGCCTGCCCACCGTCGAGTGGGATGCCGCCTGGGGCGACGCCTACGCCTACCCCGACCCCTACGGCGACGACGACCAGTACCTCGCCCCGGTGCGCTTCCTCGACCTCGACAGCATCGACCCCGACACCCGCATCGCCCCCAACTTCGTGCTCTCTGAAGTGGCCAGCGCCGCCAAGGGCCGCTTCGGCCTCTTCCAGGCCCACACCGTCGACGCCCTCCAGCAGATCCGCGACGACATCGGCGGCCCCCTGCGGGTGAACTCGGGCTACCGAAACGTCGACTACAACGCCGGTGTCGGCGGGGCCACCTACTCCCGCCACCAGTACGGCGACGGGGTCGACATCGCCGCGGACGGGGCCAGCCTCGACGAGCTGGCGGCCCTCTGTGGGGGCCTGGGCGCCGGCTATGTCGACGTCTACGCCACCCACGTCCACTGCGACTGGCGCACGACGCCCCTCGACCCGGCCTTCTACCCGGTCACGGCCACGAGCCTGCAGCCCGCCCCCGGCGGCGGCCACCACATCGCGGGCCTCGCGGGGCCCGAGGGGCTGCGGCGCGCGCTCTGGACCCTCGAAGATGCTGATGGAGAGGCCATCTTGGAGGGTTCGGGCGCGACGGTGCCCCCGGTGGCGGGGGCCGTCCGGCTGGTGCTGCGCCTGGGCCCCCTGGGGCCTCCGGCGGTCTTCGCGCTCAGTTCGCGATGAGCGAGACGCCGAGACACATCTCGTCGCCCGTGCCGTCGCCCCAGGCCACGGTCTCGTCGGTCGGGTTGTCCCAGGTGCAGGTCACCCGCACCGTGTCGCCCGGGGCCACGGCCACCGGCGCCGTGAGGTCGTAGGAGCGCTGCCAGTTGAAGTCGTAGTCCTGGTAGTCGACGAGGCAGGTCTCGCTGCCGTCGGCGTGGACCACGCTCATGCGCCCCTTGCGGCCCATCGTGTGCATGTGGATCGCGGCGCTGTAGAAGCTGAAGCTGTCGCCCGGGCCGAGGGTGTACTCGAAGACATGCTCGACGCCGTCGGTCTGGGCGGGGATGTCCATGCCGGCCCCGAGCACCCAGGAGACGTCCGTCCAGGGCTGGATGTCGGCCCACTGCTGGGCCTCGGTCTCGACCATGAACTCGACGGCGCTCTGGTCGGGGCCGGGATCGGGCTCGGTGACGTTGTAGTGGACCTGGAAGGCGATGAGGCTGCCCGGCGAGACCCGGATGCCGCGGCCCTCGGGCAGCACGGCCGCCCCGCTGCCGGGCGCCCACGAGCCGAGCCAGCGGGTCTCGATGAGGGTCGACACGTCGCCGCCCGGGCCGCCGTAGCAGGCGTAGCCCGGCCCGTCGTCGGCCTCGTCGAGGGCCCGGTAGGACTCGGCGTCGTCGGGGGCGATGATGAAGGGGATGACGTGGTGGACGGTCTGGCGGTCGCCGGGCTGGATCTGGTAGCCCGTGACCCAGGTGTCGGTCTCGTAGGGCCACTCGAGCAGCATGCAGCGGTAGTCGTCGGGGCCGTCGGCGTTCGAGGGGGTGTAGGCCTCGGGCATCTCGATGGAGAAGTCGACCCGGGGCAGGGAGGGGGGCCGGAAGGGCTCGGGCAGCGCCGCGGCGGTCTCGGGATCGCCGAGCTCCGCGCCGGTCTCGGTCCAGGCGACGAGGGTGTCGAGGTCGGCATCGGAGAGCGAGAAGTCGTTCTCGTAGCTGTTGCAGTCGCCGCTGGCCTGCCAGGGGGGCATGGCCCGGGTCGACACGGCGGCGCCGATGGCCGGGGCCCAGGCGGCGATGTCTTCGGGGCGCTCCCAGGTGGGCGAGCCGACGCCCCCGGGCTCGTGGCAGTCCTGGCAGTGGCGGGCGTAGATCGGGGCCACGTCGGCATGCCAGGTGGGGCCGGGCTCGCCGCCGTCGTCCGCCCCGTCCGTGCCGTCGTCGCCGTCCGCCCCGTCGTCGCCGTCCGTGCCGTCCGCGCCCTCGGCGCCCGCCGCCGCGCTGTCGGTGGCCTTGTCGTCCGCCGCCCCGTCACATCCCCCCAGCGCGGCCAGGAAGAGGGAACCGAGCATCCAGCAAGAGCGAGGGGACATGGGAACTCCGGGGGGAAGGGGGCCGCGGCGGCGGCGGAAGTGTACCGCGGATTGGGCACCATGCAGATCTTCGTCAGCACCGCTGGCCCGCGCCGGCCCGGCCCCTGGCCTGGATCGGTTACGTCGCTGCCCCCCCTGGCCCCCCGGAGTCCCCGTGTCCTTCTTCACCCACGTCTACTGCCCCTTCGACGGCTCGGATGCCAGCCTGCGGGCCCTCGACGTCGCGGCCTCCATGGCCTCCACCGACGGCTGCGCCCTGACCGTGGTGACGGTGCTCGATCTGGGCCAGCTCGACTTCTACGACGGCATCTGGCTCACGACCGACCAGATCGAGGCCTGGCAGGAGAAGGTGCGCAGCGAGACCCTCCACCAGGCCGAAGAGCGCCTCGCCCTCCAGGGCATCGCGGCCGACTGCCGCATGCTCCGGGGCCCCATCGTGCAGACGCTGCTCGACGACGCCAGCAAGGTCGGCGCCGACGTCTTCGTGATGGGCCGCACGGGCAAGGGCGCCCTCGAGCGGCTCGCCCACGGCAGCGTCAGCCGGCGCCTGACGGCCACGAGCCCCGTGCCTGTGCTGACCGTGCCCTGAGCCCCCCGGACGGGGCGCTGCCGGCCCTGGAGCTCCCGACCGGCGGCGCTCCGGCGGGGCACGAGATCCCCCGCCGCCGCTGGACAGCCGCCGCCGCTGCGCTAGCCTGAACGCGTCGGTCGGCACGCGCAGGGGCCGGCCACCCGGCCCGAGGGGGATGCGCCCCCGCCCCGGAGCCCCGCCTCTCCCTCCGCTCCCGGGCAGCGCCGTGGACCGGCTGCAAGCACTGCATGTCTTCACCCGGGTCGCCCGCCTCGGCAGCTTCTCGGCCGCGGCCCGCGAGCTCGGCATCAGCGCCGCGGCCGTGAGCCGCAACGTGTCGTCCCTCGAGGCCCGCCTCGGCGTCCAGCTGCTGCGGCGCACCACCCGCTCCCTCTCGCGCACCGAGGCCGGCGACCGCTGCCTCGCCCGGGCCGAGGCCCTGCTCGACCAGCTCAACGCCCTCGAAGACGAGGTGCGCGGCACCGAGGACGCCCTGCGCGGGCGCCTCCGCATCACCACGGGGGTGGCCTTCTGCGAGCGCCACCTCGGCGCCGCCCTCGCCCGCTTCCAGAGCGCCCACCCCGAGCTCAGCCTCGAGATCGTGCTCACCGACACGGCCCTCGACCTCGTCGAGCAGGGCATCGACCTCGCTGTGCGCATCGGCCGGCTGCCCGACTCCTCCCTCAAGGCCCGGCGCATCTGTGCGGTCCACCAGGTCTTCGTCTGCTCCCCTGGCTATGCCGACGAGCACGGTGTTCCCGAGACGCCCGCCGACCTCGGCGACCACCCCCTGCTCGTCGACACCAACACCGCCCGGCCCTGGGTGCTCGCGGGCCCGGGCGGCGACATCTGCCACCACGACCCCGACGCCTGCTTCTCCATCAACAGCGCCCCCGTGGTCCAGGACGCCTGCCACGCGGGGCTCGGCATCGGCCTCGTCCCCACCTTCGTCTGCGGCCCGGCCCTCGCCGCCGGCACCCTGCGGCGGGTGCTGCCCGACTGGACGAGCGCCGAGCTCGCGATGTACGCCGTGTTCCCCGCCCGCCGCCACGTCAGCGCCCCCGTGCGGGCGCTCATCGACTTCCTGCTCGAGGCCTGCGGCGGCCCCTCCGCCTGGGACGCGGGCATCCCGGGCACCCTGCCGGCCTGAGCTGCCGGGCCGCCCCCGCCGCCGACGGAGCACCGATGCCCGGCCCGGACCACACCCTCGACCAGCTGCTGGTGCTGGAGGCCATCGCCGAGACGGGCAGCTTCGCGGGCGCCGCCCGCCAGCTGGGCCGGGTCCCCTCCGCGGTCTCCCACACGATCGCGAGGCTCGAAGAGGCGCTCGGCGTCGAGCTCTTCGACCGGAGCGGCCACCGCGCGCGCCTCAGCGCGGCAGGCCACCGGATCCGCGAGGGCGCCGCCGAGGTGCTCGCAGCGGCGCGGCGCCTCGACCAGCTCGCCCACGGCCTCCAGGACGGCTGGGAGCCCACCCTCCAGGTGGTGGCCGACGGCGCCCTGCCCACGGCGCCCGTGCTGCGCGCGCTGCGGCGCTTTCTCGACGAAGACCACCCGACCCAGGTGCGCCTCGACATCGAGTTCCGCCAGGGGGTGCTCGACCGCTTCACCGACGACGGGGCCGATCTCATGCTGGCCCTGGGACTGTAGGAGGCCGAGGGCTGTGTGACCGTGCCCCTGCCCCCCGTTCCGATGGTGCTGGTGGTGGGGGCCGGCCACCCCCTCGCCCGCTGCGCTGCGCCCGACCGGCGCGCCCTCGACGGCCACGCCGAGCTGCTCGTCCGCGACTCCTCCCCCCGGGTCGCCGCCGGCGCCGAGGCCTGGTTTGGCGGCCGCAGCCGCAAGGTCCACCTCTCCGACTTCCCCACCAAGCGCCGGGCCCTGCTCGAGTCGCTCGGCTTCGGCTGGATGCCGGTCCACATGATCGACGGCGACCTCCGCGCCGGGACCCTCGTCGCACTGGCGCTCGACGGCGAGCCCGCCCGCTGGACCTGGCAGCCCCTGCTGGTGCGCCGGGCGGATCGCCCCCCGGGCCCGGCGGCCCGGCGCTTCATGGCCCTGCTCGCCGAAGAGCACGGCCAAGCCGCGGCATCGGCGAGCCCTCCCGAGCCCGGCGACATCAACCAACAAGATTGATGGACTTCATCAAAATCAATCGCTTTTGTTGACGGACAGACCGGGCCACGCTGGGGCTGCGCCCGGGAGCCCCGATGAACCCAGCCCTCCGCCTCTCTGCCTTCGCCCTCACCGCACTCGTCGCCGGGGCCTGCTCGCCCGACTTCCAGCTCGCCGGCATGGACAAGCCCGCCGCTGTGGCCGACACCGGCGGGCGCCCCGACGCCGACACCGGCGCCCCCGAGGGCGACGAGGACACGGGCAGCCCCGGCGCTGGCGGCGACGACACGGGCGAGACCGACAGCCCCGCCGAGGGCAGCGATCCAGAGGACGACTTCGTCCCCACGGAGGACGAGCCCGGGGACTCCGAGGCCCCCACCGACGACCCAGCACCCGCCGACGACTGCACCGAGACCTCCGACCTCATCTACGTGCTCGACAAGGACAGCGGCAGCATCTCGCTCTTCGACCCGGCCTCCGGTGGCCTCAGCACCCTGGGCACCCCGGACTGCGACACCTGGAGCACCCCCGCCAGCATGGCCGTCGCCCGGGACGGCGTCGCCTATGTCCGCATGGGCGACAACGAGATCTTCGCCGTGACCCTCGACACCCTTGACTGCCAGCCCACGAGCTACCGCAACAGCAGCTTCGGCAGCTTCGGCATGGGCTTTGCGACCACGGCGGCCGACACCTGGCGCGACACCCTCTTCATCGCGAGCGCCTCGGCCCTCGCCGCACTCGACCGCAGCACCTGGCAGCCCACCGCCCTCGGGTCGATGCCGAGCCAAGGGGAGCTCACGGGCACCGGCAGCGGCGAGCTCTGGGCCGTGCTGCCCCTGGCCAGCCCCCTCGAGCTGGTCGAGCTCGACCAGGCCTCGGGCGCCACCCTGCGCACGGTGCGCCCCGCCACGACCCTCGACATCGGCAACCTCGACACCTTCGCCTTCGCGGCCTGGGGCGGCGACTTCTACCTGTTCCTGCGCTTCTACGGCATGGGCAACAGCACCGAGGTCTGGCGCATCGGCCGCGACGGCAGCATGGCACAGGTGGAGGACGAGCTCGGCATCAACGTGGTGGGGGCCGGCGTCTCGACCTGCGCCCCCACCGAGTAGGGCCCCCCACCGGCCCATCGACGCCGGACCGCCGCTTGCGGTCGCCGGGAGGGGGTCATAGGGCCCGCCCCACCCTGTTCAGTCGAGGAAGCCGCCATGGGACGCATGTTCGAGGCCCGCAAGCACACCATGTTCGCCCGCTGGGACCGCATGGCCAAGGCCTTCACCCGGGCCGGTCGCGAGATCGCCGTGGCCGTGCGCGCCGGCGGCGACAGCCCCGACAGCAACCCGGCGCTCAAGCGGGCCATCCAGAACGCCCGCTCCGTCAACATGCCCAAGGACAAGATCGAGACCGCCATCAAGCGGGCGACCGGGGCCGACGCCGAGAACTGGGAAGAGGCGCTCTACGAGGGCTACGGCCCCCACGGCATCGCGCTGATGGTGGTGACGGCCACCAACAACCCCACCCGCACCGTGGCCAACCTGCGGCTCCACTTCAAGAAGTGCAACGGCAACCTGGGCAACAGCGGCTCGGTGGCCTTCCTCTTCAACCGCATGGGCGTGTTCCGCATCGACCCCGAGGGCGTCGACGCCGAGGAGCTCGAGCTCGAGATGATCGACCACGGCCTCCAGGAGATGGAGGAGGGCAAGGGCGAGAACGACGAGGACCGCCTCATCCTGCGCTGCGACTGGAACGACTTCGGTCTGCTCCAGTCCGGGCTCGACGAGAAGGGCATCGAGCCCGCGAGCACGGGCTCGGAGTTCGTGCCCACGACCACCATGGAGCTCGACGAGGAGGCCCTCGACGAGGTGCTCAAGCTCATCGACCGCCTCGAGCAGGACGACGACGTCCAGAACGTCTTCTCCACCCTGGCCTGAGCCCCGGGCCCGTCCCCGCGACGGCGGCCCACGGTCCCCGAGGACGCCCCCACGACGGGCGTCTTCGTCGCTTCAGCCGCCAGCCACCACGCCCCCGCGCCGGCGCCGGCGGGGCAGGCGCGGCCGCAGCCGCTCGAGGGCGCTCTTCTTCTCGGGCAGCTCGGTCATGGGCACGGCCACCGAGGCCGGGTCCGTCCACTGGCGCAGCTCCATGCGGCGGCCCCCCTGGCCGTCGGGCTGGATCCAGGCGAAGCCCCGCACCCCCTCGGGCTCGGTGCAGGCCATGTCGCTGAAGCCCGGGGCCCAGTGGCCCGTGTTGGCGTACTGGACGGCGCCGACCTTGTGGTGGAG
>CAXQUZ010000471.1:0-10383 GCA_964226865.1 Myxococcota bacterium | reverse complement strand
CCGGCCGCTCGATTCCAGCTCCGCTGTTGGTCAAGGTCGGCACGAAGGCGCTTGTCCACGGAGGCGAGTCCCCGCGGGTGCTGGAGATGTGGGGGCGCTTCGATGGGTAGGGCCCAGGAGGGCTTCGCCGCCGAGGTCGCCTCGCTCGACGTGGCACACGCTCGCTTGCCGGTTTGGACGGACTGGGGTGTGGAAGACGAGTCGGTCGCCGTCCACAGCCTCGGTCTCACCTGGCTCACGACGCTCGGCCAGGCCCTCGGGTTTGTGGCCTGCGCCGAGTTTCCGGTCGCAGGGGGTCGGGTCCGGGTGGACAGCATCTGGTGGGACGGCGCGTCTCGAGAGGCCCGCGCTGCCTTCGAGTTCGAGCGGGAGAAGGGACGTGGGGAGCTGGTCGAAAAGGTGCGCAACCTGCGGCTGGCGTGGCACGCCGCGGGCGGGACGATGGAGCTCCTCGGCTTGGTCTACTGGTCCAAGTCCGGGCTCGCGAGTCCTGTGGAACAGGGCCCACTCTGGCGGGCGATGTCGGAGCCGCTGCGAGATGAGCATGGAGCGAGGGTGCCCGCCGCTCCCACCCGCGCGCTGCGCGTGTGTGAGTGCATCCACCGCTCCGGGCCCGACGGCCGGGTCCGACTCCACTCCATCCAGGTTCGGAGGCGCCCATGAGCGCGCTTGACCGGCTCTTTCGGCTCAACCCCAACAGCATCCTTGGTGACCGCTACCGGCTCGACCGATGCCTTGGAGACGGCAGCTACGGATTCGTCTGGAAGGCGGAGAGGCTGGCCGATCACGCTGTCGTGGCGGTGAAGATCCCAAAGGCGCAGGGCAGCCGGAATCGAGACTTGAAGGAGGGCGAGAAGCTCGTCGGACAGCCGGCCCACGACAACGTCGTGTCTGTGTACTGGATGGGGCGCGTCCCCCCTGAGAAGGAGGTGTTCGCTATCGAGATGGAGTACTTCAATAGCCACACCCTGTCCTTCCTCCTCGACAACCGCGACGAGCGACTGGTCTCCAGCTACAGCCATGTGCTGGACCTCTTCGGCCAGATTGTGGATGGCGTCGTCCACCTGCATGGGCTCGGGGTCTGCCACGGAGACTTGAAGCCCCAGAACATCCTGGTCGGTGGAGGAGTCGCCAAGCTGACCGACTTCGGCTCCAGCCTCACCACGGAGGACCTGTACGCCCGTAGCCGAGAGAACGGCGGCACCATCCTCTATTCTCCACCGGAGTACGCCGGGATCTCGGCAAACACACGTCGGGGGTGGGACGCTCGCGTTGCCCACGACGTCTACAGCCTGGGCGTCTTGCTCTACCAGTTGCTCACCGGGCGCCTGCCCCACGACACGCTGGCACAGGTCGTTCGGCACTCGCCGTTTCCGAGTCCCCGGGAGATCTCGACGTCCATTGCTCCAGGCCTGGAGGCTGTGGCACTCCGAGCGCTCGCCCGGAATCCCGAGAAGCGCTGGGGCTCCGTAGGGGAGCTTCGGACGGCGTTCGTGCGCGCCCGTGCTGAACAGCTCGCCCATCAGACGCAGCGGCCAACCGTGGTCGTCCCGGCCCCCACTCGCGACTGGTCGAGCGAAGCGGTCCGGCTCATGGACGCCTCGTCGTGGCGAGACGCGGAGGCGGTCGCCCAGGCGGAGTATCAGCGCTCACGAGCCCCGCATGCCCTCCTGTTCATGGTGAGGGCAGCGGTCCGTGATGAGCGGTACTTTCGCGCGCTGGAGATCCTGGATGCGGCACCGATTGACGAGGTCGGGGACGACTCTGTTGAAGCTGAGCTCGAGACTCTCGCGTTGAAGGCTCTGGTCCACACCCAGAAGGTGGGCCCGGCCCTCGACATGGTGGAGCGCTGCATCTCCAGACAAGGGGAGCGGCCTGGCCTACTGCTGCGAAAGGCGTCGTTGCTGGGAATGCAGGCGCGGTTTCCCGAAGCGGCGGAGGTCCTGGTGGCTCTCAACAAGACAATGCCGCGTCAACCGGCCGTGCTGCGGCGACTGGCCATGGTCTACGAGCAGATGCGGGAGTTCGACCGCGCGCGGGCGTTTCGGCGGGCGGTGGCGCGGGCTGAGGGGGGTGGGGCTACCAGCCGATGAGACCCAGGGATGAGAGACGGATGCTCATCGCGGTCTTTGACACCTCGTACCGCCGGGCCAGCTCTTGGATGAGCTCGTCGTCGTCCAGCGCGGTGGAGCTTTCCGCGTCCCTTCGAAGAAGGTGCTCGGGCATCAGCAGAGCGGCTGCGAAGCGGTTGGCTTCGATCTCCTTCGGGTCTCGGCCGCTCTGGGAACGCTTGTCGCGGTAGTCGACGAAGATCTCGGCGTCCTTGTGGAGCAGAAGGTGACCGATCTCGTGGGCCGCAGTGAAGCGTCGACGCTGGACGGGTTCCGTCTGGTCTACCACCAGAACGTTCCCCTCCGGCCGACGAACGAGCATCCCGGACGTCCCGTCGGGGAGAGTTCGCGCAACGAAGGTGAGGTCGAGGCGCTCACAGAGCTGGTGAAGGTCAACCGCGCCTTCCTCACAGCCCAGCCGGGCTCTCACTCTCTTCGCAAGTCTTTCGATGCTAGCTGTCGATCGCATCGAGTCCTCCCTCCAAGATCATTTGGGCCAGTTGCACCGCCGCATCGGACGTAGCGCTCTCTCCATGAACCCTTGGAGTGCCCCGTGCCGCCCGCGCCTTCGCCACGACCTCAGCAATTGGTAGGCCCAGTGCGTCGCAGGCGGAGATGGCGACGTGCAGGGGCGGGCGCTGTGCGCCTCGCTCGATGTTCGCCACCGAGGCCCGGGACATGCCGATCCGATCAGCGAGGTCGGCCTGCGCGAGGCCCGCAGCCTCGCGTGCCTGCTGAATGGTCAGGCCGAAGGCCTTGTAGAAGCGCACCAGATGGGGATCGTCGTTCGCCATGCAGGTGAGCGTAGCGCGCCCCGCGCATGTTTGCCACACAAACATTGCCCAAGAAGTGATTGCTTGGTTGACACCGCAGGTCGTCCGGCACTACCCTCCAAGACGACGAAACCGCCGGAGGCAATTGCCTGCGGCGGCTCCCCCTCCTTGGACTGCCTGGGGCAGCTCAAGATGGGCTCGGTCATGGTTGGCACCTCACCGTCGCTCATCAACAGCTGGATGTCAAGGCAGTTCGTTCTCACGACGCGAAGAGACGCGTCACGGACTGACTCAAATGACACATCATCAGGGTCTGCTCGTCCCCGAGCATGACCACCACCGCATGGCGATTGCCGTGCGTACGCTGCTTGCGCCGGAGGAGATTCGTGCTGCCGCGCGCGCCCTCACCGCTCGAAGCTCCACCTTCGGCCGCGAGCATCCGCTCCGGACGCTGAAGGCCCTCTTCCAGTCGGGGCGACTCCGCTACCGCGCGGACGACTCCTTTCGGGGTACGTCCCGTGCTCCCTGGTATCGCCCGGCTGCTACCCTTCAGCGGGGCGGCGGGGACTGCGAAGACCTGGCCATCCTGCTGGCGGCCATGCTCAATGCCCACGGATGGGATGCATCCGTCGTCATCGGCTCCATGTGGCAGGGCGGGACCTGGGGCGGACACGCCTGGGTCGCTGTCCGCAACCGCCTCGGTGAAGCCGTGTACTTCGAGGCGACCAACGCGACCAAGGTCGCGGCCAACGACCACTGGCAGTACCGCGCAGAGGTCGTCGTGAAGTCGCCGGCTCGCGCGCTGAACCGTTCCCTCTCCCGCCGTTGGGGGGCCGCATGAGCCGCCGGAAGACCAGCTCGAACGTCGCCTCGAAGGCGTCGAAGGTCCTCACCTCCCCGCGGTCGAGCGGCGTGCAGCGTGTCCTCGCTGGCTCGGCTCTGAGCCAAGCGGGCAAGGGGGTGTCGTCTGCCAAGGTCGCCGCCGTGGCGGCGAAGGCCCTTCGCTCCCCGCGCTCGTCTGCGACGACGAAGACGCTCGCCGCGAGCATCGTCTCTCAGGGAAGTGGAAAGTCGAAGTAGAACCGCACACCGGCAACCGGGTCCTGGGACAGCCTCACTTGAGGTCGTCCCAGGGCCCTTCTGGATTCTCTCTCCGGCCGCGGATGCGCAGATCCACCTCGTTCTGGCCAACTTGTCTGGACCGGCCTCCCGCCCCTGCTTCGCGTTGTCCTCGCTGGGCGGATTCTGGACCCCAGTGCTTCGATTCGACCAGCGGTGGTCAACGCGCGATCTTGAGCGTAGGACTGCAACATGATCGACCCTCAAGGCGCGCTGCCCCGAGCGAGGAGTGCGACGGGCCTCGCCGTCATCATCGACGTGTTCCGCGCGTTCACGACGGCCTGCTATGTCGCGGACCGCCACCCCTGTGCATACTTCCTGTTCACGACCAGCGATGCGGTCGGCACCCTCCCGGACGTCGGCGACAACCCCTTGCTCATTGGCAAGGCGGAGCTCGGCGTAGACCTCGGCTACCACATCCCCAACTCGCCCACTCTGTCGAGAAGGGCGGGCGTTGAGGGCCGGTTAGTCCTCCACCGAAGCGGCGCTGGCGCCAAGGGCGTCCTCGCAGCGACCGCGGCCGACGAGATCATCACGGGCAGCTTCGTCAATGCCGCCGCTGTCGCCCGCTACATTCGCCGCACGCAACCGCGCCAGCTCTCCATCGTCCCAATGGGCCACGAAGCTGGCACACCGTCACTCGAAGACGAACTCTGCGCGGAGTGCATCGCCGCGCTGGTCCGGGGCGAGGAGTTCGACCTGACGCCCCACCTCGACGCCCTGCGTACGGGGCCGGGGAAGTACTTCTTCGAAGGGGCAGCAGAGTACCCGCCAGAGGACTTCGAGCGGTGCCTGGAGCGCGACCGCTTCGACTTCGTGCTCCAGGCGACCCTACACGGGGACTACGCGGAGCTCCGGCGACTCCACCTTGACTCCGAGCCTACGCGCTGAACACGCCTGCCTCGCGGCCGAGGGCACCCAGGCTGGTGAAACTCGCGCCGGCCGCCCTGGCGTGGTCGATGAGGTCCACCACGTAGTCGCGGATGCCGCGCTTCCGCCAACGGATGCGCTCGATGGTCTCCGTGGACATGCTGCGCCACTCTTCGCGGCTGACCGTCTGCTTGATGTGGACCATGTAGTCGAACTTCGGCGTGTTCACGACGAAGTGCATGGGGTGGACGAGCAGGACCTTGAGCGCGGGTGCCGCAAGGGCGTCGGCCACCCGGCCGGCCACCTCCAGCGAGCCGTCCTGGAACAGGTAGCCACCGTCCTCGAGGTACACGGGCACCTCCAGCATGCGGAAGCGGTCGCGGAAGGGAGGAACCAGCTCCTGGTCGGTGCAGACGTTCGACGAGAGGCGCATGCCAGCGTCGTGCAGCGCCTGTCGGGACGTGTTCGACACGCCGAACCGATGGCACCGGAACGCCGGCAGGTTGTGTGGAAGGTCCATGACCGTCCGGACCACCTCCTCGACGCTGTCGCCGTGCGAAGAGCCGCGACCAAAGAACGGGTGAAGCCCGACCTCGACCTGGTCCATCACCGACTCGAGCGCCTTCGACTGGTGCGTGGAGAACACGGTGATCGGAATGCCCTGGTCGATGAACCAGCCCAGGGCCCGCTCGATGGCGCACTCGCTGGCCCAGTCGATGTCCAGGGTCACGGCGATGCGGTTGTCAGCGTTCGAGGGCATGGAACCTCACAAAGGCCTCGTAGGGGATGTCGTGCTGGGCGAGGAGGTCGTCGATACTGGCGTACTCGCGCAGGTCTCGGGTGCGGCGCGTGGTCGTCCAAGAGTCGCCTGGGCGCATGTACTGCGCGTTGCCGTACGGGAGGATGTTGAACAGCGACGCGTCCATCTCGCTGTTGTCCTT
Source organism: Myxococcota bacterium (assembly GCA_964226865.1). Classification (GTDB taxonomy): domain Bacteria; phylum Myxococcota_A; class UBA796; order UBA796; family UBA2385; genus CAXQUZ01. Next base: position 4,569 of record CAXQUZ010000471.1, on the reverse strand, counting down.
GAAGTGGGGCTGGATGTCGGCGCCACGGAGCGCCTCGGCGACGCCGTCTGCGGCGCGCTCGTAGTCCGAAGGCGCGATGGAGTGCCGCTGGTCCCGCGCGGGCTCGTCGTAGGACATGTACTGGTAAAACTTCCACTTCTCGACCTGGCCGCCCTTGCTGGTCACGGTGTCCCAGATCCCCCGCACCTCGCCTGCAATGCGGTCGTGGTTCAGCGTGCCTACGACGGTGTGCAGCTTCACGGCGATGCCGCGGGTCGAGAGTCGGGCGACCACGTCGGCAGCGTGCTGGAAGTAGCGGGGGTGTCGCTTGGTGCTTCGACCGATGCGCTGGAGCACGGCGTCGTCTGCGCTGTCGATAGTGATGCCCACCCGGTCCACGACTCCGACGAGGGCTTCCGCGACCTCGTCGGAGAGGAACAATCCGTTGGTGTACAGCCCGACCTCGAGGTTGTCTTCCGGGTTCGGAGACTTGAGGGTGCGGAGGTACTCGACAAGCCGAAGGAAGTCGCGCGGCGGGTGCTTTCCGATGATGAGCGCCTCGCCGCCAGAGAACGTGAGCCGCCGGAATCCGAGGTTGTGGTAGAGGTGGGCGACCAGCGCGATCTTGTCGTCAAGGCTGAGCTCCCTGCGGAGCTGGCCTGGGGCATTCTCGAGGACGCAGTAGTCGCAGTCGAGATTGCAGCGCGCCGTGATCATGTAGTAGCCCTTGAAGGCCTTCGGCCGCGGAGCGGGGTCAGTGGTCGGCATGGGTCACCTCGAGGGCGTGGCGCAGCCAAGGTGCGCGGTCACGGGTGGCACGCACGCGGGTGCCGTCGAACCAGGTCAGCAGCTCTACGTCGTGCGGGCCGTCCCCAAACGCGCGCACGCGGCCGGTCCACCGCAGGTGGCGGAGCAGCGCCTGCGTGGCGCGGAGCTTCGTGGCGCTGCGGCTGCAGAGAAACGTGTGCCCCTGGTATCGCTCGGCTCGCACAGCGGCTGGCAGAGCCTGCCCGGAGTCGGCACCAAGAGCCAGCTGCAGAAGCTCGCCGCCATCGACGATCTGCTCCGCGTCACGCACCAGCGAAGGGGGAAGGGCCTGCGGGTCGAGCGGCCATCGCTGGATGGTCCTCCCGTCGGCGTCTGCGAGCACCGCACCGCTCCAGCCGATGTAGTAGTCAGCCAGCACACCCCTTCGGCGCATCGTCTGGTGCAAGTCCGACACGGGGCGGGCGGAACACACGACGCGGAGGGGGTAGGTCGAGAAGGCCTCGAAGCACCGGTCGGTTCGCTGCTCGTCGTCCTTGTGGAACAGCGTGCCATCGAAGTCGCTGACGGCCATTGGAGGAGCCTCGCGAATCTCCGCGGCGAGCATCTGGGCGAGGAGCGTGTCGTCGAAGTCTTCGCCGACCTCCATCGCCGCAGCAGAGCGAGCCTCGTAGCCGTCGAGCAGTTCCGTGATGGCGTCCGCCGCCTTCTGGGACCCATCCACAAATCGAGCCGCCTCGCGCTCCCCCAGGAACTCGTATGCGGCATTGTTCTCTTGGAACGCGACGCCGGGCAGCCCTGCGGCGAGGGTCTCGAAGATGGCCCGGCCAAACGTCTCGCAGCTCGACGTCGACACGTGGAGGTGGGCGTCCTGCAGTGCGCTACCGAGCTGCGCGGGAGGAACGAAGCCAGTGAACTCGATGGCGTCGTGAACTCCAAGGCGTGCGGCCGTCGCGCGGACCTGTGCCGCGTACCGTTCGTCTTGCACCGGGCCGATGACCCGCAACCGAACGTCGGGGTGCCGAGGACGAAGGCGCGCCAGGACGTTGACCAGCTCCACCGTGTTCTTCTGCGGCTTGATGCTCCCGACGCTCACGAGCTGGAGGGCTCCGTGGGCTTCACGGACGCGGGGCGCCAACCCTCGCAGGTCGACGCCGCGGGGGACGACCCGAATCCGAGCCTCGGGGACGCCGTACACGTCCACCAGCTGGCGTTTCTCCATGTGGCTCGGGGTCAGGACCCTCCTCGTCCCTGCCAGCGCCCGGTGCTCAAGCTCCGTGTAGGCCGCCGGCACGGTCTCCCCGCTGGCCTCGTAGGACGGCGTCAAGAACATGGGCAGCGTCCAGGTTTTCGGACCTCGCAACGGAGCGTCCGCGAAGCCGAACTGCATCGAGACGTGGACGAAGAGGACGTGGGTGTACCTGGGGGCGAGCTCGCGTACCTGGCTTGCGACGAAGGCCCCGTTGAGGATGCGCCGCTCGAACCGGTTCGGATGGCTGGCCGGGTAGTGACGGCGCCAGCGTCGGTCGCTCCCTCCTTCCTCCGGGGCCGCGTCGAACTGCAGCACATCGAGCAGTTCGCCGAACGCCCGGACGAGGCTGGCGACCAGGCGAGCCCCACCGTCTCGCTGGTCCGGCTTGGCGTCGAACTTCTCAGTGACCAGGAGCAGCCGCATCGGCTTCCTCCCAGAGCCGCTCGTAGCGGCGGAAGTAGTCGGGCCAGCCCAGACCCGGAACCGGAACCGGAGCGGGGAGTGCGCCGGTGAGGAGCGGGGCCACCTGCTCCGCGATCGACCTGGCCGTCGACAGGTCGAGCAACAACCCGCGGTCGGGGGTCAGGATCTCCGGCAGAGCACCGGTGCGGGGGGCGATGACGAACACCCCGCAGGCGAGCGCCTCGAGGATCGAGCGGCCCATGCCCTCTGCGTGCACGTAGCTGCCGCCAGGCACCGGGGTGATGCGCTCGCCGCTGAGCTGGATGAGCGCGTCCGAGTGCGCCAGCTCCCGACAGACTTCGTCGTTGGAGAGTCGCCCGAGGAAGGTGACGCGCGACGCCAGTGGCGCGACCGCGGCTCGACGGCGAGCCTCGTCCAAGAGGGGCCCATCCCCAGCGAGGCGGAGCTCGGCCTCCACGCCTTGCTTTGCCAACCGCTCGAAGACGTCGAGGAGCAGGAGGTGGTTCTTGTAGGGCACAAACCGAGCGGCGCAAAAGAGACGCGCCCGTGTTCCTGGGGGACGGGGCCCGGCTTGCTGGCGGGCCTGCACCAGCTCCTTGGCGTCCACCCCCCCGACACAGCGTGCAAAGAGCGACTGCCGCAGCCCGAGGTCTTCGAGCCGCTTCTCGGTGTATGCGGAGTTCGTGATGAGCTGGTCGAGGGTCGCGTTCAGCTGCGCCACCCACCAACGCTGCCGTGCGACGTGACTCTCCTCGTGGCGGCGATCCAGGGGAGCCTTGAGGATCTCGTTTCCGCCCGTGCGGTAGACGAACCGGGCGTCGGGGAAGATGTCGCGGAGCTGCGGCAGGTCTTCGACCCAGCGCCCGCTGTTGAAGAAGACGACTGCGGGCGAGGCTCCAAGGAGGGCGGGTAGCTCACCGAGGCCCGTCGTCCGCCGCTTGTCCCCCTGAACCAAGCAGTCGTCCCCGTCCGCATCACGCGTGACGACTCCGACCAACGGCCACTGAGGGTGCTCACGGAAGTGGTCGATGAAGGCGCCGGCGTGCACCTCCATCCCGCCGATGAGCGGCGGCAGGCGGTCTGCGAAGAGAAGAACAGACTTCAAGACCACGCCCCGCAGGTGTCGAAGACCACCTTGCCGAAGAGTAGGTGTCGGTCAAGCGATCGGAAGGCTGCGTGGGCGACGAGCACGACGACCACATCAGCTCGGGCGAGCGCCTCAGCGAACTCCACGCGGCGCAGGCCGGGCGTGTCTCCCACATGCGGGTCAACGCAGAGGACCTGGCCCTCGATCCGCTCCGTTAGGTCGTGAGCGATGGCGAGCGATGGCGACTCCCGTGTGTCAGCGATGTCGGGCTTGTACGAGAGCCCGAGGCACGCCACGACGGGGGCCTTGAATCGGCCCGCGCGAGCGACCACTTGCTCGACGACCCATGCCGCCTTGGTGGTGTTCACCAGTCTGGCCGTCTCAAGGAGCGGGGTGGGGCTCTCGGTCGCGTGAACGAGGAACCATGGGTCAACGGCGACGCAATGCCCGCCGACCCCAGGGCCAGGCTGCAGGATGTCGACGCGAGGATGGCGATTGGCCAGCTCGATGACCTCGCGGACGTCCACGTCAAGCTCGTCACAGATCAATGACAGCTCGTTGGCGAACGCCAGATCAACGTCCCGCGATGCGTTCTCGGCGAGCTTCGTCAGCTCGGCCGTCCTGGCATCCGTGCCGGTCACGCTGCAGGCGAGCGCTCCCCGGTAGAAGGCGACGGCCTGGTCGGTGGACGCTGGATCGATGCCTCCCACCACTCGGTGAACGGACCCGAGCTCCGCGACGACTTGCCCCGGGAGAATCCGCTCTGGGCTGCATGCCACGAAGACGCCGTTCTCGCCCCCAACCGTCAGGTCAGGACGCAGGGAGGCCAGATGTTCCGCGACCCGCCCGGTCCCGCCGACTGGAAGGGTGGACTCCACCACCACCAGGACCCCGGGACGAAGCAAGGGGGCAATCTCGGAGGCCGCGGAGAGTACGTGGGAGAGGTCGGGCTTCCGCGAGGCATCCACCGGTGTCGGGACGGCGATGAGGTACACCTCCGCCTCGACTGGCTTCTCCGCAGCAGTCAACCAACTGTCGCCCACCGCGGCCGTGACGAGCTGCG
>CAXQUZ010000470.1:0-5662 GCA_964226865.1 Myxococcota bacterium | reverse complement strand
CTCGGTGGCCCTTCAGCAGCTCGCCCGCCGGGAGCAGCCTGCGGGGCTCCCGGCCCTGCTCGACCGGATCGAGCGGCTCGCCGACGGCCTCCCCAGCCGCACCCTCTCGGCCGCGGGCCGCATCCTCACCCGCACCGGCGGCCTGACCCGCGGCGAGCGGCTGCTGGAGCGGGCCGCGCGGGCCGCCGACGCCGAGGGAGACGCCAAGGCCGCCGCCGGCATCCGGCTGAACCGCGGCAACGCCCTCCAGCGCCTCAGCCGGGGCCGGGACGCCCGCCGGGCCTACCGCGACGCCCTCGCCATCGCCGAGCAGGCGGGCTTTGCCGATCTGTTGCTGCGCATCCGCTACTCCCTCGCCGACCTCGAGCTGCGCTCGGGCCGGGTGCCGGCCGCCGAGACCCAGGTGGTGGCCTTCAGCGCCGCGGCCGCCGACCACCCGGCCCCCGAGGTCCACGCCCGGGCCGACGAGCTCCGGGCCCGGCTGCTGCTGGCCCAGGAGCGCCCCGCAGACGCCCTCGAGGTGCTCGAGCAGCTCGACCCGGAGGCCCTCGACCCCGACGCCCGCATCGGCCGGGAGATCGGCCGGGCCACGGCGCTGCTCGCCCTCGACCGACCCGACGAGGTGCCCCCCCTGCTCGACGCCCTGCCCGACAGCCGGGTGCCGACCGTGCGCGCGCTGGTGGCAGCCCTCCGGGGCCGGGCCCGCATCGCCCAGGGCCGGAGCGCCCTGGCCACCGCCCGCGCGCTCGTGCCCGAAGATCCCGACCTGCTGGTGCGGGCCGAGACGGGGGCCGTGCTGCTGGCCACGGCTGGCGAAGATCTCGACCCAGAGACCTTTCTCGGGCGACGCCAAGACCTCGACACCGCGGCGCGGCTGCTGCGGGGCACGGCCGCCGCCCGGGCCGCCACCCTGCGCGACCGGCTGCTCGACGGGCCCGGCGCCAACCTCGAGGGGGTGGTCGCCCTGACCGAGGCCATGGACGACCCGCGCGCCTTCCCGAGCGCCCTGGCCCGCCTCGTGAGCGAGGCCCTCGGGGCCTACCGGGTGCTCATCATGCTCCGCATCCCGGGCCTCGGCCGCCAGGTGACCTTCACCGAGCTGTCGGGCACCGAGGCCGCGGGCATCGGCACCGAGGTGCTCCGCCACATCCGGGCGGCCGACGACTTCTGGCTGGCCCACAACGCCTTCGCCGATCCCCACCTGCGCCGCACCTCCCAGACCGTGCGCACCTTCGAGCTCAAGAGCCTGCTCGCCGTCGCCAGTCCCCGGGGCGACGAGGCCATCGGCGCGCTCTACGTCGACGACCTCCACCGGGCGAACCGCTTCGACAGCAGCGACGTGGCCATGCTCCAGCGCCTCGCCCGGGCGGTGGGCCGCATGCTGCCGCTGCTCGGGCGGGGCGCCGACCAGGGCCTGCTCGCCGAGCCCGAGGACGTGATGGGCATCCTGCTCTCGGATCGGCGCCACATCCAAGACATCCGCTACGCCGTGCGCATGCTGTCGCCCGCGGCCGAGAACAACCTGCTCATCACCGGTCCCACCGGTGCGGGCAAGAGCGTGCTCGCCGGCCGCATCGCCCGGGACGTGCTCGGCCTCGACGGCCTCGAGACGGTGGTGCTGCGCCAGGGCGATCCCCAGATGCTCGTGACCCAGCTCACGGGCGCCCGGCGCGGCGAGTACACGGGCGCCCTCGACCGGGAGGGGGCCATCCAGCGCTGCCTGCGGCACGGCCGGGCGCTCTTCCTCGACGAGGTCCAGAACCTCGACGACGCCGGTCAGCAGATCCTCCTGCCGCTGCTCGAGGTGCGCAACCGCCACTTCGGAGGGCTCACGGCCAGCTCGGCGGCCATCCCCGGGCGGCTCCAGGTCATCCTCGGCACCAACGTCGACGTCTCGGGCCCCGCCCGGTCCCAGCACTTCCGCGAAGACCTCTGGTACCGCATGGCGGCGACCCACATCCACCTGCCGCCCCTCGCCGAGCGCGGCCCCGAGGCCGTCTACCGCTACCTGGCCGGCATGCTCGCCGAGGCCGGCGCCCCGTCCCCCGAAGAGGTCTTCCAGACCGACGCCCTCCACCGCACCTCCACCTGGTCCTGGCCGGGCAACCTCCGCCAGCTCCAGGTCTTCGCGGATCGGGCCGCCCGGGTCTTCTCGGCCGGCGGGGCCCGCATCTCGGTCGACGAGCTGGGGCGCCTGGGCATGGTGGACGACCGCCAGGCCGTGGCCGCGCCGGTGGCCGAGCCGGGGCTGGACGGCGCCGTGATCGACCACGTGCTCAAGGTTCTCGAGGCGGTCGACTGGGTCCAGAGCCGGGCGGCCAGCGAGCTGCGCATGAGCCCGAGCCGCCTCAACAAGCTGCTCAAGCGCCACGATCTGCTGGACGAGGTCAAGGCCCGCCGCCGCCAGTCCCGGTCGGGCGGCCCGCGGCGCCCGGCCAGCCGGTAGACTGCGCCGCACTCCGGAGGGCCCCATGGCCGCAATCCAGTTCCGCGACATCCGCAAGTCCTACGGCGACGTGGGGGTGCTCCACGGCATCGACCTCGACGTCGCCGACGGCGAGTTCCTGGTGCTCGTGGGCCCCTCGGGCTGCGGAAAGAGCACGCTGCTGCGGTGCATCGCCGGGCTCGAGAGCATCACGGCCGGCACCCTCTCCATCGGCGACCGGGTGGTCAACGAGGTGGCGCCCCGCGACCGGGACGTGGCCATGGTCTTCCAGAGCTACGCGCTCTACCCCCACATGACCGTGCGCCGGAACATGGCCTTCGGCCTCGAGCTGCGGAAGACGCCCCCGGCCGAGATCGAGCGCGCCGTGGCCGAGGCCGCCCGCATGCTCGAGCTGGGGCCGCTGCTGGATCGGCTGCCCAAGGAGCTGAGCGGGGGCCAGCGCCAGCGGGTGGCCATGGGCCGCGCCATCGTGCGCCGCCCGGCGGTCTTCCTCTTCGACGAGCCCCTCTCGAACCTCGACGCCGCCCTGCGGGCCCAGCTGCGGGTCGAGCTCAAGTCGCTCCACCACACCCTGCGCACGACCATGGTCTACGTGACCCACGACCAGGTCGAGGCCATGACCCTGGCCGACCGCATCGCCATCCTCGAGGGCGGCCACCTCCAGCAGGTCGGCACCCCCGCCGAGCTCTACGACGACCCGGCCAACCGCTTTGTCGCCGGCTTCATGGGCTCGCCGGCCATGGCCTTCCTCGAGGGCCTCGAGCCGGGCGTGGTCGTCGGCGTGCGGCCCCACGAGGTCACCCTCGTCCCGCCGGGCACGGCCGGCGCGCTCGCAGGAACGGTCGAGGTCATCGAGACCCTGGGCTTCGAGAGCTTCGTGCACGTCCAGCTCGGTGGCGATCGGCTCGTGGCCCGGGTCGAGGGCCCTCCGCCCGCCCGGGGGCCGACCGGGGTGGTGCTCGGGCGGACCTACCGGTTCTCCGCGGACGACGGCCGGCGCATCCGGGCCGGGGCCTGAGCGGGCGCAGCTGGGGGGCTCCCGCGCCGACGGGCGCCGCGCCAGGGGTGCCAACCCGCCGCCGCGCTCGCTACACTGCGCGCCTGCGGCCACCGATCTCGGGGCCGCTGCCGAGGTGTCGCATGGGCTGGAGCCGTCGTCTGGGAGTGGCAAGCATCCTCTGGGTGGGCGCGTCCGCCTGCGGGGGCGACTACGGCGCCTTCGAGGGCAAGTCCGACTCGCCTGGAGAGACCGCGGCGGCCGATCTGGCCCTCGACCGCGTCGTGCCTGCCGAGGGCCCGACGGGCGGCGGCACGGCCACCACCGTGACGGGCGCGGGCTTCACCGACGACGTCGAGGTCACGGTGGACGGGGCGCCCTGTGCCGCACTGACGGTGATCTCCACGGTCGAGCTGGCCTGCACCACCCCGACGGGCAGCGCCGGCGCCACCGAGCTCGTCGTCCACCGGCCGAGCGACGACGCCACCGCCAGCATCGGCTTCACCTACGTCGCCGAGGCCTGGGACGCCGACGCGGACGCCGATGCCGACAGCGACACGGACGCCGACGCGGATGCGGATGCGGATGCGGATGCGGACCCCGACGCCGATGCGGACGCCGACGCAGATGCGGACGCCGACGCCGACGCCGATGCCGATGCCGATGCCGACGCGGATGCGGATGCGGACGCCGATGCGGACGCCGATGCGGACGCCGATGCCGACGTGCCCCTCGACTACTGCCACCTCCAGTGGCCCTGCGACATGAGCCTCGCGAGCGGCGCGACCAGCGACAGCGTCTACGTCTGGGTCTACCAGGCGGGCGCGACCGAGGGCGCAGGCCAGGGCAGCAGCATCACCGTCGACATCGGCGTCGGCGACGACGGCAGCAACCCGGCCACCAGCGGCTCCTGGGTGTGGTCCAGCGCCAGCTACCTCGGCGACAAGGACGGCCTCACGCCCGGCGATCTCGCCAACGACGAGTACACGGGCACCTTCACGGCCCCCACCACCACGGGCGACCACGACTACGCGGCCCGGGCCAGCGCCGACGGCGGCATCTCCTGGACCTACTGCGACTTCGGCGGGGCCAGCGAGTGCAGCGGCAGCGGCTCGGACGACGGCTACTCCGCGACCATGGCCGGCGCGCTGACCGTCGAGTAGCCCGCGGCCAGGGGAGGGGACCTGCGCGCGCGCACCCCCGGGCGCAACAGTGGGTCACCAGCCGCCGGTCGGGGGAAGCCCCGTGATACGCCCGGGGCCGTCTGACCCGGCCGCGCGGCCTGCCGGTCCCCGTCTGCGGGCCCCGCGCCGCGCCCGGCCTCCGTGCCCCCACCGGGCGCGTCCCCCCGATCTGCCAGTGGCCGCCCCGCGGCCAGGAGTCGCCCATGGCCCGCATCTGGAACGGCGAGCAGCCTGTCGCCCTCGTCGTCGAGAACCCCCACCCCGATCTCGACGGCCTGCTCGAGGCCCGCGGCTTCCAGGTCCACCGCAAGTCCGGCGACGCACCGGACGAGGCCGAGCTCATCGATCTGCTCCAGAAGACCGGCGCCCACGCCATCTTCAAGCGCAGCCGCGTCCCCGTCACCCGCGCCGTGCTCGAGGCCTGCCCCGACCTGCTGGTCGTCCAGCTCTGCTGCATCGGCGACGACTCGGTCGACAAGCAGGCCTGCGCCGACCACGGCGTCATGGTCTTCAACGACCCCATCAGCAACGGGCGCAGCGTCGTCGAGCTCGTCGTCGCCCACCTCATCGCCCTGAGCCGCCGCCTCTACGAGACCGACCAGTCCTGCCGCGCCGGCAACTGGGAGAAGAACAACAAGGGCCGCTTCGAGATCCTGGGCAAGCGCCTGGGCATCCTCGGCCTGGGCAACATCGGCCGGGCCACCGCCCGGGCCTGTGAGGCCCTGGGCATGGAGATCTCCTTCTACGACACCCGCACGGTCTCCCAGGAGCTGGGCACCGAGCTCGGCTGGACCCGCGCCGACTCCATCGAGGAGCTCTTCCGCTCCTGCGACTGCGTCACGGCCCACCTCTAGGCCCGGGACGTCGACGGGCGCTCCAACGCGGGCCTGCTCACCCTCGACATCCTCTCCCAGCTCGGCGCCGACCGGGGCCCGAACGCCCCGCGCATCTTCTTGAACCTCTCCCGCGGCTTCCTCCACTCGGCCGAGGATCTGCTCCAGGCGGTCGACGCCGGCCACATCCGCTACGCCGCGG
>CAXQUZ010000469.1:0-13975 GCA_964226865.1 Myxococcota bacterium | reverse complement strand
CGTCTTAAGACACTCTTTCCCTACACGACGCTCTTCCGATCTCTCGGGGTCCACACCGGCGAGATCTCGGTGGGGCGCCGGGCCGGACGGCGCCTCCGCTACCTCGCCCACGGCGACACCATGAAGCTCTGCCGCCGCCTCTGCATGGAGGGCGACCTGGGCGAGGTGCTGGTCAGCGATCTCGTGGCGCGCCTCGCCCGCCGGCGCTGGCACCTCGCCCGGGGGCCCCGGGTGCGGCTCCGGGGCAGCGCCGAGCCGGTCCAGAGCTGGCGGCTGCTGCGGCCCCGGCGGCGGGTCGAGACGGCCGGGGGCCGCTGGATGCCCCGCAAGGCCGAGCTCGACCAGCTCCGCGCGGCCCTCGCCTCGCTCGAGGAGGGCCCCCCGGAGGCCGTCCAGGGGGGGCTGCTCGCGGTGGTCGGCAGCGCGGGCGCCGGGAAGTCGCGGCTGCTGCGCGAGCGGGGCACCCTCGCCCGCCGGCGCGGGGTGGGGGCCTTCGCCGTGCGGGGGCTGCCCTACCAAGACGAGCAGGGCCAGCTGCCGCTGCGGGTGGTGCGCGAGCTCGGCGCCGCCATCCTCGGCCTCGATCCCGCCGCGCCCCGCGAGGAGCGCGCCCAGGCCCTGGCCCGGCTCGACCAGCTCGAGCGCGAGCCCGTCGAGCGGGCGGCCCTGCGGCGCCTCTTCCCCGGCGCCGGCGACCGCCCGGGCCCGGCCAAGCGCAGCCCCCGCACCCGGCCGGTGCCGCTGGTGGCCCGGCTCATCGCCGCCGTCGCCGCCACCCAGCCCCTCAGCCTCGCTGTCGAAGACACCCAGTACATCGACCCGCCGACCCTGCGTGCCCTCGCGGCCCTGCTGGAGGCGACCCGCGGGCTGCCGGTGCTCTGGTGGATCTCGGGCCGGGCCCTCGGCCCCACCCTGCCGCCCCCGGACTGGTGCATCCGCCTCGAGCGCCTCGACCGGGGCCTCGTGGCGCGCCTCTGCGCCGAGCTGCTCGGCACCGACCAGCTCGACCCCCTGCTGCTCCGCCGCATCGACCGGGCCTCCGAGGGCAACCCGCTCTTCGTCGAGTCGCTCATCTCGGCCCTGCGGCGCGAGGGGCGGCTCGAGCTCGACGCCGCCGGGGCGCGGCTGCGCGACCCCCGGGGCCCGCTGCCGGCGCCCCCCGATCTCGAGGCCCTCGTGGCCGAGCGGGTCGACCGCCTCGACCCGGCCCTCAAGGGCATGCTCCAGCTCGCCGCCGTGGTGGGGGGCACGGTGCCCCTGGCCCTGCTGCGGGAGGCCTCCCAGCTCGACCAGGGCGGGGCCCTCATCGACGAGCTGCTGGAGCGCGGCCTGCTCGTGGTGGACGTGGCCCGCCCGAGCCACCTGCTCTTCGGCAGCCCCCTGGTGTGGACGGTGGTGCACCGCTCGCTGCTCGCCCGGGAGCGCCGCGCCGCCCACGGGGCCGTGGCCCGGGCCATCGAGCGGCTGCACGGCGCTGATCTCTCTGCCCACTGGGACCGCCTCTCGCGCCACTGCGCCGGGGCCGGCCGGCTGCTCGACGCGGCCCGCAACGCCCGGCGGGCGGGCACCCTGCTCGCCCACCAGCAGCTCCTCGAGAGCGCGGCCGACACCTTCGAGCGCGCCCTGGGCTGGGTGCTCCAGGCCCGCGCCGAGGGCGAGGACGAGGAGGCCTGTGCGGTGGCCGAGACGGTGCTCTCGCTCGAGGCAGGGGCCTCCCGGGCCATGGCCGGTCAGGCCCGGTCGGCCGAGCGCCACCTCCAGCTCGCCCTCGAGGGCGCCACCGAGCTGTGGATGCCCGAGGTCGAGGGCCGCGCCCAGCTCGAGCTCGGGGATCTCTACCGGGCCCTGGGCCGCACCGAGCTGTGCCGGGCCCACCTCGACGGCGCCCTCGAGTCCGCCCGCACCCACCCCGGCGAGGACTGGTCCCTGGCGCTCGAGCTCGACGCCCTCGAGTCCCTCGGCGAACACCTGCTGCAGAGCGGCGAGAATGATGATGCACGGCGCATCTTCGGCCAGGCCCGCGCCCGCTCCGCCGGCGACCCGGTCCACACCGCCCGGGCCCAGCTCGGGCTGGCGAACCTGCTGCTGCGCACGGGCGACATGGACGACGCCCGGGCCCTGCTCGAGGAGGCCCGCGCCGCTGCACGGGCGGTGGGCGACCGCATCCTCGAGGGCCGGGCCGTCAACAACATCGGCATCGTGCACCACAGCGCCGGCGCCTACGACCAGGCCCTGGCCTGCTTCCAGGAGTCCCGCCGCATCCGCGAGTCGCTGGGCTACCGCCGGGGGGTGGCCGTCAACCTCCACAACATCGGCGACACCCGGGCCCGGATGGGCGAGCGGGCCCTGGCCTGGGCGGCCTTCAACGAGAGCCGCTCGCTGGCCCGCGAGATGCGGTGGCGCCAGGGCGTCGTGATGAACGAGCTCTGGCTGGCCTGGCTGGAGGCCGACACCGGTGCCGGCGCCGACGAGCCCGAGCGGGCGACCGGACGGCTCCGGAGCGCCATCGAGCGGGCCCGGGCGGTCGCCGACGACGAGACCGTGCTGACGGGCCGCTGGCTGCTCGGCCGGCTGCTGGCGGCACAGGGGCGCCTCGGGGCCGCGCGCGCCGAGCTGGGGGCCGCGCGCCGGGAGGCCCTGGCCCTCGATGCCCAGGTGCTCGCCCGCGACCTGGGCCGCGCCCTCGACGGCCTGCCCGCCGGGGAGGGGGCGCCCCCCTGAGCACGGTGGACCGGCTGGCCCGAAGATGGCATGATGCGGCGGTTTTGGAACCTGGTCATGCCGAGGGAGAGCTGGATGCCGGACGCGCAACCGGACGAGTGGACGGGGCGAGAGCCCCGTGAGAACAACGTGATGCAGCGGATCCTGCGCAGCGTCGGGCCCCGGGTGGCAGGGCTGCTGCTCGCCGTGGCGGCCCTCGCTGCCGGGCCTGCCCACGCCGACGAGCCCGCGCCGGGCGCCGCGCCCGCCCCGAGCCTCCAGGACCGCATCGACGGGGCCTTCGGAGAGTGGGTGGTGGGGCCGCTCGCGTCGGTGATGTTCTTCGACCTCTGGTTCTTCGACCAGACCCTGCCCGAGGGCGCCCTGCCCGAGACGGCCGACGGCGCCCCCCACATGGACGGCGACCTCCAGCTCATGGGCCACGAGGCGGGCAAGGGCTACGTCTTCCGCCGCCGCCACACGGTCGCGAGCGCCGCCGTCGAGGTGGTGCCCACCGATCAAGAAGTCCTCGAGATCGCCCCGGGGGTGCGGCTGCGCATCGCCGAAGAGGGCGGCCGCCACGTCGTCGCAGCGGTGGCTCCGGGCCCCGTGCGCCTCGCGCGCTGCACCGACTTCGCCCTCTGCGGCACCCCCATCGAGGAGGCCGGCGAGCTCACCCGCGACGAGGCCGGCACGGTGGTCGAGCTGCCCACGGGCCGCATGGTGCTGCCGAGCCCCCCGGACGTCCCCACCCGCATCGTCGACGTGGCCGATGTTCCCGTGGCGATCCGGGCCGACGAGGACGGCGGCCTGGTGCTGCTCTCCGCCGTGGTGCCCTTCCCCCGGGCGGCCCTGCCGATCTCGGTCGGCCGCGAGGTGCGGGTCGACGGGGCCCCCGCCGAGGTCGTGGCCGTCGAGGGCGACCAGCTCACCGTGCTCGACACCGCCGAGACCGTGAAGGCCGGGCCCCTGCCCAACCCCGCCGAGATCCAGATCCCCATCGTGGTGGCCTGGCTGGTCTTCGGCGCGGTCTTCTTCACGCTGCGCATGCAGTTCATCAACCTGCGTGGCTTCGTCCACGCCATCCGCGTCACCGCCGGCCACTACGACGACGAGGACGAAGAGGGCGAGATCTCCCACTTCAAGGCCCTCGCCAGCGCCCTGTCGGCGACCGTGGGCCTCGGCAACATCGCCGGCGTGGCCCTCGCGGTCGCGGCCGGCGGGCCCGGCGCCATCCCCTGGCTGGTCATCGCCGGCTTCCTGGGCATGTCGTCGAAGTTCACCGAGTGCAGCCTGGGCCAGATGTACCGCACCCGCGACGCCAAGGGCCGCGTCTCGGGCGGCCCGATGCACTACCTCGACCGGGGCCTCGCCGAGCTGGGCCTCGGGCCCCTGGGCAAGGTGCTGGGTGTCGTCTTCGCCCTGATGTGCATCGGCGTCAGCCTCGGCGGCGGCAACATGTTCCAGTCCAACCAGAGCTTCGCGATGATCGCGAACATGGCCCCGGGCGTGGCCGACATGCCCGGCGTCTTCGGCGCGGTGATGGCGCTGCTGGTCGGCCTGGTCATCCTCGGCGGCATCAAGAGCATCGGGGCGGTGGCCGGCGTCATCGTGCCCGTGATGTGTGGCGTCTACGTCATCGCCGCGCTCTACATCCTCGGGGTCCACGCCGCCGACATCCCCGCCGCCTTCGGCGTGATGTTCGAGGGGGCCTTCTCCTGGGAGGCCGCGGGCGGCGGCGCCATCGGGGCCCTCATCCAGGGCTTCCGCCGGGCCGCCTTCTCCAACGAGGCCGGCGTCGGCTCGGCCTCCATCGCCCACAGCGCCGCGGCCACCAAGGAGCCCGTGCGCGAGGGCATCGTGGCCCTGCTCGAGCCCTTCATCGACACCATCGTGGTCTGCACCATGACCGGTCTCGTCGTGGTCATCACGGGCGCCTACGCCCAGCCCATCGGCGACGGCGTCGAGATGACGGCCTGGGCCTTCGGCAGCGTGCTCTCGTGGTTCCCCACGGTGCTCAGCGTCGCGGTGGTGCTCTTCGCCTTCTCGACGATGATCTCGTGGAGCTACTACGGCGAGCGCTGCGCCACCCACCTCTTCGGGCCCGCCGCCTCCCTGCCCTACAAGGTGCTGTTCTGTGTCTGCACCTGGATGGGCGCCTGGCTCAAGCTCGGCAACGTGCTCGACTTCTCCGACCTGATGATCCTCGGCATGGCCTTCCCCAACATCCTCGGCCTGCTGCTGCTCTCGGGCAAGGTGCGGCGCAGCCTCGACGTCTACTGGGGCAAGCTCAAGTCCGGCGAGATGAAGCCCGTCGGGAGCTGATGCGTGCACGCCTTCTGTGAGGCCACGGGCGCCGTGCTGCCCCCCTTCGGGGTGGCGGTCGGCGCCCTTCCTGTGCTCCAGTCCACCCTCTCCGCCGCCCAGGACGCCGCCCTGGCCGCCCGGGGCATCACCCGGGTCGACACCCCCCCGGCGGGCCCCCACCTCCGCTTCACCGACCGCTGCTGGTTCACGGCCGCCGCCCTCGACCGGCTCCGGGCGACCGGGGGCACGGGCCGCCTCTGCATCGACGACCCGGGCTGGCTCCAGACCTGCGGGCCGCTCCAGCCCGGCGGGGGGCTGACCGAGCTGGCCCTCCACCCCGGCGGGCCGGCGCCGCTCTCCCGCCTGCCCCCCCTCGTGGTCGACCTCGGCCTGCGCACCCACACCGGCCCGGCGCCCCACGCCCTGCTGGGCCACGTCGCGCGCCCCATCCGGGTCGGCCCCGCCATGGTCCACGGCATCCACCACTGGAGCCACCTGGGCCGCGTCAACCAGCTCGCCCTCGCCGCCATCGCCGAGCAGGTCGGCGCCGACCTCGCCGCCGCGGGCCCCCTCCAGAAGCTCTGGGCCCTGCTGCGCACCCTCGGGCGCGCGGGCTCGCTCTCGCCGGCCCGCATCGCCGCCTCCCTCACCACAGCGGGCAAGGACTGCCGCATCCACCCCCCCGCCGTGGTCGAGATGTGTGCCCTGGGCGACGGGGTCGAGATCGGCGCCCACGCTGTGCTGCGCGGCGCCACCCTCGGCGACGGGGCCCGGGTGGACGAGCACGCGACGGTCATCGGGTCGACCCTGGGCGCCCGGGCCCACGTTGGGCGCTATGCGATGATCACGTGGTGTACGCTGTTCTCGGGGGCCAGTGTCTCGTCGGGCAGCGGCTTCCAGTTCAGCGTCTTCGGGCCCGACTGCTACGTGGCCATGGGCGCCACGGCCCTCGATCTGAGCTTCGGCGGCCCTGTCCGGGTCGAGCAGGACGGCGACGCGGTCGACAGCGGCCACCACCTGCTCGGCGTGGCGGTCGGTGCACGGGCTGTGGTGGGCCAGGGGGTGCGGCTGAACCACGGGGTGAGCGTGCCGCCCGGCCTCGTGCTGGTGCGCAGCACGGACGACCTCTACCGGGGCGGCGGCGACCCGGCGGCGGGCCCCCACAGCGTGCGCGGCGGGGTGGCCCGACCCCTGGGGCGCTCAGCGGCGCGCGACGCCCGCGATGCCGTCGACCGTGGCGGGCACGATGCCCTTCTCGGTGATGATGCCGGCGACGAGTGAGGCCGGCGTCACGTCGAAGGCCGGGTTGCGGGCGGGGCTCGCGTCGGGGCAGGTGCGCACCCGGGTGAAGCTGCCGTCCTCGGACCAGCCCCAGGTCCAGCGCACCTCGTCCTGGTCGCGCTCCTCGATGGGGATGTCGGCGCCGGTCGGGCAGTCGGGGTCGATGGTCGTGGTCGGAGCGGCCACGTAGAAGGGCACGCCGGCGGCCTTGGCGGCCAGGGCCACGGTGTAGGTGCCGATCTTGTTGGCCACGTCGCCGTTGGCGGCGATGCGGTCCGAGCCGACGATGACCATGTCGATCTCGCCCCGCTGGAGGTAGTGGCCCGTCGCGTTGTCGGCGATGACGGCGTGCGGGATGCCCTCCTGGCCGAGCTCCCAGGCCGTGAGCCGGGCGCCCTGGGACCGAGGACGGGTCTCGTCGACGAAGACGAAGACCTTCTTGCCGGCGCGGTGGGCCGTGAAGATGGGGGACAGGGCGCTGCCCCAGTCGACGAAGGCCAGCCAGCCCGCGTTGCAGTGGGTCGAGAGGCGCATGCCGTCGGTGATCAGGGCCGCGCCGTGGCGGCCGATCTGCTCGCAGCAGGCGGCGTCGTCGTCGGCGACCTCCTGGGCGGCGGCCACGGCGGCGCGCTTGGCGGCCGCCACGTCGGTGCCGGCGGCCGCGACGGCCTGCTGGACGGCCTTGATGCCGTAGAAGAGGTTCTGGGCCGTGGGGCGGGTGTTGGCGAGGGTCTTGGCGGCGGCGGCCATGTGGGCGGCGAAGGCCCCGGGCGCCTCCGGGCCCTCGAGGGCGGCCTGGGCCATGCCGAAGGCGCCCGTGGCCCCGATGGCACCGGCGCCGCGCACGATCATCGTCGAGATGGCGCGGGCGGTGGCCCGGTGGTCCGGCATGTCGACGATGCCGAAGCTGTGGGGGATGCGGGGCTGGTCGATCAGGCGGACGGTGCCGCCCTCCATCCAGACCGTGCGGAAGTGCTGCTCACCGACGCGCATGGGGCCTCCTGGCGGGAGGCGAGGCTATCGCGCGGCCCGGGCGTCTGGTGGGGGCAGCGACGGAATCGGGCCCTCCTCGCCGACCCGGTAGCGGAACCAGCCCAGGTAGTTCTCGCGCCACCACTCGTGGATCGACTTGTGGCGGCTGTGGCCCCGCTGGAGCTCGATGTAGTAGTCGTCCTGGAACTCGCGGCCGCTGATCCAGTCCTTCACGACGAAGTCCTGGCCGTCCCACAGGGCGTACTGGGAGCTGGCGAAGGTCCACGAGCCCGTGTTGATGTAGTGCTTCTCGCCCACCCGCATCCGGCCGGGGATGTGGGAGTGGCCGCAGACCAGGAAGCGGCAGTCGAGCTCGGGAAGGGCGCGCTGGACGCCATCGTAGAGCATGGCCGCGTCGCCCATCTCGTTCTGGGACCAGTAGTAGAGCGTGCCCTTGGCCCGGCTCATGACCTCCGGGCGGCCCACGGCCGACCAGAAGCGGTCCATGGCGTCGACGTAGAGGGCGTACTTGTGGAAGAGCCAGAAGGCGAGGCGCGTCCACGGGGTGTAGAAGTGCTGGAGGGGCAGCCGCAGCCAGGTGCCGAGGATGCGCTCGACGCCGTGGTGCACGACGGTGGCCACGTGGGTGCCGGCCAGATCGGTGCCGATGTGGCGGTCGTACTGGTAGCCGTGCTCGCAGAGGATCTCGTCGCCGATCCAGAGGCTGCTGGCGACGTTGAAGCGCAGCAGGTCGCGGAACAGCGAGATGTCGTAGTCGTGGTTGCCCCAGAGGTACCAGACCCGGCCCTGGTCGGCGAGGCGGGAGAGCTCGCCGAAGAGGGGCGCGTGGGCCTTGAGCACGCGGGTGACCGAGAAGGCCTGTTGGAGGTCGATGGCGTCGCCCGCGATGACCAGGGTGGCGCCCTCTTCGCGGACCTGGCGGATGAGGGCGATGAGCTCTCGGTCCTTGCCGTGGAAGCTGTCGGAGCGGGTGCCGTCGCCCAGGTGCAGATCGCTGATGAAGTAGACCGGCTGGTCGGCCGGGATGCGGCCCGTGACCTCGAGGGGCTTGGCTGTGGCCCAGGTGAACATGCGACCTCCTGTGCCAAGGCTATCCCGACCGGGTACCAGGGCGGCGGAGGTCCCATGCCCAAGCCCCCCGCCCGCAGCGTGCCGGCGCCCCACACCGTCGAGTTCATCGGCAGCTTTCCCGGCCGTCCCCCCGAGGCCACCGGCCCCGAGGTGGCCTTTGCCGGCCGCTCCAACGTCGGCAAGAGCAGCGCAATCAACGTCGTTCTCGGCCAGAAGAGCGCGGCGCGGGTCTCGAAGACGCCCGGCCGCACCCAGTCGATCAACCTCTTCGACGTGCAGCACGCCAAGGCCCGCTTCACCCTGGTCGATCTGCCCGGCTACGGCTTCGCCAAGGTGCCCGACGAGATCCAGCACCGCTGGAAGGGCGCCATCGAGCGCTACCTGCGCGACCGCGAGGCGCTGCGGCTGGTGATCGTGCTGGTCGACGCCCGCCACCCGCCCCAGCAGCTCGACCTCGACCTCATCCGGGGCCTCCAGCTCGCCGAGATCCCCTGCCAGGTGGTCGCCACCAAGGTCGACAAGCTGCCCCGGTCGAAGGCCAAGGGCATGCTCACGAAGCTGGCCCGGGGCCTCGGCATGCCGGCTGTGCTCGGCCTGAGCTCGCTCGACCGCACGGGGGTCGACGCCCTGCGCGAGGTGCTGCTCAAGGCCGTGCGCGACCGGTCCTGAAGCACGCCGCCCGGCGCAGGGGGCTGCACCGGGCGGAGGGGGCGGGACGGCCGCCCGACGAGGCTGCGGGGACGCTCAGTAGGAGGAGCCCGGCACGAGGACGATGATGTCCTTCGTGTCGAGGAGCACCGAGTCGTCGCCGATGACCGAGAGGGTCAGCCGGTAGAGCTGGTCCTCGGTGGTGGCCGCGACCACACCCCGGAAATTGAGGGTGAAGTCGATCTCCTGGGCGCCGCCGGCCGGGTCGATGTCGGTGAAGTACTCGGGCGAGACGCCGGTGACGAAGCCCCACTCGTCGCCCTCGATGTCGAGGCCCACCCGCTCGAAGCGGATCGAGCCGACGAGGTCGGTGATGGCGCCGACGATCGTGGTGCGGAAGCCCGAGGAGCCGGAGCCCGACCACTGGAAGGCCAGCGGGTCGTCGGCGGCACCGTCGCCGTCGGTGTCGGCGTAGGAGCCGGTGGCGTTGGCCAGCTGGACCATCTGGTTGTAGGGCGTCGAGGTGTAGGTGTTGACCTGGATGCCGATGGCGTAGGCGCCGATGTCGGACATGGCGGCCACGACGTCGCTCTGGCCCGCGTCGTTCGGGCAGCCACCGGGGGTGCCGTAGCCGGCGTCGGCGTCGCGGAGGTCGTAGTCGGTGGCGAAGACCATGACCGGCAGGGCGTAGTCGCGGAAGCCGAAGCCGCCGTTGAGGCCGCCGCCGGGCGTGCCGCTGGAGTAGTGCTGGCCGCCAGATCCGGTGAAGGGGTCGGTGGCGTCGGCGAGGAAGGGCAGCACGTCGGTCGAGGAGTCGTAGCGCCCGTCGCAGTTCTGGTCGTAGCCCACGCCGCTGGCGCCCTGGAAGAGGGCCTCCATGCCGGACTCGGGGCCGTCGCCGCCGTAGTGGGTGCCGATGCCGGTCAAGGCGGACTGGACGGCCGAGGTGTCGCTCGTGACCTGCTGCAGCATGTAGAAGGGCTTGTCGCCCGAGCTGGAGTAGCCGTAGCCGCCGTAGGCGTAGTCGTCGTAGGTGCCGACGGCGTACTCGGCGTCGGGCAGGGCCGTCGTGAGGGCCGAGACCATGGCCGAGTACTCGGACTTCATGGCCGAGATGGTGCCGCCCATCGAGCCGGTGGTGTCGATGATGAAGGCGACGTCGCCCATCTCGATCTCGAGGGTGAACTCGAAGACCTCTTCGGTGTTGGTGCGCTCGGGCACCTCGACGTAGACGCCGTCGACCACGCTGCCCACGTCGAGGGGGTCGGTGCCGGCGGTGACCTCGCCGCCGTCGGAGTAGCCGTCGCCGTCCGTGTCGGGGTCGTAGGGGTCGGTGCCGTACTCGTGGATCTCTTCCCAGTCGGGCAGGGCGTCGCCGTCGGAGTCGGGGTCGGCGAAGTCGTAGATGCCGTCGCCGTCGGTGTCGCGGGGCTCGTCGCCCAGCTCGACGATGCCGGACTCGGCCGAGTCGGGGATGCCGTCGTTGTCGGAGTCGGAGTCGAGGTAGTCGGGGGTGCCGTCGCCGTCGCTGTCGGCCACCTCGGAGTCGAACTCGCTGTTGCCGGCCTCGAAGGCGTCGTAGATGCCGTCGCCGTCGGAGTCTTCGTCCATGTAGTTGGCGACGCCGTCGCCGTCGGTGTCGGGGACCTCGCAGCCCGCGCCGATCTCGTCCACGTCGAGGATGCCGTCGCCGTCGTTGTCGTCGTCGGCGTAGTCCCGCACACCGTCGCCGTCGGTGTCTTGGGGGCCGTCGCCGGTCGGCAGCTTCTCGTCGATGTCGTCGATGCAGTTGTTGTCGGAGTCGTGGTCGAGGTAGTCGTCGATGCCGTCTTCGTCCGAGTCGACCGGGAGCGTCAGGGGGTCGTTGTCGCCGGCCTCCATGAAGTCCTTGATGGTGTCGTTGTCGGAGTCTTCATCGTTCATGTTCGGCTGGCCGTCGCCGTCCGCGTCGTCCTCGCCCTCGTGGATGTCGATGATGGTGTCACCATCGGCATCGTCGACCTTGATCTCGGTGTCGCCCGCCGCGCCGGAGTCGTCGCCGGACTTGGCACCGTCCGTGCCCTCGCAGCCGGCGAGAAGCAAGGTCACCAGCGTCAAGCAGGAGAGTGGGCGAAGGGCCATGGGGGGCTCCGGTCGGGGGGGCGATGGGGGGGTCGGGGGCGCGCGGGGAGGGCGGCTGGGGCAGACACAGACCAGCCGTGCATCCCGCCGGGACACGAGCCAGGACAGCACGTTACCGACGGCGCTGCAGGGTGTCAACGGGCACCGCCACGAACAAGACACCGGGTGCAGGGCAGGGGAGCCACGGGCCTCCCGGCGCCACGCCGGCGCCCCCGGAGAAGAGAGGAATCGATGTCTCGCAAGAACCAGGGCCGCAGCCCGGGCGCCCGCACCCGGGCCTCGGCCCAGCGCGCCGCCAAGGCCGCCTCGAAGCGCCGGCGCCCCAGCAAGAACACCTGGGCCGACCACTGGACCCAGAAGGCCAAGGACGAGGGCTTCTCGGCCCGCAGCGCCTACAAGCTCGAGGAGATCGACCGCCGCATGGGGGTGCTGCGCGGGGTGAAGCGGGTGCTGGACCTGGGCTGTGCGCCGGGCTCTTGGAGCGAGCTGGTGAAGCGGCGGCGGCCCCAGGCGACCGTGGTGGGCATCGACATCCAGCCCGCCGAGCCCTCCCCGGGCACCTTCATCCTCGGCGACATCCGGGCCCAGGAGCCGGCGGCCCTGCTCGATGCCCTCGGGGGGCCGGCCGACCTGGTCATGTCCGACATGGCCCCCCACACCACCGGCGCCCGGCTCACCGACCACGTCGCCCAGCTCGAGCTGGCCCGCATGGCCTTCCAGACGGCGGTCGGGGTGCTCAAGCCCGGGGGGGCCTTCGTGGCCAAGATCTTCGATGGCGAGGAGGCCCACGCCTTCACCCTCGAGGTGCGCAAGCGCTTCACCAAGGCCAAGCGGGTGCGCCCCGAGGCAACCCGCAACAAGAGCGTCGAGTTCTTCTTCGTGGCCACGGGCTTCGTGCCCGCCTGAGCGCGCGGCGGCGGGTCCGAGAACGACGACGGGCCGGCGGCGGGGTGCCTCCGGCCCGCCAGGGGCGCAGCCCCGGGGGGCTCAGCTGAGGATCCACCGGGTCAGGGTGGGGACCATGGCGCCCGTGCCGCCCGAGACGAAGTGGCGGGTGGTCTTGTCGAGGAAGGCGGGGCCCGCGATGTCGAGGTGGGCCCAGGGGGTGTTCTCGACGAACTCGGAGAGGAAGAGGCCCGCGGTGGTGGCGCCCGCCGCCCGGCCGCCGACGTTCTTGATGTCGCCCCACTCGCCCTTGAGCTTGTCCTTGTAGAAGTCGGGCAGCGGCATGCGCCACAGGCCCTCGCCGGCCGCGTCGGCGCTGGCGAGCAGCGCGGTGGCCATGGCGTCGTCCTGGGTGAACAGGCCGGTGTAGTGCTCGCCGAGGGCCACCACACAGGCGCCCGTCAGGGTGGCGATGTCGACGAGGCCGTCGAGGCCCAGCTCGCTCGCGACGCAGAGGCAGTCGGCCATCACGAGGCGGCCCTCGGCGTCGGTGTTGTGGATCTCGACGGTCTTGCCGTTGCGGTAGGTGATGATGTCGCCGAGCTTGCAGGCGCTGCCGCCCAGCATGTTCTCGGCGGCGCCGATGAAGCCGTGGACCTCGACGTCGGGCTCGAGCTCGGCGATGGCCTTCATCACACCGATGACCGCGGCCGAGCCGCCCATGTCGCAGCGCATGGTGAGCATGCCGGCGGCGGTCTTGATGGAGAGGCCGCCCGCGTCGAAGGTGACGCCCTTGCCGACGAGGCCGATGCGCTTCCGGGGGGTGCCCGCGGGGCGGTAGGTCATGTGGATGAAGCGGGGGCCGCGGTCGGAGCCCTTGCCCACCGTGAGCATGCCGTTCATCCGCTCCTCGACGAGCTTGTCGCCCTCCCAGACCTCGACCGTCATGCGGTCGGTGGCCAGGGCCCGGGCCTGGGCGGCGAGGGTGGCCGGGTAGATGGCGTCGGCGGGCTCGTTGACGAGGTCGCGGGCCAGGGACTGGGCCTTGGCGATGGCCAGGCCGAAGGCGGCGTCGGCGGCGTCGCTCTCGAGCACGAGCACGGTCTCGGGGGCGGCCTTGCGGGCCGCGGCGGCCTTGTAGCGGTCGAAGCGGTAGGCTCCGGCGATCACGCCCTCGGCCACGGTGCTGGCGGAGGTGTTGTCGAGGGCGCCGAGCGCCAGGGCGATGGTCTGGTCGCCGGCGTTGCGGGCCACCATGGCGCCCGCGCCCGCGGCCCGGCGCAGATCGCCGGGGCTGCCGTCGCCGGTGCCGACGACACAGACGCGGCGGACCGGCAGGGCGCCGAGGGTGCGGACCACGAGGGTGGTGGCCAGCTTGCCCGTGTAGGACTCGGCCTCAGCCGCCGCGGCCACCTGGGCACCGAAGGCGCCGAGGGCGCCCTGGAGGCGATCGGCGAGGGTGTCGGTGGTGACACCGAGGACGAGCAGGTCGGCCTCGACGGTGGCGGGGGTGTGGTCGGAGAAGCGGAGCGTCATGGGGAGCCTCGGCACGGGATGGGGCGCGCCGGGCCCGTCGGGGGCCCCGAGAGACGGGGCGGGGCGGCGGTCGGCGCTGTCGGGCCGCCCCGGGAGGCGGCCTGCGGCGGCGCGCCTATCCCCCCTGGCGGAGCATCACAAGCACGATGGCCAGCACCAGGATGGCGGCGCCGAGAACGCCCACCATCAGGACGTAGGTGTCGCCTCGGACCAGGTCCATGACCCGCTGGAGCGCGAGCCCGATGGGCCCCTGCTCGCCCTCTTCGGGCAGGGCCGAGGGGCGGCTCGGCGGATCTTCGTCTTCGAGGGCGGTGGGCTTGGCCTTGGGCGCGGGCAGGGGGGCCCAGCGTCCGGCGCCGGTGAAGTCGGGCTCGGGGTCGGGCCCCATGGTCGGATCGTCGACCGTCGTGGCCGCGGTCGAGGGGCGCTCGTC
>CAXQUZ010000468.1:0-4011 GCA_964226865.1 Myxococcota bacterium | reverse complement strand
CACTTCGACGGCACCCAGGTCACCCGGGTGCCCATCGACGACCGGGTCGACCGGGCCAACGTCGAAGACCTGTGGGTCGAGGGCGACCAGATCTGGGCCGCCACCTCGGCCGGCCTCGTCGACGTGGACGCGGGCACCCGCGTCGCCACCGCCGACGGCCGCTCGATGGGCCACATCGACACCGTGCTCGTCGACCGCGAGGGCACGGTCTGGTACGGCGGCGGCGGGGGCCTGGGCCGGGTCGAGAACGGCCGCGCCCAGACCCTCTGGGCCTACCCGCCCGTCCAGAACCTCCACGAGCTGGCCGACGGCAGCCTCCTGCTCTACTCGAGCGTCGGCGTCTTCACCCTGCCCCCCGCCCGCGGGCGCGCGGTCGACCTGCGGCCGACCCCCATCCACGACACCGACCTGGGCTGGCGCTCGGGCGGTGCGGTCGACGCCGCGGGCCGGGTCTGGCTCTCGACCATCAGCGGCGCCCTGGCCTGGACGGACGGCACGGCGCTGCACGACCTCGCCCCCGAGCTGGGCATCGACGGCATCCAGGGCCGCTCGATGCTCTTCGACCGCCACGGCAACGCCTGGGTGGGCACTGTGGGCCAGGGGCTGCTGCGGCTGCGCGACCGGCGGGTCGAGCGCTGGACGGACGAAGACGGGCTGCCCTGGGTCACCCACTCGGTGCTCCACCTGCCCGCGGCGGCCGGGGGCGGGGTGCTCATCGCCGGCGGCGAGCCGGCCCTGGTGCGCTGGCGGGACGGCGTGGCCACCCCCTTGCCGCCCGCAGATCCCCCCTTCCGCCGGGTCTATGCGGTGGCGAGCGTCGGCGACGGCCGGGTGTTGCTCGGGGCCGACCGGGCCGTCCACCTGGCCGACCTGCGGTCCCCCGACGCGGAGGCGGCGGCGCCGGCAGACCCCCCGGCGCTGTCGTCCACCCGGCTCACCCCCCTGCTCGACGACGACATCCTGGCCCTGCTGCCGGTCCTCCCGGCCACCGGGGGCCCCTGGCGCGGCGAGCTGTGGATCGGCACCCGCTCGGGCCTCCTCCACCTCCACACCGACGGCAGCCTCGAGCGCATCGACGACCTCGACCACACCGAGATCCTCAGCATCGCCGCCTGGCGCGGGGGCCTGCTCATGGGCACCCACGAGGGGGTCGCCCACCTCACCGCCGACGGCACGGTCGCGTGGCTGCGTGCCGACGCCCACCCGGGCATCCCCAAGGGCATGGTGCGCGACATCCACGTCGAGACCGACGCGGCGGGCCAGGACGTGGCCGCCTGGTTCGGCAGCTACGGCGGCGGCCTGGGCCGGTGGGATGGCACCGAGTCCCGCCTCTTCACGACCGCCGACGGACTGCGCGAGAACATCGTCTCCCAGATTGATCTCGACAGCGCCGCCCGCCTGCGGCGGGCCGGCACCCGGGGCATCTCGGGGGTGTCGCGCACGGCGCTGCTGGCCCCGCCCCGGCCCGAGGGCCCCGGGGTCCACACCCTGCTGCTGGAGGGCGGGGAGGTCGCCGGCGGCACCTCCCCCGCCGCCTCGCTGGGCCCCGGGGACGAGTACTGGATGGCCACCATCCACGGCGCGGCCCGGGTGCCGCCCGGCCTGCTCCAGCCCGCCACCGGCAGCCCCCTGCCGCGGGTCGAGGTCGTCTCGGCCATGGTGGGCGCCGTGCCCGTCACCACCACCTCCGGCGGCCAGGCCCTCATCCCCGCCGCCGACGTGCACGATCTGCGGGTCGAGCTGCGGGTCGACAGCCTCGAGGCGCCCGACGAGGTGGTCTACCTCCAGCGCCTCGTCGGCCTCGACCCCACCTGGCGCCCCCTGGCCGGCCCCTCGCTGCACTACCCCTCCCTGCCCCCGGGCCGCTTCACCCTCGAGCTCCAGGCCGTCAGCAGCCTCGCCGCCCAGAGCGCCCCGCCGACCCGGCTGCCCATCCAGATCCAGGCCGCCCTCCACCAGCAGGCCTGGTTCCCCTACGCCCTGCTCGGCACCCTGCTCGCCCTGGTCGGCATCTCGGCCCACACCCGCATGCGCACCGTGCAGGACCACAGCGAAGAGCTCGAGAACGAGATCCGCCACCGGGTCTTCGCCGAGGAGGCCCTGCGGCGCCGGGAGGCCCTCTACCGGGCCGTCTTCGACAGCGCCGACGCCGGGCTGGTGGTCTGCACGGCAGCCGACCGGGTGCTGGCCCACAACCCCATGGCCGCCGGGCTGCTCAACGCCCCCCCGTCGATGGAGCGGGTCGACCACGACCTCACCCGCCACCTCCACAGCCCCGACGACCGGGCCCGCTTCTCGGCCGCCGTCGAGGCCGCCGCCGGGGGGGCCGCACCGCCCGCCATCGAGCTCGACTGGCGGGTCGGCCCCGACGACGACCGCATCGTGCGCTGCATCGCCCGCCCCTTCCCCGCGGCGACCGAGAACGCCGTGCTGCTCTCGCTGCGCGACATCACCGATCTCCACCGTGCCCAGGCCCTCCACAACGAGATGAAGGAGCGCATCCACCGCGCCCAGACCGTCGAGGCCCTGGCCCAGCTCGCCGGCGAGACGGCCCACGACTTCAACAACCTGCTCACGGTGGTGCTCGGCGACGCCAACCTCATCGCCACCGGCGAGGCGGAGGATGCCGCCGCGCTCGGCCACGAGATCGTGCGCACCTGCACCCGCGGGGCCCGCCTCGTCCGGCGCAGGCTCGCCATCGGCCAGCGCCAGAGCTGGCAGGCGCGCCCGGTGGCGATCGACACCCTGCTCCGCGAGCTGCGCCCCGTGCTCCGGGCAGCGGTCCCGAGCGACCTCCTCCTGCGCGTCGAGGCCCGCACCGAGGCCCGGGTGGTGACCGATCCGGGCTTCCTCGAGCGCGCCCTGCTCAACCTCGTCATCAACGCCCGGGACGCCATGACCACCGGCGGCACCGTGGCGGTGGTGGCCGAGACCGAGGTGCTCGACGCCCTGGCCCTCGACGAGCTGGGCACGGCACGGCTGGCCCCGGGAACCTACCTCGCACTGCGCGTGAAGGACGACGGGACGGGCATTCCCGTGGATGTGCAGCGCCGCATCTTCCAGCCCTTCTTCACCACCAAGCAGACCTCCCAGGGCACGGGCCTCGGCCTGTCCTCCGTCCAGACCTTCGCCAATCGCTCGGGGGGCATGCTGGCGCTCCAGTCCCAGGTGGGCGAGGGCAGCTGCTTCACCATCTACCTGCCCCTGGCCGAGGCCGACACCGGCGCCCTGCCCGAGGTGCTGAGCCCCGTGCCCGCACCGCCCCCGGCCACGGCCCTGCCCCTGGCGGGCATCACGGTGCTGGTGGTCGACGACCGGCTCGACGTGCTGCGGGTGGCGGCCATGTCGCTGCGCAAGAAGGGCGCCACCGTGCTCGCCCACAGCGTGCCGGCCCAGGCCCTCGACGTGGCCCTCGACAACGTCGACCGGCTCGATCTGGTGCTCACCGACGTGGTCATGCCCGGCATGCGGGGCCCCGAGCTGGTGGGCCGCATCCGCGAGGCCTCCCCCGACATCCCCGTGCTCTACATGTCGGGCCACACCCGGGGCGACCAGCTCTCGGGCGAGCTCTTCCTCGAGAAGCCCTTCGGGCCCCGCGAGCTGCTCGAGGCCGTGCTCACCGCCCTCCAGGAGTCCTGAGTGCCCCCGTCCTCCCCGGCTCCCCGTCCCCGCCGCCGGCGCCTCGCGGGGCTCAGCGCCGCGCTGCTGGCCCTGGGGGTGGGGGTTCTCGGCACCGTGGTCCGCCACCGGTCGACCGGCTCCCCCGTGGCGACGGTCGCGCCCGCGTCCCCCGCCGGGCTGCGCATCGTCGACACCACCGTGCTCGACGTGATCACGGGCCAGCGCCACCCCCACCAGGACGTGACCATCGCCGGCGACCGCATCGTCGCCATCGCCGCCCACGTCGAGGCCCCCACCGACCCAACCCCCACCATCGACGGCCGCGGCGCCACCCTCGTGCCCGGCCTCATCGACAGCCACTGCCACGTCATGGCCAGCCCGGCGCCCCCG
>CAXQUZ010000467.1:0-9026 GCA_964226865.1 Myxococcota bacterium | reverse complement strand
ACGACGCTCTTCCGATCTCTCGGCCCGGCGCAGGGCCTCGGTGAGCAGCACGGGGTGCTCGAAGACGAGGCGGAAGCCCCGCTGGCGGACCAGTCCCGAGGCGAGGAGGCCGTCGAGACCCTCGAGGTCGACCTGGCGCACGACCGCCGCCGGGGGGCTGCCGCCAGCGAGGGCGACCGCCGCCAGGGCCTCGGCGCAGCGGCCCGGGGTCTCGGTGGTCGCGAGGGCCCCGTCCAGCCGGCGCCCCGAGAGGGTCTCGATGCGCGAGGGCACGAGCACGTCCAGCTCGGCCTCGGTGCGCAGTGCGAGGGTCGACGCGGGGGTCCAGTGCAGCAGTCCCCGGGCGCCCCAGTCGCGCACCAGCAGGGAGGCGAAGACGGGGCTGCCGCCACAGCGGCCTGCGAGGCCCGCCGCCAGCGCGGGATCGAGACAGAGGCCCTGGCGCAGGAAGCGCTGGAGCTCGTCCCCGAGCAGCCGCGGGACCTGGATCCGTGTCGCGCCGAGATCTTCGAGAACGCTCACCACAGCGGCAAGATCGGGGTCGGCCTCGATGACGGCCGCGTCGAGGGTGGCGATGGCCAGCACCGGCCGCTCGCCCACGGTGCCGGCCAGCAGCGCCCGACAGATGGAGAGCCCGTCGCCGGGCTGGTCGGAGTGGTGGGCGTCTTCGAGCACGACCACCGAGCCGCCGCGCCAGGAGTGGGCGTCGAGGTGGCGGTAGAAGTAGGCGAGGCCGAGGCCCGCGTTGGCCGGCGGCTCGTCCGGCAGCCCGAAGCCACACCAGCGGGCGAGGGCCTGGGCCTCGGCGGCCACCGTGATGGGCAGGGTCTGCTGGTCGCGGGCCAGCCAGCGGCCGATGCGCCGCTCGGCGGTGGCGCGGGTGTCGTTCCAGGGGGCGAGCAGCTCGAGCACCAGCCCCCGGTAGCCGTCGTCCGCCGACGGCCGGGCGCCGTAGCGCAGGTTGAAGCTCTCCATCCAGCCGCCCTCGTCGAGGGTGCGGGCGACCGAGTGGGCGAGCGCCGACTTGCCGCAGGCGGTGTCACCGACCAGCAGCACCACCCGGGCGCGGCCCTCGTCCAGGACGGCCCGGGCGGCCTCCCAGATCTGGCGGCGCAGGGGCTCGCGGCCGGCGCTGGGCGGGTCGCGCAGGGCGCAGAGGCGCGGGTGGTGGCCCGGGGCGACCCAGGGCGGCTCGGGCGGGGGCGTCGCGGGCAGGGGGCCGGGCGGCTCGCGGTTCCAGCGGGGCACCTCGGCGCTCGGGGGGCCGATGCGGCGGGGGATGGTGACCGGGTCGCGGGCCTCGGCGAGCAGGGGCAGGGTGAAGGTGGTGGTGCTGCCGCCGAGGATGGCCTCGGGGCTGGGCAGCGGCGCGGTGGGCTCGGCGAAGAGCTGGCGCACGGTGGCCATGCGGCGGCGGACGTCGGCGGCCCGGTCGAAGCGCTGGAAGGGGCGCAGATCGATGAGCTGGGTGATCAGCTCGCGCATGGCCTCGGGCACGTTGGCCGGCAGCCGCGGGCGGGCCCGCACGGCCTGGCCCCCCTCGAGTCGCAGGGGCAGGGGCGCGCCCTCGTAGAGCTCGTTGAGGATGAGGCCGAAGGCGTAGAGATCGGTCCAGGGGCCGAGATCCTGGGGCCGGCCCTCGACCTGCTCGGGCGCCATCCACTCGCGGGTGCCGGCGATGCCCCGGCGGGCCAGGGCGAGCTCGGTGCGGGCCCCGGCGACGCCCAGGTCGGTGACCCAGGCGGTGGGGGCCCCGTCGGGACCGGTGGCCAGCAGGATGTTCTCGGGCTTGAGGTCTTGGTGGACCAGCCCGAGGGCGTGGAGGTGGGCGAGGGCCTCGAGCACCTGGCTGAGCAGGGGCAGCGCTTCCTTGGGGTCGAGGCCCTGGGTGAAGGCGTCGGCGAGGCTGCCCTGGTCGGCGTGGTCCATGGCCACGAAGGGGCGCCCGTCCTCGAGCCGCCCCCAGTCGCGCACCGCGACGAGGTGGGGGTGGACGACCGAGCCCGCCAGGGCCACCTCGCGGGCGAAGCGGGCCCGGAAGCGGGCGTGGAGGGCGAGGGTGCCGCGCACCACCTTGATCGCGACCAGCGCGTCGTTCTCGATGTCTCGGGCCCGCCACACGACGCCGGTCGCGCCGTCGCCCAGCCACACCGGGTCGGCGTAGCGCGGAGGCAGCACGGGGGGGGCGGGATGGAGCGTGGGGACGGTCATCCCGCGCCCTGTAATCCGATCCGGGGCCCGTGCGTCCAGACGCCTCCCTTACCGACCCGCTGGTGCCCGGCCCGCGCGGGGGGCGACCGCGGGCGCCGCGGGGGACGGCGCGCGGTGCTCAGGCCGCGAAGGTGACGGGCTGGCCCAGCTTGGCGCTGAACAGGCCCGAGAGCAGCGCGTGCATGTCCTCGGCCGTGTCGCGCTCCTGCCAGGCACCGGCGACGAAGCGGAAGTGCCAGGCCCGGAGGTTGGCGCTCAGCCACAGCTCGTGGGTGGGGGTCTGCTGGGAGAGCACGAAGGTGCTGTCGTCGTCCTCGAAGACCACCGACAGGTTGCCGGGGGTGAGGCGGGGGTCGATGTCGGCGTCGATCTCGTCGAGCTGGTCGAGCAGCGTCGAGAGGGTGTCGGTCACCGCGCGCCGGAAGGCGCTGTCATCGGCGAAGCCGTCGGCGGGCATGGGGCCTCCAGGGGCGTGTGGGGGGGCCGCGCTAACCCGAACGGGACGGAGGCCCAGCCCCCGTCCCGTCGGTGGAGGAGGCCGGTGGACCTCCCGGGGCGCGCCGGGCCGTGGTGGCCGCGCGCCAGGCTGGCGTGGGGCTCAGCGGGCCGCGAAGGCCGCCTCGAGCCGGGCCAGGGCCTGGTCGATGTCGTCGAGGCCCACGGCGCCGACGCTCATGCGGAACCAGCCGGTCTCTTCGGGCATGTCGAAGGCCTGGAAGGGCACGACGGCGACCCCCGCCTCCTCGAGGAGGAAGCGGCGGATCTCTTCGTTCGAGGCGAAGCCCTTGCCCACGAGGTCGACGTTGAAGCTGAGGTAGATGCCGCCCTGGGGCGCGATGGCGCTGACGGGCAGTCCCCGCTCGGCCATGGCCGAGATGCCCTCGTAGAGGCGGTTCAGCCGGGCCGCGACCTGGTCGTTGAGGGTGGTGCGCCAAGCGGCGAGGCCCTCGGGATCCTGCAGCCACTGGGCGGCGGCCACCTGGACGGGCCGGGGGGCCCAGGCGCCGACGTGGCCGATGAGGGCCTTCATGGGCTTCTGGAGGTAGGGGGGCAGCACGGCCCAGCCCACCCGGAGGCCCGTGCCCACGGCCCACTTGCTCAGGGCGTCGATGTGGATGACGTAGGGGGCGCAGGCGGGGACGAGGGCAACCGGGTTGGCGTGGCGACGGTCGCCGAGACCCATCTTCCAGTAGACCTGGTCGTAGATGAGCATGCAGGGGCGCTCGCGGCCCGCGTTCTCTTCGACCAGTGCCTCGGCGATGCCCTTGAGCACCTCGGGGGAGATCATCGTGCCCGTCGGGTTGAGCGGGGAGTTGATGACCACGAGGCGGGCGCCGCGGATGGCCTCGCGGAAGGCGGCCACGGTCGGGAAGAAGTCGTCCTCGGGGGCGGTCTGGACGAAGCGGTGGTCGGCGGCGGTGAGGTGGGCGTAGTAGCCGACGTTCCACATCGGCAGGAAGCTCACGGTCACGTCGCCCGGCTCGACGAAGAGCCGCCAGGCCGCATAGATGGGGGGACGGGCGCCCGACCCTACACAAACCGCATCCGGACCGTAGTCAACACCCCACTCACGCGACACCATGTCGGCGATGGCCTGCTTGAGCTCGGGAACCCCGTCGGCCGGCGGGTAGTTGGTCTCGCCGGCCTGCACGGCGGCGGCGATGCCGGCGGTCAGGGCCTCGGGAATGCGGAACTGCGCGGGCTTGAAGTCGCCCACGGTGAAGTTCGCGACAGCCCGGCCCTCGGCCTGGAGCGCGCGCACCTCGGCGGCGATGCCGAGGATGCGGGAGCCCTTCATGCCGGCGGCGATGGGGGTGAGAGCGGCGCGGGCGGCGCGGGCGCCGTCGCGGGGAAGATGGTCGGAGATGCGCGTCGTCATGCGGCGGCGCCTAACCAGCCCTCCGGTCCGGAGCAGCCCCGACTCTGGCAAGCCCCGGTGACAGTTCGGCCGGTCCTGCGCGCCGACAGGTCGCGGGTCGGCGGCCCCGAACGCAGGCGCCCCCGGAGCGGGGGCTCCAGGGGCGGGGGGGCTGTCGCCGGGCGCGGGGCTCAGCCGATGGCGGGGCCGAGGCGGCGGATGTCGGTGATGTGGGCCTGGGGGGCCATCCGGGCGAGGGCATCCACGGCCACCTGGGCGGCGTCCACCACCGAGCCCGCCGTCACCACCCAGCTCTGGTCGTCGGCGCTCGTGCGCACGGACCACGCGATGCGGCCGGTGTGGGGGCGGGCCGGGGGCGGGGCCGCGGCGGGGGCCGGCGGGGCGGCGACAGCCGCGGGGGCCGGCGCCGGTGCTGGGGCCGGAGCCGGCGTGGGGGCCGGGGCCGGCGGGGAGCCGGCGCTGCGGTAGCTTGCGGGGATGCCGTGGCGCTTGCGGAAGGCCCGCACGTTCTCGGGCGTGACCCCGGCCTTGCGGGCGACCTCGGCGTCGGGGACCTTCCCGAGGATGTGCTGGAAGGGATCGAGGCGGCTGCGGCGGCGGCCCGGGGTGCGCTTGGTGGTCTTGCTCGCCGGGCGGCGGCTGGCGGGCTCGATGCCCCGGCGGCGCCGGTACATGCGCACGGCCTCGGTGGTGACCCCTGCCTTGCGGGCGATCGCCGAGTCGGACTCCACACCCAGCAGCTCGGCGTAGGGATCGATCTTCGACCGGCGCTGGCGCCGGGCCCCCTTGGCCTTCTTCGGCTTGGCCTTGGCCGTCTTTGCCGGCGCGGGCGCGCTGGCGGCCGGCGTGGTGCTGGCCACGGTCGCGTCGCTGTCGTCGTCGCTGGCGGTCGAGGCGGCGGCGGCCGGAGCGGAAGAATCGAAGGGGGCAATCCCGAGACTGCGGCGCACGCGACCGACGACAGAGGGGCTCACTCCCGCCTTCTCGGCGACGTCTGCATCCGACATCGTGCCGATCAGGTGTCGGTGCTGCTCCAGTTCGGGGTGTGGGGTTGTTGGTGCCATGTCGATCCTTCCTTCCCGGAAACACTGCAGTTGGGTGGGGGGCGCGTTGGGAGAGGTCACCTGCTGGGTCGCGGGACACGGGGGGGGATGCCCCGGTCGGCGGCTGCGAGCCGGGGGAGGCCTGCGGCAGAACGCCCCTTGGCGGGACGGATGCGCCGGTCGCCGCCGCTCGGGCCCGGGTTGAACACTCCGAAGTATGCTCTAGAACGCAGGCCCTTTGTCGTCAACACAGGCTTTCTTTCGTCGCCCTTGCGTTGTGGTGGGTGACCCGTTCGGGGAGCGCGGCCCCCCCGACCGTGCCATCGCCCCGCCGAGAAGGGGGGGGGCACGGCCAGCATGCGCGGATGGGGAGAGGCTGGAAGCAGGGTCGCCTCCGGAGTTCTCGTGCGGATGGGGAAGCGGGGGACGCGGCACGCAGCGCGGAGTCACGCGGGCGCCGGCGGTGGAGCCTTCGGTGGACTCCGACGACGCAAATGGGTTGCCGGCCGCCGGGTGCCCACAACCTGCTCGGGCCGCAGTCGGCGCCGGGCCCGAGATGTGTATACGCAGAAGTGTACCATCAATGAAGGTTTCCGGGCGGCGTGCAGTCGCTTCGCACACGGTGTCATGGGCGTGTGAGGATTCAAGCCATGACCTTTCATGACAAGCTCTTGGATGTGGTCGACGCGCGGGCGACCGGGACGGAGTGGCGTCCGGGGCCTGGCTCTCGCGGCAGAGCGGGCCACGGGGCGCAGAGCCAACGGAACTGCCGCACGGGGGGGCGGCCGGCGGCGCGCTTCAGCCGGCGAGGCGCTTCCGGGCGCTGGCGATGGCGCTCGCCCAGGGATGGAGCCGCAGGGCGGCCTCGTGGGCGGGACCGTTGCGCTGGATGAGCTCGTCCATGTGGTGCTGGGCCTGGGCGAGGGCGAGCTGTGCGCCCGAGCGCTGGTCGCTGTGGAGGGCGTGGCTGAGGCGGGCCAGGGCGAGGCGCAGCTGGAGGGCGGGGGCGTTGCTGCCGTCGACCCAGCGCTGGAGGGCGACCGGGTCGGGGGCCGCGCGGGGGGCCCAGAGCTCGGCGAGCTGGAGCTGGAGCAGGTAGGCGCTCAGGGAGGGCGGACGGCCCGAGAGGGTCTCCTCGGCGGCGCGCCGGTGGGTCTCGGCCCGCTGCCAGTCCCGGCGGGCGACGGCCACGGTGGCGAGCCAGCCGTGGGTGCGGGCCGCGACCATGGGCCAGCCGCAGGTCGTGGCCTCCGCCAGGGCGTCCTCCAGCACCTCGCGGGCCAGGGCGGGCACCCCGCTCTGGAGCAGCAGCTGGGCGCGGATCCAGGCGATGCGCACCCGCAGCTCGGGCTGGCTGCGGGCCGTCTCGATGGACTCCAGCCGACCCAGGGCCTCCCGGGCGTCCCCGAGCCAGTGGAGGTCGATGCAGACCTCGGCGGTGCGGCTGAGCAGCCGGGCCGCCACGCGCCCCTCGCGGTCGGCGCCCCCGTGGGCCAGGGCGGCCTCGAGGGTCGACAGCGCGGCGGTGAAGCGCCCCTCGAGGTGGAGGAGCTGGGCCTGGAGCACCTCGAGGTGGCGTCCCTCGGGGGCCCCGGCGAGCACGGCGGCCGCCGCGGGCAGGTCGCCCCGCTCGAGGGCCAGCCGCGCCCGGCCGGTCGCGACCTCTTGCTGGGCCAGGGCACCGGCCTCGTCGAGGGCTGGACTGGCGCCGGCCTCGTCCCAGAGGGTGGCGGCCTGCTCCCGGTCGCCCGCCAGCTCGCAGGCCTGGGCGAGCTCGACGAGAACCTCGAGGGCCAGGGGCTGGTCTTCGATGGCCCGGGCCCGCACCAGGGCGCGCCGGAGGGGCACCATGGCCCGGGTGCCGCCGCCCCGGGCGTGTGCGATGCAGCCCCGGAGGTGGTCGAGGCGGGCCGCGAGGGGGGGCTGGTCGGCAGGCGGCAGCCGCTCGAGGCGCTGGGCGAGGGCCTGGAGGGTGCGGTCGATGCGCGGCTCGCCGGGATCGCGGTCGAGGCTGGCGCGCAGGTAGGCCAGACCCAGGGAGATCACGAGGGCGCTGTCGGGCGTGGTGCGCACGGCCGAGAACAGGCGACCGAGCAGGGCGCTGTGGTTGGTGGTCGCGCCCGTGCGGGCGGCGGGCCGGGCCGGTGCCCAGGCCACGGCACAGCGGGCCGCCTCGACGGGCTTGCCCGCCTGGAGCAGCAGCCGGCTGCGGGCGGGGGAGGGGGGGCCGGTGGTCACCGCGGCGGCCAGCCGCTCGGTCAGCACCTTGCGCCGGAGCGTGCGCACCTGGCCCCGCACCCGCACGGCGAAGAGGCCCACGGCAAAGTCGGCCCGGCCGTCGGCCTGGCGCTCCAGCAGCCCGGTCTCGTCCACGAGGCGGTCCACGGCGGCCTCCACCTGGGGCGGGTCGGCCTCGAGAACGACCGCCAGCTCGTCATCGTGGAGGGGCATTCCCGCCAGCGCGAGGGCGTCGAGGATGCGCTGCTCGAAGCGGCTGCAGGCGCCGACGAGCTGGCGCACGAGGTGGACGATGCGCCGCGGCACCGGGGTCTGGCCGGCCGACAGATCGGTCCAGCTCATGCGCCCCTCGGGGCCGCTGTTGGCCTCGAGCAGCCCCTCTTGGAGGAGGTTGTGGACCAGCTCGAGCACGAAGCCCGGCCGGCCGCCTGTCGCCGCGTGCACCCGGGCGCAGAGGCTCGCCGGCGGCACCCGGTGGCCCAGCACATCGGCGATGAGGGCCGAGGTCTGGGGCAGGTCGAGGGGCTCCAGGGGCACGTCGAGGGGCGGCGCCAGCGGAGAGAGCAGCCCCCGGGCCTCCCGGGGGCGGGCGGTGGTCGCCAGCAGCACCAGCGGCCAGCCCTCCCGGGCCGCCTCGTCGAGCAGGCGGGCGAGGGCGGCGAGGCCCAGCGGCGGCAGCTTCTCGATGTCGCGCAGCCCCAGGGCCAGGGGACGTCCGGCGGCGCAGTGGGCCCGCACCAGCCGCACGAAGCCCCCGAGCAGCCGCTCGCGCTGGTCGTCCGAGAGGGCGACGGCCCGCTGGGCCAGCAGGGGCAGCAAGGGCGCGGCGGCGTCCCGATCGGCGCTCTCGGCGCTCCGGGCCAGCGCCCGCACCAGCCCGCCCACGGCGCCGAGGGCCACGGCGGGCACGTGCTCGTGGTGGTGGGCCGA
Organism: Myxococcota bacterium; assembly: GCA_964226865.1. GTDB lineage: Bacteria > Myxococcota_A > UBA796 > UBA796 > UBA2385 > CAXQUZ01. Next base: position 725 of record CAXQUZ010000467.1, on the reverse strand, counting down.
CCAGCCCCGCGCGGCCAGCTCCCGGCACTGGAGCCGCATCAGGTGGCCGGCGCCCGCGCCCCGGGGCCCGTGGATGAGGGCGAGGCGGCCGCCGTGGGGGTCGGCGGTGCACGGGGCGAGGGCGGTCCGGGCGGCGGTGCGTCCGACCAGCTCGGGGGCCGGCCGGCCCCGGGGGCCCCGCTCGCCGCCGGCGTGGGGGGCGAGGCGCGCGGCGACCGCAGCGGCCGAGACGGGGCGGGCTCCGGGCGTCTTGGCCAGCATCTCGAGGATGAGCCGGCACAGGTCGTCCGGCAGCCCGGGCACGAGCTCGATCGGGTGGCGGGGGGCCTCCTCGAGGTGGAGCCGGGCGAGCCCCTCGGGCGTGTCGGCCTCGAAGGGGCGGCGGCCCGTGATGAGCCGATAGAGCAGCACCCCGAGGCTGTAGAGATCGGCCCGGGCGTCGACGGTCTCGCCGCGGATCTGCTCCGGGCTGGCGTAGGCGAAGGTGCCCACGAACTCGCCGTGGCGGGTGATGGGGTCGGTGGCGCTCTCGCGGAAGAGCGCGGCCCCGAAGTCGAGCACCTTCACCCGCCCGTCCCGCAGCACCATCACATTCGACGACTTGAGGTCGCGGTGGACGATGCCCTGGGCGTGCAGGTAGTCGAGGGCCTGGGCCACCTCGAGAGATCGGAAGAGCACACGTCTGAACTCCAGTCACCGCATGCTCTCTCGTATGCCGTCTTCTG
>CAXQUZ010000466.1:0-4180 GCA_964226865.1 Myxococcota bacterium | reverse complement strand
GATAGCATGCGGTGACTGGAGTTCAGACGGGTGTCTTCCGATCTCGGCAGCCTCGTGCTGGTCAACCTCGTCGCCTTTCGCGCCACCCAGCCCACCGTGCTCCGGGCGGCCGGCCCGCCCCGCTCGCCCACCGCCCTGCGGGTGCGCCACGAAGAGCTGGCGGCCTGCGCCGCGGTGGTGGCCTGCTGGGGGGCGGCGGCCTGGGCCCTGCCCGAGGCGACGCGGCTGCTGCGGCAGCTCGTGCGCCGCGGCCGTGCGGTCCACGCCTTCGGGCTCACCCGCGGCGGCCACCCACGCCACCCGCTCTACCTGCCGAGCACGGCCCGGCCCGCTCCGTGGGTCGCGTCGCTGCCCTTGCCGCCGCCCTATGGCCCGGACGGCACGGGATCGCGATAGTCCCCCGGCGACTCTCCCGCTGGAGCGCGCATGGGTGCCGCCGTCCTGTCTCTGACCCTCCTCCTCGCGACCGGGGCGGCCCAGGCCGAGCAGACCGACGTGCTGCCCGACGGGGCCCACGTCGTCTACGCCGGCCTCGGCGTCAACACCTTCAAGAAGCTCCAGTTCATCGACGGAGACGGCGGCGAGGCCCAAGACCTCGACCGGGCCCTGCGCACCCGCGTCGATCTCTACTGGGCCACGGGCCTCGGCTCCCGCTTCCAGGTGGCCGCCAGCCTCCCCGTCGTCCACTCCACGGTACTCGACAGCGACGAGCGCGGCCCCTGTCCCGACCTCTTCGCCGACCAGCAGTACTGTGAGGGCTTCCTCCGGCCGGGCCAGCTCGCGGTCACGGGTCGCTTCCTGGCCCTCGACAAGGCCGTGGGCATCGCCACCGAGCTCGGGCTGCGCGGCGACCCCTGGAACGCCGGGCTGCGGGGCCGCTACACCGCCTATGGCGAGGGCACCGTCGACCTCCAGCCCGGGGCCGTCATCGACTGGGACGTGGCCCTGGGCAGCTGGGATCTGCGGCTGGTCGGTGCGGGCAGCTACGCCTTCCGCTTCTCGCGGCTCGTGACCGAGGGCTCGGCAGGCAGCTTCCGGGCGCCAGGCGACCACCTCAGCGGGCTGGCCGAGGTCCAGCTCGCGCCACCGGGCAAGGTCTCGCTGACCCTCGGCACGGCGGGCATGCGCCGGCTTTGGGGCCTCGACTGGGACAGCGACTACCAGGCCGAGTACTTCCCGACGGACGACCGGTGGACCGTGCTGTGGTACCGACAGCTTGCGGCCTACGGCAAGGTCTCGGTGGCCCTGCCCAAGGACATGGGCCTCCACCTCGGCGCCGGCCGGGTGGTGCGGGTGCGCAACGGCCCGCCCGACACCTGGGACGTCACCGTCGGCGTCCACAAGTACTACGGCCCCCGCGGCTGAGCCGTCCCCCTCGTCCCCGAGCCCTCCGCATGCACGACCGCTCCCGGCGCCAGTTCCTCCGCCTCGCCTCGGGCGCCCTCGCCGCCGGCGCCACCGGCTGTGCGGGCACCGACACCGCCAAGCCCGCCGCCACCGGCCCAGACACCCCGGGCGCCGACAGCGGGGGGGCCGACACCGGAGCCCCCGACGACACGGGCGACCCGGGCCCGGCGGCCCCCACACGCGCACCAGAGCCCGCGGCGCGCTGGGCGCCCGACACCGCCGAAGACCCGGCCCTCTTCCCGGTGGCCGTGGCCCTGGGCGACGCGGCGGACGGCCGGCTCCACGTGCGGGTGCGCTCCACCGCCCCCACCGTGCGCCTGCGCTGGGCCCTCGCTAGCGGAGACGCGTGGGAAGAGCAGCCCGCGACCGCCGAGCAGACCCTGCACGAGGGCGCGGTCGCCCACAGCTTCGTCATCGAGGGGGTGCCCGCCGACGTGGCCGGCTGTGTCTGTGCCGAGACCCCCGACGGCCTCCGCAGCGCCGTGTCCCGCTTCCGCAGCGCCACCGCCCCCGGCACGGCCCGCCAGGTCGTCTTCGGGGCCACCTCCTGCTTCGGCGGCAACGAGCCCTGGGCCTCCCTCTCGGTGGCCGCCAGCGAAGACCTCGACTTCTTCTGCCTGCTGGGCGACACGGTCTATGCCGACGGCTCGGTCGACCTCGCCGACTACCGGCTGCACTGGAGCGACGCGGTCGCCGTCCAGGGCCTCGCCGACTTGGCCCGGAGCACCAGCCTCGTCGCCACCTGGGACGACCACGAGGTCGACAACAACTGGGAGGCCGCCAGCCTGGACGCCGACCAGCTCGCCGCCGCCGTCGCCGCCATGCGCGAGACCCTGCCCATCGGGGACGGGGAGGGGCCGGCCGGGATCTGGCGCCAGCTCCGCTGGGGCGACACCCTCGAGGTCTTCGTGCTCGACTGCCGCGGCGAGCGCAGCGGCGCGCAGTACATCTCGGAGGCCCAGCCGGCCTGGTTGGCCGCCGCCCTCGAGGCCAGCGAGGCCCGGTTCAAGATCATCCTGAACAGCGTGCCCATCACCGATCTGCAGAACATCTTCGGCGGCGCGGGCGCGAGCGACCGCTGGGAGGGCCACCCCGAGCAGCGCACGGCGGTCCTCCAGCACATCGCCGACGCCGGCATCCCCGGGGTGCTCTGGGTGACGGGCGACGTGCACTATGCCCAGGTCGGCCGGGTGGACGACGAGGGCGGCCCCGGGGCGGACCAGTGGGAGGTCTTCACGGGGCCGGCCGGCTCCTTCTTGAACGTGGCGGCCGATCTCTACGAGGGCCACCCCCAGTACACCTGGATGGCCGCCGTCCACAACTGGTGCCGCTTCACCTGTGATCCCCTGCGCGGGACCGTTCTCGTCGAGCATGTCGACGACGCCGGCGCCGTGCTGCACCGCATCGAGCTCGCCCTGTGAGCAGCCCGCTGCCGCCCCTGCCCGCTGCCGCGGCGCTGCTCGACGCGGCCGAGGCCCTCCGCGCCCGCGCAAAGGCGCTGGTGGCCCTCGCGGGCGTGGTCGAAGACGCCGTGCCGGCAAAGGTCGCCGCGGCCCACGCCCGGGTGGAGGCGGCCCCGGGGGCCAACCTGCGCCCCGAGGCCGCGGTCGCCGCCTGGCTCGAGGCCGAGGCCCAGGGTCGCCGGGCCCGCCTCGCGGCCGAGCTGCGGGCCGGCTGTGATGCGCGGGGCATCGATGCGTCCGTGCTGACCCGGGCACCGCTCACCCTGCGGGTGGCGCCCTTCCACCTCGCGGTCGACGTCGACGCCGACACCGCCGAGCTCGGCTTCGGCCGCGCCCCCCTCGGCCAGTGCCGGGCGGACGCCGCCGAGATCCTGGCCCTCCACGGCGCCCTGCTCGACGGTGCCCGGGCCACCGCACTGCCGGCGCTGCACGCCCAGCTGCGGACCGCCTGGACCCGCGCCGGCGGGGGACGCGACGGCCAGTGGGTTCCCCTCGCCGAGGTCTTCAGCGCCCTGGCCTGGCTCCGCCAGCCCGCCCGCTTCCACCGCGCCCCGAGCGCCCGCAGCTTCGTCGACTACCCCCGGGCCGCCTTCGTCTTCGACCTGTGGCGGCTCCGCGAGGGGCGCCTGCTCGACCACGCGGGCTGGCGCCTCGGGCTGGGCACGGCCGCCGGCGACAGCATGCGCGACCGCTCCCAGGTGTTCTGGCTCGAGGACGCCCAGGGCCGGGGCCAGTGGCACCACACCCTGCGCTTCACCCGGAGCCCCGCGCCGTGATCCGCCCCGCCCCCGCCCGGAGGCCCCTGCCCTGAGCCCGCCGCCCTCCGCTGCGCTGGCCCGCCACGTGCTCGACCGCATGGGCCAGACCGGCCAGCCCCCCGAGCGGGGCGTCGAGCTGGTCGACGTCGGCAACGGCCGCCGGCTGGCCATTCTCGAGCGCGAGTACCTCGCCCCCATCGCCGCCGCCCGCAGCGGCTCGACCTTCAAGCTCGTCCAGGCGCCCTACGGCGGCGGCAAGACCCACTTCCTGCTCTGTGTGCGCGAGCGCGCCTGGCGGCACGGCTTCGCCTCGGCCCTGGTCGGTCTGTCGCCAGACGCCTGCCCCTTCGACGACCCCGGCCGGATCTGGCAGGCGGTCGCCCGGGAGCTCTGCCTCGCGCCGGTCGACGCCGAGACCGTGCCCGGGCGGGGCATCGAGACCGTGCTGGCCCAGCTCGTCGACCAGCGGCGCGCAGCGGTCGGGGACGCGGCCCTGCGGGGCTGGCTGCGCCGAGCCCTGCGGCGGCTGCCCACCGACGCCCCGGCCCTGCG
>CAXQUZ010000465.1:0-6976 GCA_964226865.1 Myxococcota bacterium | reverse complement strand
TCCCTACACGACGCTCGTCCGATCTGCATGGCGGCGGACGGGCTCGTGCTCGGGGCCCTCGTGGACGCCGAGCAGGACGAGCTGGACCAGAGCGCCGCCCTGCGCCGGGACTGGGGGCTTCCGGCAGAGGCGGTCGGCCCCAGCCCGGGCTGGGCGGGGGGCATCCGGGTGCGGGGCGGGGCCCTCGATCCCTGGGCCCTCGCGGTCTCGGCGGCCCAGGACGCCCGGGCGGCCGGCGCCCAGCTCTTCGGCCAGGCCCCGGTGCGCGCCCACGAAGACAGCGACCGGGGCAACGTGCTCGTCGTGCCCCAGGGCCGGGTGGTGGCCGATCTGGTGCTGCTCTGTGGCGACCACCAGCTCGCCGGGGCCTGGCCCTGGCTGGGCGACAAGCTCGTCCCCGTGCGCCACCAGCACCGCCACCACGCCGCGGGCGCCCTGGACGGCCCCCGCTCGGCCCAGTTCGGCTACCTCTCGGCCACGCCGGCGGGCGCGGGGGTGATCCTCGGCGGCTGCCGCTGGGCCACCCCCCACCTCGAGACCGGCGAGGACGCGGCCGAGCGGGTGCGCCTCGTGGTCGACGAGAAGATCGCCGCGCTCTGGGGCCCCCGGGTCGCGGGGCTGTCGCCGGAGCCCACCGCCCGCTGGTCCCGGGTGGCGACCCACAGCTGCGACGGGCTGCCGCTGGTCGGCCCCCTGCCCGGGCGCCCGACCGTCGTGGCCTGCCTGGGCTTCAACGGCCGCCCCCACACCCACCTGGGCCCCGCCGTCGACGCCGTGGTCGAAGGCATTCTCGACGGCCGCCCCTCCGCCCTGCCCCGGCTCATGCGGCCCGATCGCTTCGTCGGTTAGCCCGCGCTGGCCCCCCGCCCGGATCCCGCCGTGCCCCTCGCGCCCTTCGTCCCCAAGCCCGCCGTGCTGCGCCGCGCCCGCCGGGTGCTGCGCCCGCTCCAGCGCTACCACCGCCACCGGGTCACGGGCCTCGAGAACATCCCCGCCACGGGCCCGGTGCTGCTGGTCGTGCACCACTCGCTGGCCACCTACGACGCCTTCATGTTCGGCCTGGCGCTGGTCGAGGCCACCGGCCGCACCATCCGCGGCCTGGGCGACGACATGATCTTCAAGACCCCGGGCGTCTCCGACATGATGCGGGCCATCGGGGTCGTGCCCGCCAGCCCCGCCGCGGGCATGGAGGTGCTGGCGGCCGGCGAGCTGCTCGGCGTGGCCCCCGGCGGCATGTGGGAGTCGCTGCGCCCGTCGACCCAGCGCTACCAGACCCGCTGGGAGACCCGCACGGGCTTCGCCCGCCTCGCCCTGCGCGCCGGCGCCACGGTGGTCGCCGTGGCCTGCCCCCGGGCCGACGAGCTCTACACGGTCTACCCCTCGCGGCTGACCGACCTCGTCTACAAGCGCCTCAAGGCGCCCCTTCCCATCGCGCGGGGCCTCGGTCCGACCGCCCTGCCCCGGCCCGTCCAGCTCACCCACTACGTCTCGCCGCCGATCCACCCGCCGGCCCACGACCCCGCCCGCGAAGACGATCAGCTGCTCTGGCTGCGGGACCAGGTCGAGGCGGCCATGGAGGCCCTGCTCCAGCGGCGCGCCCCGGGGCTGCCCGTCTGGCGGGGGGCCGAGGGGCTGCTGGCCCGCTGAGGCCCGGCCTCAGGTCGTGATGATGCGGTCCATGCTCATCCACCGGCGGATGAGGGTGTTGGTCATCTCGCCCTTGGCGACCATGCCCGCCGCCGTCGTGCCCATCTTGATGAAGTTCGAGGCATTGGCCATCTGGATGAGCGGCCAGGGGTGCTTCTTGAGGGTCTCGGAGCGGGAGAGCATGCGCAGCATCGTGCGGGGCACGAAGGGCTTGCTCAGCATCTGGGTGAGGGCGATCCAGAAGGTGTCTTCGACCGGGCGCGGGTAGCTGAGGTTCACCCGGTGCTGGTAGAAGACGCGGGTGTTGTCGGGCCCGTCGATGTCGTAGCGGGAGATGAGCCCGTTCTCGATGAGCTTCTTGTTCAGCTCGGAGCCCGGGAAGACCGTCATGCTGAACAGGTAGAGATCGAAGGGATGGGGGAAGGAGGCGATCATCTCTAAGAGCGCCTTCTTGTCGCCCTCGGTCGAGACGGGGTCGTCGAAGATGAGCTGGAAGTGGGGCTTCACGCCGAGGCGGTGATAGAGCCGGGCGATGTCTTCGATCGACTGGTTCTTGACCCGCCGGTCGTAGAGGTGGCCCGTGACCCGCTCGGAGCTCTGGATGCCCATGTAGACGCTGGCCAGTCCGGCGTCGCGGAGCATGGTCATCCGGTCTTCGTTGACCAGCTTGGGCTCGATGAAGATCTCGAAGGGCAGGCCGATCTCGCGGGGGTAGATGCGGCAGAAGTCCTTGAGCCAGTCGAGCTGGAAGTTGAAGACCTCGTCGTCGAAGCGGATGCGCTTCATGTTCCAGTGGGAGCGCGCGGCCCGGATCTCGTCGACCATGCTCTGGGGCGAGCGCACCCGGAACCACTTCTGGCCCGGGTAGACGTCCTTCTTGTAGGTCGAGTTGTAGCAGTAGCTGCACTTGTAGATGCAGCCGCGGCTGCCCATCATCTGGAAGACGGGATCGCCCAGCATGGGGTCGCCGACGAGGTACTTGTCGCCGGTGATGAAGTACTTGTGGGCGTGGGTGGTGTAGTCGCGAAAGGCCAGGTCATCGAGGTTCTTGACGAGCGGGCGCAGGCTGTTGCGGCGCACCGTGGCCGGCTGGCCCTCGACCCGATCTTCGTCGCGGTCCATGCGGAACCAGACGTTCTGGGTCTCGAGCAGCGCCGGATCGCCGTGCACGAGGGCCCGCGCGAGATCCGCCAGGGCCAGCTCGCCCTCTCCCGCCAGCGTCATGTCGGCGTGGGCGATGCACTCCTCGGACTTGAGGGTGGGGTGCATGCCGCCCCAGAGCACGGGCAGCCCGAGCTCGCGCTGGACGTGCTCGGTGATGATGCGGGCCTGCTCGGCGTAGGCGCTGGCCCGGATGGAGACGGCGAGCAGGTTGATGTTCTCGCGCCGCAGCACCTCGACGAGGGTGTCGAGCTCGGCGTCGCTGGCCGGATCGAGGTGGTTCGAGATCCAGTCCTTGAAGTAGATCTCGACGGTGTGGTGGCCCTGGGCGCGCAGGGTCGCGGCGAGGATGCGCACGGCGTTGTTCTCGACATCCCAGGTCGAGAGGATGCCGATGCGCGCACCGTCCCGGGGGGCCGAGTCGAACAGGCGCTCGAGGCGTGGGTTGCGGGGACGGTGGTTCATGCTCACTCCGCGGGCGGGCCGGCGGCAGCCCACCGGGATCCTGCGGCCGGCGGGGCGTCTCCGCAAGCCTCTGCTCTGGCCTAACGCAGGGCAGGGCCGCGGCCAGAGGGCCCGGCGCCGGCGGGCGAAGAGCCGGGGGGGGACGCCTGCGAGATGGCGCAATTGCGGTGCGTAGGCTCCAGGATTGGGGCTTGCACCCTGGCATGCCCGCCCCCCCAGGTTCCCAACGCAACAACACCCCCCTTTCATTGCGTTACGGCGGCCTTTCAATCCCCCTTTCAGGGCCCATTGGTCGGCTTCCTGGCTGGTACGGTTGGGGGGTCAGAAGACACTTGGGTTGCGCGATCAACTGCGGACTTCCGCCCGAATCAGGCCACGTCCCTCGCCCGCGAGGGACGGGGTCCAGTGCCCTGCCGCTGCTGCGTCAGGCCACTGCCCTGCACAACGAGACAGACGACATGGACCACATACAGACCAGCCGCCACTCCGCCCCCCGTCCCCGCCGCCTCTCCGCACGGGAGGCCCTCGAGGAGCTGGGCGGACTGGCCGGGGCGAAGGCCATCGCCGCACTCCTCACCGAGACCAGCGGCCGCCAGGTGACCGTGCGCCAGGTGCGCGACCGCTTTCGGAACACCGGCGGCGCCGTGCGCAAGCTCGGGGCCGGCTACTTCGCCACCCGCCGCCGCCGGGAGCTCCCGGTCGCCGACTTCGTCGAGTCGCTGCTCGACGAGCGCTCGCCGGTCGACGCCATGGACATCTGCCAGGCCGTGCTCAGCGCCTTTCCGAACGGCGACGAGCGCGCGGTCATGGCCTGGCTCTACCAGGACCCGGGCAACATCCGGGTGCGGGACGATAGGGTCTCGCTCCGCAGCCCACGCTGAGCCTCCGCCTCGGCCCCGTCCGCTGCGCCGAGGCAAGCATGGCCGGCCACATCTCCATCATTCTCATGCGGCTGCTCGACGAGCTCGTGGAGGAGGGCGTCCTCGAGCTGGCAGCCGGCGCCACCGTGCCCGCGCTGGTCGACGAGCTGCTCGCCGCCTTTGCCGCCCAGAGCGGACGCTTTGCCCAGTTCGGCCGCACGGTCTCGGCCGCACTCATCGCGTCTCCGCTGGTCGAGGAGCTCTACGAGAGCGACGCCGACCTCGCCCAGCGCCTCAACCACATCAGCCTGCGCTGAGCGGCCCGGTCCCCCCGGGGCCCGGCGGCCACCGGCGCAGCATGCGATCCACCGCCTCGTGCCAGTGGGGCACGGCGAGGCCCCAGGCGCGCGCCCGGTCGTTGGCGAGGCAGCTGCGGGCCGGCCGGTGGGCCCCGTCGAAGTCGGCCCGCCGCGCCCGCCGCGCCCGGAAGGGCAGCCCCGCGAGCCGGGCGGCGGCGGCGATCCAGTCGTGGGCCGTGGCCTCGCCGTCCGGCGCAAGGTGGACGAGGCCCGTCGGGGCCTCCGGGTCGGCCAGCGCCAGCAGCCACCGGGCCACCAGCGGCGCGGGGCTCGGCACGCCCACCTGATCGGTGACCAGGGCGAGGGTCTGGCCCGCGGCCAGGGCCCGCAGCGCCCGGGGGAAGAAGCCCCGCGGCCCCGGTGCGTGCACCCACTGCACCCGCGCCACCACACCACCGGCCGCCAGCACGGGCCCCTCGCCCGCCAGCTTGGAGCGGGCATAGGTCGAGCGGGGCTCGGGGGGCCAGCTCTCGTCGAGGCGCAGCCCCGGGCGATCGTCGCCGTCGAGCACGTAGTCGGTCGAGATGTGGACCAGCCGCACCCCCTCCTCGGCACAGAGCTCGGCCAGGCGCGCCGGCCCGGCCTCGTTGACCAGGAAGCTGAGGCTGGGCTCGGCCTCGGCCCGATCCACCCCGGCCTGGGCCGCCGCGTTGACCAGCGCCCGGGGCCGGTGGTGGCGCAGGGCGGCCCGCACCGCGGCCCGATCGGTGATGTCGAGCTGGGCGTGGCCGAGGCCGATCACCCCTGGCCCGCGCCCTCGCGGACCAAGGCGGTGCCCACGAGGCCCCCCGCGCCGGTCACGAGCACCCCCCGGCGCCGCCCGCCCACCCTCAGCCGGCCTGGGGCTGGAGGCCGAGGGCCGCCTCGAGCCGCGCGCGGGTGTCGGCACAGGCCCGCGCGAAGCTCCACCGGGCGCGCACGGTCGGAAAGGCCGCCGCCACACCCGCGAAGGCGTAGCCGACCAGGGCGAAGGTCGGATCGGAGAGGCCCTTGACCATCGAGCTGATGATGAGCACGGCGGCCAGGCCCAGGAAGAGCAGGGCGTGGGTGCGCACGTCGGGGTGGGGCCGCAGGGTGGCCGTCACCCGCGAGCCCCCGGGGGCCGGCTCGATGCGGGCGCGCACGATGGGCTGGAAGGGGCTGATGTTGCCCAGCTCAGGCACGACCGCGAGACGGAAGCCCGCGGGATCGACCTTGCCGAAGAAGGGACGGCGGGTCGGGGGCGCGCGCAGGCTGCGGACGACGATGCCACCGCCGCTGAGGCGGTGCATGAGGGTGAAGCCCTCGTCGAGGGGCTCCACCTGGTCACGCAGCCGGGCGAGCAGCGCCTCGGGCCGGTGGGGACTGGTCCACACAGCCTGGGCCTCGAGGCTGGTGGCGGGGGCCATCAGAGCTCGGCGGGCTTCGACTCGGTCGAGACCCGGTCCCCCGCCCACACCACGCTCCGGTCGCCGGGCTCGCCGAGGCCGGAGCGCTGGAACTTCTTGGCCGCGTGGCAGGCGCGCCGCTTCTCGATCTCACAGACGCAGTCCTCGCCGCTGCCGCCCCAGGAGCCCTTGAGGCGGCGGTTGCTGAGGATGACGCCGAGGGCCATGCCGGTCATGGCGAAGGCAAAGATGCCGATGGTGAGCAGGACTACGGTCATGGTGACCTCCGAGCGAGGGCCCTAACCCGGGCCGGCCGAGAGGGCCGCGAAGGCTTCGGTGGGCCGACCGGTGAAGCCGTCGTCGGTGCGCACGAGAAAGTAGGCCGCCAGCCCCGCACGCGTCGCGACGGCGTGGCCCTCGTCGGGACCGAGCACCATCAGCGCCGTGGCCCAGCCGTCCGCGTCCACACAGTCGTCGGTGACCACCGTGACCGAGGCCAGGCGGTGGCGTGCCGGGCGCCCCGTCCGGGGGTCGATGGTGTGGGAGACCCGCTCCCCGTCGACCTCGCGGTAGTTGCGGTAGTCGCCAGAGGTGGCCATCGACCGGTCGGCCAGCCCGACGACCGCGTGGGCCGAGCGGCGCAGGGCGTCGGGCTGCTCGATGGCGATCCGCCAGGGCGCCTCGCTGCCGTTCGTGCCCTGGGCCCGCACCTCGCCGCCCACCTCGACCATGTGGTCGCGGTGGCCCAGCGCCGCCAGTGCCCGGGAGACCTCGTCGACCGCCCAGCCCTTTGCGATGGCCGACAGGTCGATGGACAGCACGTCGACGGCCTTGGTGGCCCCCTCCGGACCGAGCTGCAGCTTCTGCCAGCCGACCTGCTCCGACAGGGCCGCGAGCGCTGCCGGCGTCGGCGGGGTGTCGGCCGCGCCGGCCCCGAAGCCCCAGGCCCGGACCAGCGGCCCCACGGTCACGTCGAGGGCCCCCCCAGAGGCAGCGGCAATGGCCAGCGCCCGCTCCAGCACGGCCCGGGTCTCGGCGTGCACCGGGAAGGGCACCCCGCCGGGCGCGCGGTTCAGCCGCGACAGCTCACTGTCGTCCTTCCAGGTCGACATGAGCC
>CAXQUZ010000464.1:0-18228 GCA_964226865.1 Myxococcota bacterium | reverse complement strand
ACGGCGGCCGCCCCGTCGTCGCAGTCGGTCGCGTCGGCGACCGCGCCGGAGGGGGCCGCACAGGCCGCCACGGTGGCGCTGGCGTCGCCGTAGCCGTCGCCGTCGCTGTCGGTGTAGAAGGTCGTGCCCGTGGAGAGGTCCACGCCCGGGTCGTCGTCGTCGACCCGGCCATCGCAGTCGTCGTCGACGGCATTGCAGACCTCGGCCGCCGCCGGAGAGACCGCTGCGTCGCCGTCGTCGCAGTCGGTGCCGTCGGCCACATGGGCGCTGGGCGCCGTGCACTGGGTCGCCGTCCGGGCCGGGTCGCCGAAGCCGTCGCCGTCGCCGTCGCCGTGCCAGGTGGTGGCCGTGGCGAGGTCCAGGGAGCTGTCGGCGTCGTCGGCGAGGCCGTCGCAGTCGTCGTCGACGCCGTTGCAGACCTCGGTGGCGCCCGGGTTCACGGCCGCGTCGCCGTCGTCGCAGTCGCCGGCGTTGTCGCTCATGCCCGGCGGCAGGGCGCAGCTCACCGTGCTGCTGGCGGGATCGCCGTAGCCGTCCATGTCGAGGTCGCTGTACCAGGTGGGCGCGTCGGCGGCGTCCTCTTCGTCGGTGGCCCCGTCGCAGTCGTCGTCGAGGCCGTTGCAGAGCTCGGTGGCCCCGGGGTTCACGGCCGCGGCCCCGTCGTCGCAGTCGCCCGCGGTGGCGGCGTAGCCAGCGGGCAGGGTGCAGGCCTCGGTGGTGGCGCCCGGATCGCCGTGGCCGTCGCCGTCGACGTCCTGGTACCAGGTGGTGGTCACCCCCTCGTCGGCCGTGCCGTCACAGTCGTCGTCCACCTCATTGCAGAGCTCGGCGGCCTCGGGGTGGACGGCGGCGTCGAGGTCGTCGCAGTCGCCGGCCACGGGGGCCAGGCCGTCGCCGAGGGTGCAGGCCGCCACCTCGACCGCCGCGTCGCCGAAGCCGTCGCCGTCGACATCGGCGTAGAAGGTCTCGGTCACGCCGTTGTCGGCCACCCCGTCGCAGTCCTGGTCGGCGCCGTCACAGACCTCGGCCGCGCCGGGAAAGACCGCCGGGTCGCTGTCGTCGCAGTCGCTGCCCTCGGCCACCTCGCCGGGCTCCGGGGCGCAGGCGGCCCGCTCGGTGGCCGGGTCGCCGAAGCCGTCGCCGTCGAGATCCGCGAAGACCGCGACCGTCGCGTCCTCGTCGACCTCGCCGTCGCAGTCGTTGTCGAGACCATCGCAGAGCTCGGGCGCACCGGGCCCCACCGCCGCGTCCCCATCGTCGCAGTCGTCGCCCGCGGGAACACCGTCCCCGTCGGCATCCACGACGTCTCCGGCGACCGTCCCGTCCAGGCCCGCCTCGGCCTTCTCGGGGGCCGTGCGGCAGCCGCCCAGCGCCAGGACGGCCAGGGCGAGGGCAGAGAGGTGCCGGGGCACCGGGAGCAGGGACGACATCGAGACTCCGGAGGCTGACAGGGCCGCCCCCCGAGTCTGCCACCCCCGGGGCAAACTGCCCACTCTCCGGCCCATCGCGCCGGTTACTCCCGCCCCGCAGCGCGCCGCACCGGGGGCTTGCCCTCCGGCCCGCTCGGCCCCATCCTGCGCCCCACCCCCTCCCAGGTGAGACCGGAATGAGCACCATCGTGATGATCATGGCTGGGGGCAAGGGCTCCCGGCTGGGCCCCCTGACCACCCACAGGGCCAAGCCGGCCGTGCCCTTCGGCGGCCGCTACCGCATCATCGACTTTGTGCTGAGCAACTTCCTGAACAGCGGCTACCGGCGCATCTACCTGCTGACCCAGTACATGGCCTCGAGCCTCATCAAGCACCTCAACCGCAACTGGCACCTCAGCGGCATCAACGAGTTCATCGAGATCGTGCCCGCCCAGATGCGCGCTGGCGAGCACTGGTACCGGGGCACGGCCGACGCCGTGTTCCAGAACCTCAACCTCGTGCGCGACTCGCGGGCCGAGAACGTGGCGGTCTTCGGCGGCGACCACATCTACAAGCTGGAGGTGGGCCAGATGGAGCAGCGCCACGTCGCCTCCGGCGCCGACCTCACCATCGCCGCCTACCCCGTGCCCCGGGACGAGGCCCACCAGTTCGGCGTGCTCCAGGTCGACGAGAGCGGGCGCATCATCGGCTTCCAGGAGAAGCCCAGCGACCCGACGCCCATCCCGGGCCAGCCCGACATGTGCCTGGTGAGCATGGGCAACTACTTCTTCAAGAGCAGCGTGCTGCAGCGCGCCCTCATCGACGACGCCCACGACACCACCTCGAGCCACGACTTCGGCAAGAACGTCATCCCGCGGCTGCTGGCCACCGGCCACACCCTGATGACCTACGACTTCGGCACCAACCGCATTCCTGGCGAGCCCCAGGGCGCCTACCCCTACTGGCGGGACGTGGGCACCATCGACTCCTACGTCCAGGCCAACATGGAGCTGCGCAGCCCCCTGCCGGCCCTCAACATCTACAACCGCAAGTGGCGCATCCGCACGGCCCAGCGCGACTACCCGCCCGCGCGCTTCGTCCGCCACGCCGGCCGCCCCTCGAGCGACATCGTCGACGCGCTGGTCTGTGAGGGCAGCATCGTCCAGAGCGCCGTGCTGGAGAAGGTCGTGCTCGGCTACGACTGCTTCGTGCACGCCGGGGCCACGGTCGAAGAGAGCGTGCTCCTGAGCGGCTGCGACATCGGCGAAGATGCCGTGCTGAAGAATGTTCTCTTCGACAAGAACTGCTCGGTGGCCCCGGGCGCGCGCATCGGCGTCGACCCGGACGAGGACCGGCGCCGCTTCCCCTTCCGCACCGAGTCGGGGGTCATCGTGCTGCCCAAGGGCAGCCGGGTGCCCGCCGAGGGGCCCATCGAGCTGGCCTACGACATCGCCGACATGCTCTGCGCCGACCCGGCCACCGCGGCCCAGATGGAGGCCACCCGCGGCGGCTGGGTGACCGCCGAGCGCGACCGCCACAGCTACGACTCGGCGGGCCCGCGCTACCGGCCCCTGCTGACGCCCCGCGGCTGAGCCCTCGGGCGGCCGGGACGAGACACCATCGTCTCAGCTCATGACTCAGCGCATGGTTCACCGTGAATCAACACGGCGGTCCGGCGCGCAACATGATCGGCCAGATCTGCTGGACTCCAGCAGGTCTTGGGCCGATGGGCACTCTTGGCATGGGTCTCGCAACCTGCCCATGCATCCTGGAGGCCCACCATGCTCCGCACCTCGGCCACGGCCCTGCTGCTCCTCACCCTCGGCGCCTGCGCCGACACGACCCCGACGGCCCCTCCCGCCGAGGCCCCCCCTGCCACGCCCCCGGCGGCGCCCGCCGGGACCGCTGCCGCCGGAACCGCTGCCGCCGGAACCGCTGCCGCCGAAACCACTGCCGCCCCGCCGCCGGCCGCCGCCCCCGACGACCGCATCACCATCCAGCCCGTCGACCTCGCGACCATCCCCGAGGGCGCCGCCGGCGACCAGATCCGCCGCGGCCGCGCGCTGGTCATGGACACCCACCGGCTGATGCCCGACAAGGTCGGCAACGGGCTGAACTGCACCAACTGCCACCTCGACGCGGGCACCCACCCCAAGGCGGCCCCCTTCGTCGGCGTCACCACCCGCTACCCGCGCTACCGCAAGCGCTCGGGCAAGGTCGACTCCCTCGCCGAGCGGGTCAACGGCTGCATGGAGCGCAGCATGGCGGGCCAGCCCCTCGACGCCGAGAGCGACGAGATGAAGGCCATTCTCGCATGGATGGACTTCGTCTCGGCCGGCATCGAGGACGGCACCAAGGTCGCCGACACCGGCATGCCCCGCATCCAGCCCCCCGCCGCCCCCGACGCCGCCCGGGGCGAGGCCCTCTACGCCCAGAAGTGCGCCGCCTGCCACCAGCCCGACGGCTCGGGCATGTACGACGGCGACGACAAGACCCTCTTCCCCCCGCTCTGGGGCGACCGCTCCTACAACATCGGCGCCGGCATGGCCCGCCTCCACACCGCCGCGGCCTTCGTGAAGTGGAACATGCCGCTCGGCCAGGGCGGCACCCTCACGGACCAGGAGGCCTACGACATCGCCGCCTTCTTCACCGTCCAGCCCCGCCAGGACCTCGCCAAGAAGAGCGGGGACTGGCCCAAGGGCGACAAGCCCGACGACGCCCGGTACTGACCATGCACAGCCCTGCCCCCCGCGCCCTGGCGCCCGCCCTGCTCCTCTCCCTGGCCGCCCTCGCCAGCGCTCCGGCCCGCGCGGCCGAGAGCCTGCTGCCCCTCGGCACCGAGGTCGGCCGCCCCGACACCCCCCTCACCGTCATGGGCTTCATCCAGCCCCAGTTCGACGGCATGCTCGGCGCGCCCGTGACCGGAATCGGCGACGCCCTGCCCCCCTTCGAGGGCGAGCGGGCGAGCTTCAACACCGTGGGCCCCACCGACAGCACGGCGTCCTTCCGCATCTTCCGGGCCCGGCTGGGCGCCCGGGGCAGCATGCCCGGCACCGACCAGAAGGTGAGCTACTTCCTGCTCTTCGAGGCCGGCGAGGTCGCCATCACCCGCACGGCCCCCGTCGTGCCCACCGATGCCTCGCTCACCTTCTCCCACATCCCGGGCGCCCGGGTGCGGGTGGGCCAGTTCAAGCTGCCCATCATGGAGGAGTTCGTCGGGCCCGTGGCCGCCGACTACCGCTTCATCCACTTCTCGACGACGCTGAGCCGGCTGCTGCTCGAGAACCCCATCGCCCGCGACACCGCCACGACGGGCCACTACACGGGCGGCGCCCACGGCTTCCGCGACGTGGGCATCCAGGTCTTCGACGGCGTCCAGACCGGCGCCTTCGGGGCTTCCTGGGCCGCCATGGTCTCGAACGGCAACGGCATCATGACGGGCGACAACGACGACCAGAAGGACATCTCGGGCCGCTTCGAGCTGGCCTGGGTGACGAAGGGCGCGCGCCACCAGCTCAGCCGGGAAGAGGTCAAGGTGGGCGGCTGGCACCTCCAGGGCAGCCGGGCCTGGGGGGAGCGGCGCTTCGACCGCATGCGCCAGGGCGCCTTCGTCCGGGTGGAGCGCCCCTGGGCCTGGGGACTCGGCGAGGTGGCCCGCGGCCGGGGCATGCTCGAGACGGGCTTTGCGCCCCCCTTCGCCGGCGGGGTGCCGACGGTGGCCCCCGAGGGCGAGGCCTGGGGCATGGTGGTCCAGGGCGGCGGCCGCATCCCGGTGGGTGCGCCCCAGAGCGGCAAGGGCAAGGGCAAGGGCAAGGGCGCCCCCTTCCAGCCGCGGCTCGGCCTCTCGGCCCGCTACGACCGCTACCTCCAGCAGACCGAGAGCCCCGAAGACCTGCGCATCTTCCAGACCACCACCCTCGGCGTCGAGCTGGACCCGGCCAAGGCGCTGCGGCTCCAGGCCAACTACGAGCTGCGCCACTTGGACGCTCCCGACGGCAGCGAGGTGGCCCAGGCCATCGCCGCGAGCATGGGCGACCGGGTCACCGTCCAGGCGACGGCGCGCTTCTGAGGCGGCCCCCGGAGAGGCGGCGCCCGATGCGGGCCCACTCGTCGGGGTGCCAGAGGCAGAGGTAGAAGGCCGGGGTGATGAGCGAGAAGGGCCCGAGCTCCATCATCACGAAGAGCAGGCCGTGCATCAGGAGGCCCACCAGCGCGTAGGCCCGGCGCAGATCGACCCGGTTGGACCAGGCCCGCAGCCGCCCGGGCCGGTCGCGGGTGGCCCGCCAGTAGAGCGCCAGCAGCACCACAGGGAAGCTGAGCTCCCAGAGCCAGGTGACCGCCGTGCCGAGCTGGGTGAGCGGGTAGAGGTGGGCGACCAGCACGGCCACCTGGTCGAGCTCGTGGCGCGCCCAGGAGGGGGTCTGGAGGGCGTAGTAGACCGCCGAGTAGTCGCCCCAAGGGAACCACGAGGAGCCGAGCTTCTGGACGCCCGTCATGCCGTAGATGACGCTGATCTGGACGACGGCGAGGTAGCGGGGCCAAGCGGCCACCGGGGCGGCGCTCGTGAAGCGGCGGTGGCGCAGCCAGCAGTCGAGGGACAGGGTGGCGCTGGAGGGGGCCAGCACGAGCAGCCACAGGGCGTTGGTGATGACCCGGTCGTGGCCGCCGCCCGAGGTGGGGTGGAGCGAGAAGAGGGCGATGCAGCACTGGCCCGTGACCAGGGCCGCCACCCGGGCGCCCAGGCCGAGCGCGAGGCAGAGCGCACCGGTGAGGGCCGTCGCGATGAGGCCCCAGACCGCCGCCGGCGTGGCGCCGCCCAGGGCCGCCACGAGCCAGTGCTGGGTCACGAGGGACTTCATGCCGCCGTGCTCTCGGGCGACCCAGACCGCGGTGACGGTGTCGCTGAGAATGGTCTGACCCAAGGCATAGACAACACAGAGGGCCACCGCGACCCGGAAGAGCGCGAGGGCCGTCGCAGGCTCGCGGTGGGCGAGGCGCCGCACGAGGGCCGTCCAGCCGCGCCAGAGGGCCCCGGTCACAGGGAGCCCCCGCAGTCGGCCAGGGCGCGCCGGGTCGTCCAGTAGGCCCCCCGCCGGGGCACCCCGCCCGCCGCGAGGGTGGCCGCCGGGGGCGAGAGCTGGAGGCCCTCCATCTCGACCCGGACGGCCACGGCACCCGGGAAGTCCTCGGCGGCCCGGCAGGCCAGCCAGTCGACCAGCAGCAGGTAGCCCTTCTTCCCGGAGCGGCTGGAGTGGGGGTTGATGAGCGCCCGCATGCGCTCGGCGTCGAGCTGGTGGGCCCGCCAGGCGAGGGCCGGGTCGCGGGCCCGGTAGAGGGGCTCGAAGGGGCCGCCGGGGGTGCGCTGGAGCGACACGACGAGGCGGGCTGGCCGGCGCTTGAGGAAGGCGAACATGCCCCAGCCCTGGGCCGCGCCGGTCAGCCGCGCGTAGCGCCGGGGCGGACCCTGGAGGGCCTGGCGCAGCCCGCGCACGGCCTGGCTGGCGGCGAAGACCGCGTCGGTGGCGGACTCTTGGCTGAGATCGAGGCCGACGCCGGCCGCCCCGGTGCGCCACTCGCCGATGATCTGCTGCATGGCCGGCCCCTCGAGCGAGCTGCGCTCCCGGCCGCCGGGGGGGGCGGGGATGCAGAGCACCAGCACGGCGAGCACGTGGGCCACGACGAGCAGGGCCCGGAGGTGGTCGCGGGGGCGCAGGGGGGACGGCGGCGACATCGGCCCTCCGGAGGGCGCGGCACGCGGGCGGACACGGGACGGCGGGAGCCCGGCAGGACCCGGGGGGCCGCTGTAGCCGGTCGGCGGCGTGGTGGCGGGCCGGCGGGCGGGCTATTCGCCCCGCTCGGAGGGCCCCGTCATGCCGACCGCCGTGGAACATCGCCTGCTCAAGCTCGTGGGCAAGGCCAGCGTCGACTTCCAGCTCATCGAGCCCGGCGACCGGGTGATGGTGGCCGTGTCGGGGGGCAAGGACTCCTACGGCATGCTCCACCTGCTCGAGCTGCTGCGCCGCAAGGCCCCCTTCGACTTCGAGCTCATCGCCGTCAACCTCGACCAGGGCCACCCCGGCTACCCGGGCCACCTGCTCGAGGGCTGGCTCAAGGAGCGGGGCTTCGCCCACCAGATGCTGTCCAAAGACACCTACAGCATCGTCAAGCAGCACATTCCCGAGGGCCGCACCTACTGCAGCATGTGCTCGCGGCTGCGGCGGGGCATCCTCTACAACACGGCCGAGGCCCTGGGCTGCACCAAGATCGCCCTGGGCCACCACCGCGACGACGTCATCGAGACCCTGATGCTGAACCTGCTCTATGCCGGCCAGCTCAAGGCCATGCCGCCCCGGCTGCGCAGCGACGACGGCCGCAACGTGGTCATCCGGCCCCTGGTCTACTGCCGCGAGGCCGACCTCATCGAGCTCTCCGACGAGCAGCAGTTCCCCATCATCCCCTGCGACCTCTGCGGCTCCCAGGAGAACCTGCGCCGCCAGCAGGTCAAGCGCCTCATCGCCAGCCTCGCCGACGACAACGCCGCCGTGCCCAGCAACATGTTCGCCGCCACCCAGAACGTGCGCCCGAGCCACCTGCTCGACGCCGCCCTGCGCGAGGCGGTGGGCATGGACGGCGCCACGGGCGAGCGCAAGGCCCCGGGCGACCCGCCGGCCGCGGCCCCCGCCGCGACCGACGACCTGGCCACCACCCTGCGCCCCCTGCAGATCGCCGGGGCGGGCACGGGCATCCGGCTGGCCGGCGACCGCCCCTGAGCCCGCCGCGCGGCGCCTCCCCCCCACCGAGAGCCCCCTCGTGAAGATCACCACCTTCAACATCAACAGCATCCGGGCCCGCCGCGAGGGCTTCGCCGCGTGGCTGGCCGACCGCCGCCCCGACGTGCTCTGCCTCCAAGAGACCAAGGCCCAGGACCACCAGTTCCCCGCCGAGCTCTTCGCCGAGGCGGGCTACGAGGTCGCCTTCTTCGGCCAGAAGACCTACAACGGCGTCGCCATCGCCTCCCCCCACGGCCTCGCCGACGTGGTGACCGGGGTGCCGGGCTTCGACGAGGACGCCCGGGGCATCGCCGCGACCGTCCAGGGCGTGCGCGTCTGCAACGTCTACGTCATCAACGGCAAGGAGCTCGGCCACCAGCGCTGGCACGACAAGCTCGGCTGGATGGGCGCCCTGCGCGACTGGGTGCTCGGCGACGGCGGCACCGACCGCGACTTCGTGCTCTGCGGCGACTTCAACCTCTGCCCCACCGACGAAGACACCTGGGACGCCAAGGCCTGGCACGGCAAGATCTTCTGCAGCCCCGAGGAGCGGGCCGCCTTCCAGGCGCTGCTCGACCTCGGCCTGCACGACGCCTTCCGCGAGACCTACCCCGACGCCTGGGGCCGCTACGCCCACACCTGGTGGGACTACCGGCGGGCCCGCTTCCCCCGGGGCCAGGGCCTGCGCATCGACCACCACCTCGTCAGCGACAGCGTCATGGCGCGGGTCGAGGCGGTGACCATCGACCGGGACGCCCGCAAGGCCGAGAAGCCCAGCGACCACGCCCCTGTCGAGCTGCTGCTGCGGGACTGAGCCGCGGGCGCCCCTGCGGGGCCGAGAACAGCGTGGGCGCCGCACGGTCGAGACCCGCGGCGCCCACGGCGTTCTCGGGCCATCCCCCCCAGCGTGGAGGGGCGGCGGCTCAGCGGGAGGCGGGCGGCGCCTCGGCGGCGGGCGCAGGCGCGGGCACGAAGCTGGCCAGGGGGCCGAGGCGCGCCCAGGGCTTGTCTTCGCTGCCCTTGAGGGGGCGCGAGCGGGCCGTGAGCACCTCACAGCCGGTCTTCGTCACGAGGATGGTGTGCTCGAACTGGGCCGACAGGGAGGCGTCGCGGGTCACGACCGTCCAGTCGTCGTCGAGGTGGTCGACGGCCCAGTGGCCGATGTTGACCATGGGCTCGATGGTGAAGGTCATGCCCTTCTTCAGCCGGACCCCCGTGCCCGCCACGCCGTAGTGGGGGATGGACGGGGCATCGTGGAAGACCCGGTGGATGCCGTGGCCCGTGTAGTCACGGACCACCGAGCAGCCCTTGGCCTCGGCGAAGGTCTGGATGGCGTGGCCGATGTCGCCCACCCGGGCGCCCGGCTTGACCACGGCGATGCCGCGCTCGAGGGCCTCGCGGGCCACCTCGGTCACGTGGCGGGCCAGGGGCGGCGCCTCGCCGATGTAGAAGGTGGCGCTGGTGTCGCCGTACCAGCCGTTGCGGGCGGGCAGCACGCTCGTGACGTCGACGTTGATGATGTCGCCGTCCTGGAGCTTGGTGGGGCCGGGGATGCCGTGGCAGACGATGTGGTTGATCGACGTGCACACCGACTTGGGGAAGCCCCGGTAGTTCAGGGGCGCGGGACGGGCGCCGGCCTGGATGGTGTACTCGTGGACCAGCACGTTGATGTCTTCGGTGGTCATGCCCACCTCGAGCTGGTCGCCCACGTAGAGCAGCGTGTCGGCGGCCAGGCGGCCGACGTCGCGCATCGCTTGAATGTCTTTGGGGGACAGGGTCCGGACGCGGCCCATGGGCTCTCCACGCAGAGGGGGTGCTTCCCGGCGCGCTATCGCTCAGGCTCGGCCGGGGCAAGGGCCGGATGGGGGGCCCCGGACAGAGCGGCCGGTTAGGGCGCCCGCCTCGACGGCGACCCGGCCACCCCGGTGCATGCGACGGTCCGGCCCGATGCCGCTGCCGGCCCCTGCCCGGGCCTCCCGGTCCCGTCCCGCGCCCAGAATTCCGTGAGGGAGCCTGTCATGAAGCTCGAAGGTCGTGTTCTCACCCTGTTCGACGACGCCGCCAAGGTCCGGCGCCAGCTGGAGGGCGAGAGCGTCGCCTTCGATGGCTCCGACCTCCACTACGGTGTCAACACCGACCTCATGATCAGCGGCCAGGCCTGCACCCTGGGCTACACGCCCGAGATCCTGGGCCCCTACTTCCTCGAGAACTTCAAGGAGGAGGTGCGCCAGGAGAGCATCCAGAGCGGCGGCTTCCAGGTCGTGGTCGGCGGCGACGCCTACGGCTCGGGCTCGAGCCGCGAGGTGGCCGTGGTCGCCCACCAGGGCGCCGGCATCGAGCTGGTGGTGGCCCGCTCCTTCCAGCGCATCTTCCAGGAGAACATGGTCTACGGCGGCATGCCCTTCACGACCGACTTCGGGGTGGTGGACCGGCTGCGCGCGGGCGAAGAGATCGACGTCGACGAGCTCTACGGCGCCCTGCCGCCCTTCTTCTCCCAGGTGGCCCGGGCCGGCGGCCTGCTCGCCTACGGCACCCGCTGGCTCGCCGGCGAGCTCGAGCCCTGGTACGACACCGGCCGGGCCGCCAAGCCCATGAACGTCGTCGAGAAGCTCATCGCCGCCAAGGCCTGGGTGGGCGGGGCCCCCGACCAGGGCGACGGCCCCCGCTTCGGCCTGGGCCACGTCGGCCCCGGCGACCAGGTGCTCTGCCGCGCGGCCTTCCGCGGCATGCACGAGTACACGGCGGGCATGTGCATGGCCCTCTACGAGCAGGAGTTCGGCAAGACCCCGGTCAAGGACCCCGACCAGGTCGCCTGCTTCGAGGACCACTTCGTGCTCATCGACCAGCCCACCGTGCCGGACGGCGTCAAGGCCAAGCGCCTCGCCCCCGCCAAGCGCCTCGCCGCCGAGATGGTCGCCGCCTGTGAAGAGCACGGCCTGCGGCTCCACGGCCCCGGCCGCGATCTCCAGCCGGGCGTCTGCCACCGCATCGTCGTCGAGGAGTACGCCCGCCCCGGCGACATCTGCGTGCTCACCGACTCCCACAGCCCCACGGCGGGGGTGCTCAACGCCTTCGCCTTCGGCGTGGGCTCGACGGCCATGACCTTCGCCCTGCGCACGGGCCTCATCCCCGTGACCGTGCCCAAGGTGGTGCGGGTGGTCGTGACCGGCGACGCCAAGGGCATCCTCTCGCCCAAGGACCTCATCCTCCACCTCATCGGCGACCCCTACTTCCGCGAGGAGCACTGGCGCACGGGCCCCACCGACACCTGTGTCATCCAGCTCGGCGGCCCGGGCCTCGACCAGTGGTCGGTCGACGAGCTGTCGGTGCTGACCAACATGACCGTCGAGGGCGGGCTCATGACCGGCGTGGTCGAGCCCTGCCAGCCCCTGCGCGACTTCCTCCAGGAGCGGCGCGGCGACGACATGGAAGACCGCATGGTCTACCCGGACGAGGGCGCGCACTACGAGCGGGTCATCGAGGTCGACCTCGACGAGGTGCCCCTGACGGTCGCCACCCCCGGCGACTCGCGCAACCGCCAGGCCCTCGACGACAGCGGCGAGGTGGCCATCCACAACGTCGTCATCGCGAGCTGCACTGGCGGCTCGCTGGCCGACCTCAAGGCCGCCGCCGACGTGCTGCGGGGCCGCACGCTGCACGCGGGGGTCCGGGTGACCGTCACCCCCTCGAGCATGGTCGTGGCCAAGGTTGCTGAGAAGGAGGGCATTCTCGACGTCTTCCGCGCGGTCGGTGCCGTCATCAGCCCGCCGGGCTGCGGCTCCTGCATCGGCAACGGGCCCGGCGTGCCCCTTCCGGGCGAGACCACCGCCAGCACCACCAACCGCAACTTCGATCGCCGGATGGGCGCCCCCGGGCCGGTCTACCTGGTGTCCCCCGCCGTCGCGGCCGCCAGCGCGGTCACGGGCCGGCTGACAGATCCGCGCAGCCTCTGACATCGGTCGCCGCCCGGCGCGTGTCAGCTCTGTCGCCTCTGGCCCCCGCTCTCGGTGAAGATGCCGTGGAGCGGGGGCCTTCGCATGTCACCTCTGGCCGACATCGGCTCCAGATCCGGGGCCCGGGGGCCGACAGTGAAAGGGCCGTGCACTCGCGGATGGGGGGGTGGGGCCCTAAACACAGGGGGCAACCACCGGCGGCGCCCACCTGCGGCCTCGGCCCCGCCTGGAGCAAGCCCATGCCCTCGACATCGCTCGGTCTCCGGCACCGGTCCCTCTCGATCGCTGCGCGCCCGCCCGCCGCGGAGGCGCCGCCGGCGACCACCGTGCAGTTCGGCGAGCCCCGGGGGCTCTGGTTCCGCGTGCGCGCCGACGCCCGCGCGCCGGAGCATACCAACCTCGCGGCCATCAGCCCCAGCGGCCGCAGCCAGTTCGCGCCCACCGCCCCGCTCTACGGCCCCCCGCCGGGCCGGGTGGTCGCGGTCGCCGCCAAGTAGCGGCCCACCGGACGGGCCGGGCCGCGCGCGCTAGAGGCGCCGCCCCCCGCCCCGGAGCGCCCATGTCCGCCCCCGACGCCTTCGCCGCGCTCGGTCCCCGCCTCGCCACCGTGGCCCGCGCCGTGCCCGCCGGCGCCGCCGTGGCCGACGTGGGCACCGACCACGCCAAGCTGCCCACCCTGCTGCTCGCGGCGGGGGTGGCGACCCGGGCCTGGGCCCTCGACATCTCGGACGGCCCCAGCGCCGCCCTGCGGGCCCGGGTGCTGCCGCCGGGCCTCGTGGCCCGCCAGGGGGACGGGCTCCAGCCCCTCGCGCCGGGCGAGGCCGACACGGTCACCGTCTGCGGCATGGGCGGCCACAGCATCGCCCACATCCTCCGCGACGCGCCCGCAGGGGTCTGGGCCGGCCTGCGCCGCCTCGTGCT
Source organism: Myxococcota bacterium (assembly GCA_964226865.1). Taxonomy (GTDB): domain Bacteria; phylum Myxococcota_A; class UBA796; order UBA796; family UBA2385; genus CAXQUZ01. Next base: position 5,175 of record CAXQUZ010000464.1, on the reverse strand, counting down.
CCAGCCCAACGACCACCCCGCCGAGGCCCGCCGCGCCCTGTGCGACCGGGGCTGGGGCATCGTCGACGAGCACATGGTCGAGGAGCGGGGCCGCTGGTACCCCGTGGTCGTCGCGGCCCCCACCGGCGGCTGGCGGGGCCCCGCCACCCCGGCGGCGCTGCACTGGGGCCCGCTGCTGCTCGCCCGGGCCGACCCGGGGCTGCTGGGGGTGCTGCGGCGCGAGCAGGCCCGCCTCGACAAGATCCTCGCACGGGTGCCCACGGCGGCCAAGGCTGGACGGGACCGGGCCCTGGTCGCAGCGGGGCTGGCCCACTACCCGGGCGAGGAGTAGCGCAGTTCTGCACAACCGAGGGCGGTCTTGCGGGAGCCTTTGTGCAGAGTTGCCGTTGCCGGTGGGGCTCCGGCCGGTGATGATGGGGGGGCGAGGCGGGGGCCACACACCGCGAGAGAGCAGCATCCAGCTATCTTTTCGCACCCCCGCCACCCTCTGCGTCGACCGTCCGCCGAACCAAAGAATCCCGTTGCACCCGACATCCAGGGGGCAGGCCACAGGCAGTCTGTGACCGGCCTCCAGGCGGCGGTCGACGCCCCTCCTCCCCTCCGGGCCCCGTCCCTGCGACCTGCGGGCCCCCGAGACCGCGACCCGGCCCCCGGCGTCAGGCGTCGGGCGGGACGCGCGCCGTCAGATGCCCCGGCCCCGGGCGGCCCGGAGCAGCTCGGGGTAGCGCTGGTCGGCGGCGCCGACGATGTGGCGCAGCACGGCCTGGAAGGTGCGGAAGCCCAGCCCGTCGTCGAGCTGGATCTCGACCGAGAGGGTGATGTCGCCCGAGCGGGGATTCATCTGGAGCTTGCCCAGCAGCATCTCGTAGTTGATGGCGGCGAGCTGGGTCAGGAGCAGCACCATGGCCGGCGAGCTGGTGGCCTGCTCGAGGCTCAGGTAGTCGACCACGGCGATGTAGAGCACCTTCTCCTTCTCGAAGTGCTGCAGCGTGAGCTGGAACTGGGTGTGTTCGCCCGAGACCGGCACCCGCAGCACCCCCGAGGGCAGCACCTCGGGCGCCGGGAAGCCCGCCCGCTGGAGGTACTCCCGCAGCAGCTCGACATCGACCACGGTCGCGAAGTCGGGCGGGGGCGCGTCGTCACGACAGGCGCCCAGCTCGGCCCGCAGCTCGCGGTTCTGGTTCGCGAGCACCTCGTTCTCGAGGCGCAGCAGCTTCGTGCGCGCGCAGCCCCCGCCCAGCACCAGGGCGAGGAGGCCGGCCCCCAGGGCAGGCAGCCGCAGCGGGGCGGGCCGGAGGCTCAGTCGAGGCCCCCGGTGTCGCGCGACACCTGCTCGAGGTTGAGGGTGCCCGTCAGCTCGGCGTAGCCCAGCAGATCGCCCGTCCAGGTGACCAGCAGCTCGCGGTCCTGGATGTCGCCCTCGGCGGGGAAGGCCAGCTCGAAGCCGAAGATGTCGATGGCCGCCTCGCCCGAGACCTCCTCGCCGTCGAACTCGAGCGAGAAGACGTGGGTCAGGTCGGTCTCGAAGATGACCGCCGAGAGGAAGCAGGTGCTCTCGCCCTCGGCGCCCTCGGCCTCGGGGCCGACCTCGAGGAAGGTCGTGCCGACACAGCTGGCGTTGAGGGGGGTGCCCTCGTACTCGAAGGCCAGGTTGACCTGGAGGGTGCCGACCCAGGTGCCGGCGCGGTCGTCCTGGACGAGGATGCCGCCGACCCGGTTGGTGAGCTTGGAGCCATCGGGCAGCAGGGCCTCGGCCGTCAGGGTGTGGACCCCGAGCTCGAGGCCGTCGTCTTCGACGAGGGCGCCCGTGGCCTGCCAGTCCCCGAGGTCGGAGACCCAGCTGATCTCGTCGAAGTCGATGGGCCGCCCGTCCTCGTCGACCACCTCGGCCTCGAAGACCGCGGTCTCGCCGTAGGGCAGGAAGGCCGAGGGCGAGGGCGAGAGGATGGCGAGGCTGGCGCCGGCCCAGAGGGCGAGCTCCTCTTCGCTGAGGCCCTCGTCCTCGTCGTCGGTCGTGCCGTCCTCGCCGTCGACCGCACCCGCGTCGTCCCCCGTGCCGGCGTCGTCGACCGTGTCGGTGGTCGACCCGGTCTCGTCCGTCTTGCCCACGAAGGAGGGGCTGCAGGCCGCGAGGGGCAGCAGCAGGCCGGCAAGGGAGAGGACGCGGGACGGGCTTCGGGGGGGTGTCATGGGGGCCTCCTGCGTTCAAGTTGGCACGACGGGGCGGGTCGGGCAAGCCCGCACACAGGATCCCGACGAAGTGGGCGGCGCCACAGCTGTCACGCGCCCCCCGGGGCCCCCAGACGAGGCCGCCCGATCTCTCGGCGCCCGCGGCGCCCCCGAACATGCCCCTTTCGCCCGGGGAGGACCCCGGGGCGCTCAGGGTTCTGGCAGGCGCACTTCGCGGCCCCCGTCCCCTCCGGTAGAGTCGCCGGGCCCTGGAGCGCCCGGCCCCCCGCACCTGGCCGACCGCACCCGCCCCGGACGGTCCCCCGCCCGGCCCGCTGACGGGTCCGCTGCCCGGCCCCCTGCCGGCGACCGCGCCCTCCCCTCCCCCGCCGGCGGCCCCGCCGCCCCGCACTGGAGTCGTCTCCCATGCCTCTGTCTCTCGCCCTGCCCGCCCTGTCTCTCGCCCTCGGTGTGGCCCAGGCCGCCGACTGCGACGTGGCTGCCCTCAGCGCCGACGCCACCGACGGCCCGCCCCTCGCCGCCGCCCGGGCCTTTGTCCAGCTCGGCAGCTGTGACGCCGCGGCGGCCGGCAAGCTCGCCGACACCGTGCTGCCGCGCCTGCTCTCGGGGGACGAGGCCAGCCAGGCCGCCCTCAAGGCCATCGAGATCGGCAAGCCGGCCGCCTCGGTGGCCTACATCGGCGGCCTCGAGGCCGACGAGCGCGCCCGGGCCCTCAAGGTGCTGGGCGAGGCCTGCGCCGGCTCGCCCGCCGTCCAGAGCTTCTTCGCCGAGCGGGCCTCCACCCTGGGCGAGGACTTCTGGGACCAGCGCTGGTACCGCGCCATCGGCACCTGCAAGGCCGACGCCCTCTCGGGGCTGCTCTGGGGCCGCATCGAGAACGGCCCGGGCAGCAACCGCACCCAGTTCTCGGCCGTGCTCGAGGCCTGGTCCCGGGCCGCGGGCAAGGCGGGCATCCCCCAGCTCGAGCGCCTGCTCAGCACCGTGGGCGACGACGTCGAGTCCCAGGTCTACGTGGTCGCGGCCTTCGCCGACGTGGCCGGTGTGGGCTCGGTGGACGGGGTCGACGCCGAGGCTGCCGCGGCGGCGGTCTCGACGCTGCAGACCCTGGCCCCGGGCCTCTCGGTGAAGGGCGTCGAGCAGGCCCGCATCACGCTGATGTCGCTCGGCGACGAGGCGGCCTCCGACGCGCTGGCCGCCGTGCGCTACAAGGACGCCGCCCAGGACGACGGCCGCTTCCTCTGGGGCGTGGCCACGGTCGAGACCGCCACCTGCAAGAACGGCAAGGCCCAGACCCGCGTCACCACGGCCCCGCTCTACGGCCGCGGCATGACCTGGGCCGACCAGCTCAAGGACCGGGCCGAGCCCGTGGTCCAGCACGCCTGGCCCCTCGACCTCGCCGCGAAGTGCAAGGGCGAGGGCACGGTCGAGCTCATCGTGCCCGACGCCCCCTTCGCCGACGACGCCGCCTTCAAGGCCTGGGCCAAGGAGCGGGTCGAGAAGGCCGAGCCCGCCGACGGCAAGTACATCAAGATCGACGCCGAGGCCGTCCAGATGTGAGGCCCCGGGCGCCCCGGCCGCTCAGCGGACGAGGGCCACGGACCGGTCGGCGGCATGGGCCCACATGCCGCCGGCGTCGTTCTCGGCCGCCACGCCGGCGGCCCGGAGCAGCAGGGCCCCCGCCGCCGAGCGCACCCCGCCGGTGCAGACACAGCGCACCGGTGCCCCCGCCGGCACGCCGAGGGACGCGAGCTGGGCCCGCAGCGCCGCGGCGGAGCGGGGGCGGCCGTCCTGCCAGAGGTCGGCGTAGGGCAGGCTCAGGGCGCCGGGCAGGTGGCCCCCCCGGGCCTCGCCATAGGGGGTCGCGCCCGCGTACTCCCGGGGGCTGCGCAGGTCGAGGACGACCGGGTCGCAGCCAGCGGCGGCCACCGGCACGACGGGCGGGGACGGCAGCGGACCGGGGGCCGCGGCGCGCAGGCTGCGGGCGTCACCAGCGAGCCAGGCCACCGCCGGGTGGCCCAGCTGGGCGAGCACCCAGGCGACCCGGGCCCCCTCGCCCCAGCCCGCGGCGCCCGCGTCGACCACGAGCACGGGCCCTGCCGGCACCCCGCGCGCCCGCAGCCGGGCCGCCAGGGCATCCCGGTCGTCGGGCAGGGCGCTGTCGTGGCGCGGGCCGCGGCAGGTCTCGCCCCAGCCCAGCACCACCCCGGCGCCCACGCCGCGCCCGAGGCGCTGGCGCAGGTGGCGGGCATCAACGACGACGGCCCCCGCCCCCCGGAGGGCCGCCGCCTCCCCCGGGGAGACGACGGCCACCTCGGTGGCGCGGGGGCCGACGCGGGCCACCGGCTCAGGCCTGGCCGATCAGGGCCGCGCCGCCCGCCTCGCCCTCGGGGGGCGCCGGCACCCGCTCGAAGGTGATGTCGTCGCCCTCGAGGTCGACCTGGACCGTGTCGCCGGGGCCGTAGTTGCCGCCGACGATGGCCCGCGACATCGGGTTCAGCAGGTACTGCTGGATGGCGCGCTTGAGCGGCCGGGCGCCGAAGGTCGGGTCGAAGCCCGCGTCGCAGAGGGCCGTGCGGGCCTCGTCGGTGACGGCGATCTTGAGCTCGCGCTGGTCGAGGAGCCGGCCCACCCGCTTGAGCTGGATCTTGAAGATGTGATCCATGTTCTCGCGCGTGAGGGCGTCGAAGACGATGACGTCGTCGATGCGGTTGAGGAACTCCGGCTTGAGGGTGCGGTGGAGCTCCTCGGTGACCCCGGCGACGGCCTTCTCGCGGTCGCTGCCCGCCTCCATGATGCGGCGGGCGCCGATGTTGGAGGTCATGATCATCACGGTGTTCTTGAAGTCGACCGTGCGGCCCTTGGAGTCGGTGAGCCGGCCGTCGTCGAGGACCTGGAGCAGGACGTTGAAGACGTCGGGGTGGGCCTTCTCGATCTCGTCCAGCAGCACGACCGAGTAGGGCCGGCGGCGCACAGATCGGAAGAGCG
>CAXQUZ010000463.1:0-3068 GCA_964226865.1 Myxococcota bacterium | reverse complement strand
CCGAAGAGGTCGCTCGACTTGCATGTGTTAAGCCCGCCGCTAGCGTTCGCTCTGAGCCAGGATCAAACTCTCCAGTTGAAGATGTTCCGGTGACGATGCACCGGTTGATCCTGATGCGCTACCGTTGCCTTGCCCGAAAGCAATCCAACGTGTTGTGTAGCGCGTCGAAAACTCTATTTGGTTCTTGACGAGAACTACTGCCTGATTTTCAAAGACCGGACCGGAGGACCGGGTCGGTGAGACGCTCGCAGCCTCTCGGCTGTTTTTCGCCAGAACCAGCCACTCATCGTGGTTGGCGCGGCGGGCGAGCCCCTCGTTTTTGCCACCCTTTCGAGCGGCCCCGCCCTGTTATCTCAGAGAGCGGGAGAGCGCAAGGAGTTTTTTTCTCCTCGCTCCCAGCGGGCCGCGGCGGCGCACGAAGCGCTGCCGGCGCCGCCTCAGTGGCGGCGCGCTCGCTGGGTGTCGGCGGGTTCCCCCGGCGACCCACTGCTATTAGTGGGCCCCTCCCAACCCCGCAACCGCCTTTCGCGGCGATGGGGGAGCGGTGGATCCGAGGCGTCGCTGTTGGTGGGGATCCTCTGCGGGATCTTTTTTTCTGGGGGGCGAGGGCCGCCAAGGACGGCGACGCGGGGAGGGCGGGAGGGGCCCGGTAGGGGTGAGATGGGGGACGTGGAGGGGTGTCTGGGGGATGGCGGTGGTGGAGCCGACGTGGTGCGTAAGAATGGACAGGGTTCTTCGTGGGTCGGGCGGGCAGCTCCCGGCTACACCCTCCCCGCCCCACCCCGCCCTCGGTGCCCCATGCGCTACGAGCCCCCCCTCTTCCGCCCGCCCTCCGAGGCCCGGTCCTACATCCTCCAGGCCACCATCGGCTGCTCCTGGAACAACTGCACCTACTGCCAGATGTACCGGACCAAGTCCTTCCGCGTCCGCCCCCTCGCCGAGACCCTGGCCGACATCCAGGCCGCGGCCCGGGCGCTGCCCCACACCGAGAAGGTCTTCGTCGCCGATGGCGATGCCCTCGTGCTCGACATGGACCACTGGCGCGCCATCCTGCCGGCGCTGCGGGCGGCCTTTCCGCGGCTGCGCCAGGTCTCCTGCTACGCCATGGCGACCAACATCCTGGCCAAGACGCCCGACGAGCTCGCCGAGCTGCGCGCCCTGGGGCTGACGCTGCTCTACATCGGCCCCGAGTCGGGCGACGAGCCGACCCTGCGCCGCCTCGCGAAGCAGCCCCGGCCCCCAGGCGCCCCCCGCGACACGCCCTACATCTACGCGGCCCACGTCGCCGCCGCGGCCCGGGCCCGGGCGGCCGGCATGAAGCTCTCGGCCATCTTCCTGCTCGGGGCCGGCGGCACGGCGCGCTCCGAGGCCCACGCCCGGGCCAGCGCCCGCCTCGCGACCGACATGGATCCGGACTACCTCGCCGCCCTCACGCTCACGGTGGTGCCCGGCACCCCGCTGGCCAAGACCCAAGACAACCTCGGCTGGGAGCTTCCCGACATCATGGGGCTCATGCGCGAGCTGCGCACCTTCGTCGACGAGGCCCGGCCCCGCGGGGCGCTGTTCCGCACCAACCACGCCAGCAACTACCTGCCCCTGGGCGGCCAGCTGCCTCGCGACCGGGCGCGCATCGTCGGCACCATCGACGCCGCCCTCGACGGCCGCATCCCCCTGCGCCCCGAGTGGTCCCGGGGGCTCTGAGTCCCCCCCGACAGCGCCGCTCAGGGCGCTGCCAGCCGCCGCCCCGCGGGCCGGAGCGCCCAGCTCGCCAGTCCCAGGCCCAGCATCACCAGCGGGGCCACCGCCTCGCCCGCGGGGTCGCCCGCCGCGAGGTGGGCCGCCGCCGCGCTGGTCAGCGAGATCGTGAAGCCCGCCGTGGCCCACTCCTTGAGCCGCGCCAGCCCCGGCGCCAGCAGCACCCCGACCCCGGCCAGCTTCCAGCCGCCGAGCCACAGGGGAAACCACGCCGGGAAGCCCAGGTGGGCGATGCCCTCGAGCAGCTCCGGCGGACGCATCAGGTTCATCGCCCCCGAGCCGGTCATGGCCAGGGCGAAGAGGGCGGTGGGAATCCAGTAGGCGAGGGTGCGCGACACGGGCGGCTCCAGGGCACGAGGACGGCGCCGGAGACCAGCCCCCGGGCGACAGGGGCGTCCTAATGTGAGACCATTGGCTCACAACGGCGCACACTTTGCCGCCATCTGGTCGAAACCATCACACAACCAGCCCGGGAGGGTCCGATGGCCGAGGTGACCGAGGGCTACGAGAGCTTTGTGGCCATCGTCGAGGCGGGCAGCATCTCCGGCGCCGCCCGGGCGCTCGGTGTGCCCCGCGAGACCCTCGGCCGGCGGCTCCAGCGGCTCGAGGACCGCCTCGGCGTGCGCCTTGTCCACCGCTCCAGCCGCCAGCTCGACCTGACGCCGGCGGGCACGGTGCTCTTCGCGCGGGTGCGCCCCCTCGTGCGCGCGGCCCAGGAGGCGGACGCGGCCGTGCGGGCCCTCGACGGGGTGCCCCGGGGGCTGCTGCGGGTGAGCGTGCCGCCCGGCGCCGGGGGCCTCGACATCGCCGGTCTCGCCCAGGGCTTCCTCGCGGCCCACCCCGAGGTCGAGCTCGAGATCCTCGCCACCACCCGCCACGTCGACCTCATCGGCGAGGGCTTCGACGTGGCCCTGCGGGCGGGCGCCGTGCGCGATCCCCGCCTGGTCGCCCGCCAGCTCGTCCAGACCCGCCTCGTCGCCGTGGCCGCCCCGGCCTACCTCGCCCGCCGGGGCACACCGTGCTCGCTGGCCGACCTCACCGACCACGCCCTGCTGCTGGGCATGGAGGCCGGCGCCAGCCCGTCCCGCCACTGGCCCACCCGAGGGGGCGACCGGCTGGCGGTCCGGGCCCGGCTCTGCTGCAACGACCTCGTCGCGCTCCGCCAGCTCGCCCGCGCCGGCGAGGGCATCGCGCTGCTCCCCGCGGGCCTCGTCCGGTCGGCGCTCGACTCGGGCGCTCTGGTGGCCGTGCTCCCCGACCTGCTGGGCACCACCGCCAGCGTCTCGGTGGTCTTCGTCGAGCGGGCCCTGATG
>CAXQUZ010000462.1:0-2357 GCA_964226865.1 Myxococcota bacterium | reverse complement strand
CCGAGATCTACACGTCTTAAGACACTCTTTCCCTACACGACGCTCTTCCGATCTCCCTGGATCGAGCTCGACAAGCACGGCCAGCCGGTCGGAGAGACCCCGTGAGCGAGCCCGCCTGGCGGGTCGGGACCCGCTCAGCGGCCCTGCTCCGGCGCGAGCGCGAGGCCCTGGCCCGCATCGCCGAAGAGCTCTGCGCCGCCCCGTGGGTGGCCCTCGCCACCCCCACCCTCCAGACCATCGAGGATCACGGCCCTCAGCGGGTGATGCTCCAGTGGTCGGTCCAGAGCCTCGACCGGGGCCTCGCCGATCACGCGCGCCTCGCCCACCTGGCCTGCCGGGTCCAGCGCGCGGTCCCCGCCAGCACCCTCCACGGCATCGATCCTCTCGCCGTGCTCGGCAAGGGCAGCGGCGGCGAGGCCGTGGCGGTCGGCGGTCCGCCCTTCTCGGCCCCGGCCGCCCCGCCCCCTGCCGGCGCCCGCCACACCCTCTGTCCGCCGCCCCCGGCGCCCCCGCGCCCCCAGGCCCACACCGCCGGCGAGCTGGCCGACATCTGCCAGCTGCTGCGCACCATGGGCCCCCACCCGGCCCTGCTGCGCGCCGCCCGGCCGGCGGCCATCCGCCACCCCGAGGCCCTCGTGGCCAGCCTCGAGCACGGGGTGCTGGCCTGCGCGGCCCTCCACATCGTGCGGGTGCTCGTCGACGCCTCGCTGCCCGTGCCCCAGGGGGCCCGCTCCCTCGCGGTGCGGCGCTGGACCGACGGCGATCGCGAAGAGCGCCAGGCCGCGGCGGCGCTGCTGTCGGTGCTCCAGGCCCGCCGGCGGCCGCCCGCCCCGGGCCCGCCCGACGGCCGCGATCCCGTGACCATCGGCGACGCCCTGCTGCACCGGGCGGCCGGCCCGGAGGGCGAAGACGAGCTGCTGCTCGAGCCCGAGGAGGACGAGCTGCTGCTCGGCGAGGGCCCGGACTGGGAGGACGATCTGGCCCTCGACGACGGCGAGGCCATCGAGCTGGTGGCGCTGCCCGGCACCCCGCCCCCGGCCATCGAGCTGCTCCGGGCGGTGGCCCCCGCGCCGGGCCTCGCGCCGCCCGCAGCGCCCCCGGCCGGCGAGCTGATCGCCATGCTCGACGGCGTTCCCGAGGAGCGCGCCGGCGCCCTCGTGCTGCTGGCCAGCGGCGCCTGGGATCCGACCGAGCTCCCGGGCATCGGCGACGCCCTCGGCCGGCGCCTGCGCCAGCTGCCGCCGCCCGTGCTGCCGGCCCTCGCCGCCGAGGCCCTGGGCCGCATCGGCCGCCGCGACACCGAGGCCGCCCTCACCGCGGCCCTCACCGGCCCCGAGCCCACCGCCACCGCCGCCTGCCACGCGCTGCGCCACCACGCCGGTCCTTCCGCCCGCCGGGCCCTCCGGGCGGCCCTCGACCAGCCAGGCCTGCGGGACCGGGCCGCCGAGGTGCTGGGCGCGCTGCCCGATCCCGGCGCTGTGGCCGCCCTGGAGGCCACCGAGCAGACCGACGCCGTGCTCGCGGCCCGGCTGCGCCTCGGCTGGCAGCCCGCTGCCCTGCCCGCGGGGGCCGGTCCCCTCGCCCGGGCCTGGCACGGCCACGACCAGCCCACCACCGCGGCAGAGCTCGTCGCCGCAGGCCTCGCCGAGACCGTGGCCGCCTGGCCCGCCCTCGTCGCCGCCGCGACCGCCGCCGATCCCGACACCCGCACGGCCGCCGCCGTGGGCCTGCGCCACATGGGGCTGCGGGCCGCCACCCCCGTGCTCGTCGAGCTCGCCCTCGACAGCGACCTCGCCACCAGCCTCGCGGGCATCGCCGCCCTCGAAGAGATCGGCGACCAGCGCGCCGTTCCCGTGCTGCGCCGCCTCGCCACCGACGGGGCCGCCCGGGGCCGTGCCGCCAGCCGGGCCCTCGCCGCGGGCCGCCACCTCCGGGCCCCCGCCCCCGACGGCCGGGTGCGGGTGAAGGCCATGAGCCGGGCCCTCGTGGGCCCCGAAGAGCAGCGCACCCTGCGCGGGGTCTTCGGCGGCCTGCCCCTGCGCCTGCGCTTTGCCGCCGCCGAGATCTCGGCCGAGGGCCACATCGATCCCGAGCGCCCCGACCTGCTCGCCCCCCTCGCGGCGGCGCTGTCCACCCTCGACCAGCGCATGCCCTCGCTCGCCTGGAGCGCCCGCGACGGCCACGGGCTGCTGCGGCGCGACGCGGGCGCCTGGATCCTGTCGACCCGGCGCGGAGAGCCCTGCCGCAACGCCGGCTGGTTTGCCGAGACCCTGCCGGCGCCCCGGCCCCGGCCCCCCCTCGCCCCCATCGACCTCCGCGAGGATGCGCTCCTGGACGGCGCCGCCCGCGTGAGCCTG
>CAXQUZ010000461.1:0-9911 GCA_964226865.1 Myxococcota bacterium | reverse complement strand
GTAGCGGGCCGCCGCCGCGGCGTAGCGGCCCCGGCTGTGGTCGATGTAGGCGAGGCGGCTCTGGCCCCGGTAGTCGGCCGGCGCGAGCCGCAGGATGTCTTCGCAGACCGCCGCGGCCTCGGGCCAGCGCTTGAGGGCCATGAGCGGCAGCACCCAGCCCTGGCGGGCCTCGACGCTCGACGGCGCCAGCCCCACGGCGGCCTCGTAGGCGGCCGCGGCGTCGGCATAGCGGCCGAGCAGGTAGAGCAGCCAGCCCCGGCGCAGGTGGTAGACGTAGGTCTCGCCGTGGCCCCGCAGGGCGTCCATCTTGGCGAGGGCGCCGGCGTAGTCCTGGGCCACCTCGAGGTCGTAGGAGTCCTGGTAGAGCTGGGGCGCGTCGGCCGCCCGGGCGGGCAGGGCGAGCAGCAGCCCGAGCAGGCCGAGCGGGGCCCGGCGCAGCAGGGGGGTCATGGCGTCTCCCGGGGGCGGGGCCCCAACGTGGCAGAGAGGGCGAGGTGGACCACCGTGACGGTGCTCTCGGTCGAGACCACCTCTGGCGGGGTGACGGGCAGGGGGGCGAGACGGGCCCGCTCCAGGCCCAGCTCGTGGGCGCCGGCGCCCCGGCCCGGCCCCGCCCGGCGCGGCAGGGCCCACCCGAGGGTGGCGGCGCCGCTGCGGAGCATCGGGGCCTCGAGGTTCCAGACCGCCGGGGTCTCGAGGCGCAGGGGACGCAGCTCGCGCCCGACCCGGCCCACGAGCCCGAGCGACAGCCCCGGCCGCGCCCAGTCCCCCCGCAGCGCGCCCCAGGCCGAGGTGCCCTGGTCGTCGACCAGCAGGTCGACCTCCGAGACGAAGCGGGCGTGGTCGAGGCCCGCCTCTGCCGCGAGCCCCGGCCAGAGCACCACCCCCAGGGCGGCCCCCGCGGCCCAGGTGTGGCCGTCGTCGTAGCGGCCCGTGCTCGCCGAGAGCGCGAGCTCGGCCGCCGAGAGCCAGAGCCAGCCCCGGGCGCCGGCCGCCGTGCCCCCGGCCACCCCGAGGTCGCCCGACGAGAAGAAGTGGCCCGCCACCGCCGTGCCCCCGACCCGGCGCCCCCGGCCGGAGACGGTCGCCCAGAGCTCGGTCTGGGCCGCGTCCACCGCCTCGAGCACCGGAGCGGGCGGCGCCGCGCTCGGGGGCGAGGCGCCCGCCAGGGCGGCGGGGGCAGCGTCGGGATCGAGGCGCTGGCCGGCGGTCACGAGGCGCCGCACCGTGAAGGCACCGCCGAGGCCGCTGCTGTGGTCGAGGCCGAGGCGGGCCTGGGTGAGGTGGCCGCCGGTGCGCCAGGCGTGGTCGCGGTAGGCCACGAGGCCGCCGGCGAGGCCCCCCTCGACCGTGAGGCCCTGGGGCAGGGCGGCGAGGCCCGCGGCCCCACAGGGCGCCGGGGTGGCAGCAAAGGCCGCCGCGGCCCCGGCGAGATCCCCCACCGCCCGGCGGCACCAGCCCACCCCACAGCCCACGGCGCCGGGCCCCCCGTGCGCGGCGGCCTGTTCGTAGGCCTGGATGGCCCGCCAGGCCGAGCGGCGGGGCAGGCCCGGGCTCCAGCGCCAGGCCCAGCCGGCCACCGCCCAGGCCAGCCCGCTGTCGGGCCGGTCGGCGACCAGGTCCGCGGCCGCCGCCCGGGCCTCGGCGTGGCGACCGGCGGCGGTCAGGGCGAGGGTGTGGCCGACCCGGGCCTCGAAGCCCCCCTCCGACAGGGCGAGGGCCTTGGACCAGGCCACCAGCGCCCGCTCGGTGTCGCCCGCAGCCTGGGCGGCCCGGGCCAGGGCGACCTGGGCGCCGTAGTCCTCGGGGTGGCGGGCCGCCGCGGCCACCCGCTCCGCCAAGAGCGCGGCGTCCGGCCGGAGGCCCGCCGGCACGGCAGGGGCGGGGGCCGCGTGGACCGCCGGCGCCCCCGCGAGCCTGCCCACCAGCACGGCCCCCCGCACGCACCGCCCCCCGGGCCCCCGGGCCCTCACCGCCAGCCTCCGGTGGCCACCACCCCGGTCTCGCGGCGGCCCACCCGCAGCGAGACCCGGGCGAGCCCACCGTCGGCGACAACGGCCTCTGTCACGACATCTTCGCCACCCGGAAGCCGCCCCTGGCCCCGCACCGCCAGGCCCGCGGGCCCGCGCTGGGCCGCGAAGTCCAGGGCCACCACCGGCGGCCGCCGCAGGGCCCCGAGTCCGTCGGCCAGCCAGGCCCCCCACCGGGGGCGCAGGGCCCGCAGCGGCACCGTGTCGGTCCAGGCGAGGCGCCCCCCCGGCCCGGCCAGTGCCCGGTCGTGGGGCAGCCGCCGCAGGGCCACCGCCAGGGCCACCAGGGCCGGGGCCTCGCCGTCGAGGGCGCCCATCACGAGCTCCTCGGGCCGGTCCTCGAGCTGGAGGCGGGCGCGCCTCCCGACCAGCCGGAGCTGGCGACGGCCCATGAGGTCCACCGCCACCACGAGGGTGCGGGGCACGGCCGGCCCCCCGTCCACGGCCACCGTGATCCCCCGCCGCCCGCCGATGGGCCACGCGAGCCGGGCGCGCAGGGCCGCGTCCGGGTCGATGGCCCGCAGGCTGGTGCCCTCCGCGGGGGTGAGCAGGGGCCAGGCCCGGGCGGGCCCCGGGCCCTCGGTGACGACGCCCGACAGGGCGATGGGCACGGTGGGGGCGCCGATCTCGGGGCGGTCCTGGAGCTGGAGGTGGAGGTGGGGGGCCGGCGCCCGGCCCGAGGCCCCGCAGCGGCCGAGCTCCTGGCCGGCCACCACCACCGCCCCGGGGGCCACCCGCACCGAGCCCGGCGCGAGGTGGGCGAGCAGCAGGTAGCGGTCGGGGGCGACGTGGAGCAGCACGAGGTTGCCCCAGTTGCGGGCGGTGTCGACCGCGCCCGGTAGGCTGTCGGGCACCCCGTCGACGACCCGCAGCACCGTGCCCCCGCAGGGCGCCACCACCGGCAGCCGGTGGCAGTGGTGGTCGGCGAGGGCCGCGCCGTCCCCCCGGTGGCGCCGCCCGTCCGCCCCGAGCACGGCGAGGTCGAGGGCGTGGCGCCAGAGGCCCTGGTGGGTGTGGGGGCCGTCGACGCCCGGGGTGACGGTCCAGCGCCCCCGCACGGGCATGCCCAGCCGCAGCGTGCCCCCGTCCCGCGCCCGGGCCAGGGCCCGGGCGAGGTTGGCCTCGGGCGCCCCCCCGCCGTCCGGCACGGCCTGGGGCCCCCGGCCGCCCGTGCTCTGGCGCAGGGCATAGACCGTGATCAGCACGACGAGGTTGAGCGGCAGGGCCAGCACCGGAAGCCCGACCGCCCCGAGCAGCCCCATGGCCCCGACCGTCACCAGCGCGCTGGCGAGGGCCCCGCCCGCCGCCAGGGCCAGCGCGGCGGGCCCGGGCACGAAGAGCACCCCGCCGAGCGCGACCGCCGTGAGCACGATGTTGAAGCCCGCGAAGACGTGGAAGACCTCGGGCGGGAAGCGCAGCAGCCAGGCGTCGGCCCCCCAGGCCACCAGAAACCCCACCAGCGCATGAACCACGGCGATGCGTGACCACCAGAGCAGGGCCGCCAGCACCAGGGCCCCCGCCGCCCAGTGGGGCTGGAAGAAGATGGCGCCCAGGCTGCGGAGGAAGGCATCGACCACGGCCGGCCCGGGCAGGGCACCGAGGTCCATCGCCGGCGGGTGGTGGACGAGGGCCACCCCGCGCAGGTGGGGCACGGCGGCGAAGAGCACCCAGGCCACGAGCACGAAGGGCAGGCTGAGCACCGGCAGCCGGAGGTGGTAGCGAAGGGCGCCGGCGAGGCCCACGTGGACCACCACCGTCAGCAGGGCGGCGGCGACGGCGACCACGGCGAAGACCGCCGAGCGCTCCATGAGGGCGCCCATCGCGAGAAAGACGAGCAGCGCGTTGTAGCCGAGCAGCCCCTCCCGCAGCGCCCGCCGGTCGAGGCCGAGCAGCAGGGCCAGCCCCGAGGCCAGCAGCACCCCCGCCAGCCCCACGAGCCCGACCGCCGGCACCACCATGGTGGCGGCGAGCAGCAGGGCCCCCACCGCCCGGGAGCGGGCGAAGAGCACGGCGCTGTAGCTGTGGAGCAGGGCGTCGACGGCCAGCTCCCGGCCGGTGGCGGGGGCGCCGCTCACCCGTCGAGCCAGGGCGGCCGGCACTCGGGCCCCACGAGGTCGTCGAGCTGCTCGCGCCGGCGCATGGGCGCGTGGCGGCCCCCGGGCCCCACCAGCACGACCGCCGGCCGCAGCTGGATGAACTGCATCGACTGGCTCAGGTTGTAGGCGCCGACCGGCGAGATCACGATCCGGGCGCCCAGGGGCAGGGGCGGCAGCATGACGTTCTGGCCCACCACGTCGATGTTCATGCACAGCGGGCCATAGACCATGGTCGGCTGGGCAGGGCCCGCCGCCGGCTGGGCCGGAGCGAGGCGGTGCTGGTACCAGAAGGCCGTGAACAGCAGGTTCACCCCGGCGTCCACCACCACGGCCGCCCGGCCGTCGGGCAGCTGCTTGTGGGCCACCACCGTGCAGACGAGGCTGCCCGCCGGGTCGATGAGGGCCCGGCCCGTCTCGAGCAGCAGCAGGGGCCCCGGACCGGGGGGCCGGTCGAGGCCGCCGAGGGCATCGGTGATCTGGGCGGCGTAGTCATCGAAGCTCGGCGTGGACTCCTCGCTGGGCAGGTACTGGCTGCGCAGCCGCAGGGCCGAGGCGAAGCCCCCGCCGAGGTCGAGACAGTCGACCAGGATGCCGAGCTCGCGCCAGAGGCGGTTGGCGAAGGCCACGACCTTGCGGGCCGCCTCGCCATAGGCCCGGGGGTCCTGGACGAAGGTGCCGAGGTGGCAGTGGAGCCCGTCGAGCGCCAGCTGCCCGCCGGCGAGGAGCCGCCGCACGGCATCCCAGGCCTGGCCCGACTCGAGGCCGAAGCCGAAGCGGTCCCAGGCCGGGGCCGCCGCCGTGCGCAGGTTCAGCCGGATCCCCACCTTGGGCCGGATGCCCTCGGCCGCTGCGATGCGCTCGCAGGCGGCCAGCTCGTCGTGGTGGTCGATGTGGACCCGGGCGCCCCCCAGCAGGGCCTCGCGCAGGCTCTCCTCGTCCTTGTGGGGGCCGTTGTAGACGATGCGCCCGATGGGCACCCCCGCCCGGCGCGCCTTGCGGTACTCCATGCCCGAGACCACCTCGGCGAGGGCCCCCTGCTGGTGGTAGATCGCGCAGACCGCGTCGAGGGGGCAGGTCTTGTGGGACCAGGCCAGGGCGACCCGGTCGTGGCGCCGGGCCAGGGCGTCGTGCAGGGCCGTCCAGCGGTCGCGCATGACCTGCTCGTCGTAGACGAAGAGGGGCGAGCCGTGGGCGGCCACCAGCTCCTCGACGGCCACCCCGCCGATGGCCGTGACCGGCGGCTGCGACCGCCCCGGGCCCATCTTGTTCATGAGCCCGGCCTGGTGGCGCACGAGGGTGGGGCGCACATAGGGCGGGCGTCCGCCGGCCGGGGTGCGGTCGCTCATGGGCGGCCTCCAGCGGGGGCGGGCCAGGCCGCGCCCTGGGTGGTGATGGCCTCCAGCGCGCCGATGTCGACGATCTGGTCGAGGGCGATGCGCACGAAGGCGACCCCCGGGCGGTAGGCCCCGAGGGCCGGCAGGGGGCCCCCCTGGGCGAGGGCGACCGCCGCCGCGGGCAGGTTCTGGCCGACGCCGGCGGTGAGGTCGGCCCAGGCCGGGAAGCGGGGGTTCAGCTCGAGGAGGTGGAGGCGGCCGTCCCGGGCGCGGCGGGCCTCGAGCTCGCAGGGCCCCCGCCAGCGGGTCGCCGCCATGAAGTCGGCCGCCATCGTGAGCAGCTCTGGCGCGGCGATGGTCACACCGGCCCAGCCCTTGCCCGCCGCCGTCACCACCAGCTTACGCATCGCCACGGCCCCCACGAGGCCGCCCGCGCCGTCGCCCAGGGCGCAGACGTTGACCTCGTCCCCGGCGACCCACTCCTGGACCACCACCGGCAGCCCCCAGCGCGCCGCGAGGGCGTGGAAGGCGGCCACGGCGGCGTCGAGGCCCTGGCAGACCCGGGCCCCGTGGCGCGGGCCCTTGACCACCAGGTCGGCGCCCAGCGCGGCGTGCACCGCCGGCAGGCCCGCGGCATCCGAGAGCACGGCGCTGCGGGGCACCACCACGGCACTCTCGGGGGCCCCCCGGGCCGCCGCTGCCGCCGCCAGGGCGGGGCCGAGCTCGGCGAGGCGGGCCTTGCTCACGGCGGCGAGCTGGTCGGCGCCGGGCAGCAGGGTGGCCGTGCCGGCGGCGGCGAGGGCCGGGGCGAGGGCGACGAGGGCCGGCAGCTCGTGGTCGAGGGTGGGCAGCAGCACGTCGAGGCCCACGTCGGCCTGGAGCGCGGCCAGCCGGGCGCCGAGGGCCTCCCGCCCGGCCGAGGGGTAGGGCAGCAGGAAGGCCGCGTCGAGCAGCCCCTCCAGGTAGAGGCCGGGCTCGAGGGCGTCGTGGGCCAGCCCGACGACGCTGCCCCGAAAGTCCGGATCCGCCCGCAGCGCCCGGGCCACGGCCACCCCCGGCGCCGGGTTGTCGTCGGCCCGCAGCCCCGTGACCGCGACCACCGGGCGGGCGAGCGCACGGCCCGCCGTCCCGGGCCGGGGCGCGGGGTCCAGGGACCAGGCAGAGGCCGGGGAGCAGGCCATGTCAGTGGAGCTCGAAGTCATGCGGCAGCAGGCCATTCTCGCGGAGAAGCCGCACGTAGGAGAGCACGTCCCAGGCGAGGTCGGGGCCCGGGTCGCCGGGGGCCGCCGGCGGCAGGGCGAAGCGCTCCTGGAGGGTGGCCACGAGGGCGGCGAGGCCGGCCCCGTCGCGCACCCCCTCGAGGATGGCCCGACCGGTCTCGTTGACCGTGAAGGTGGCCCCGCCCACGGGATCGAAGACGAAGCCCGTCGGGCTGATGGCGAGCTGGGCGAGGCGCTGCTGGGCGGACATGGAGCGCTCCGAGGAGGCCGGTGCGGCCAGAGAGAGGCACGGGAGCAGCGGCGGCCGGCCCGCGGGACCACCCCGCCGTCTCCGTCCCCACCTTGCCCCACGCGACCCGGCCGGGTCAGCCCGCCGTCCCGGGCCCGGCCCCGGGCCCGCCGCATGCCCCGTCCCACGCCAGCCCCCCGCCCGCCCGGCCACGGCGCGGGCGCGTCCGCGCTACGTGCCCCCCCCGTTGTGGGCCGCACCCGCCCACGCTGCTCCCCCCAACCGACCGAGAGACCACCCGTGCGCACCCTCCCCCTGCTGGCCCTGTCCCTCCTCTTCTCTGGCTGCATGCGCGCCTACACCGTCGACATGGGCAGCCAGCCCTCCGCCGCGGCCCACTACGTCGTCGTGAAGACCAAGTGGAACGGCAAGATGAAGGTCTTCGACTGCATGAGCCGCCCCGACGGCACCGAGTGGAAGCCCGCCTGCAAGCAGGTGCGCATGCAGTCGGCGATGGGCGAGACCCTCGACGACACCTGGACCCGGATCCGCAAGCGGCGCGCTGACAAGAAGTGAGAAGCGGGCCTGCCCCGGCACGGATCCCCGGCGGGGCCCCCTTTCTGCACCCTTCCACCGCCACCGCCGCCCCCCACCCCTGTGGCACTCTTGCGCCACGGGAGGGCGCATGGCCCCAGCCACCACCACCACCCGGCCCCGCCCCCGCGTCCGCTGCGGCCAGGGCCGGGTCGTCCACTCACTCCACATCGGCCTGCTCGCCGCCATTCTCAGCGGGTGTGGCACGACGTGGAAGACCGCCGGTGGCCCCGACACCGACGCCGACGGCGACGGCTACACCCCCGCCGAGGGCGACTGCTGGGACCTGCCCGGGCCGGTCGTCATCGACGGCGAGCGCTTCGCCCTCGACGGTGCCCAGGTCCACCCCGGCGCCGAGGATGCCCCCTACGACGGCCTCGACGCCGACTGTGCCGGGGACGAGGACTTCGACGCCGACGGCGACGGCTTCGTGCCCGCCGAGTACCTGGCGGCGCCCATCCGCAACAACCCGGGCTTCGACCTCGAGGCCCGCCCCGCCCGCCCCGACTGCGCCGACGCCGCCGATCAGTTCACGGCCGATCGGGGCCACGCGCCGGTCGGGGGGGCCGCCCTGCCCGACCCGGCCCAGGTCTTCCCCGGTGCCCCCGACGACGCCTTCTACGACGGGGTCGACGCCGACTGCGCCGGGGGCGACGACTTCGACCAGGACGGCGACGGCCACCCGAGCGCCGACCACCCCCAGGCCGACGGCCGCGTCGGCGAGGACTGCGACGACAGCGACAGCCGCATCAGCCCCGACGCCGACGAGGTCTGTGACGACGTCGACAACGACTGCGACAGCCTCACCGACGGCGACGACCCCGACTTCGACACGGCCACCCTGCGCACCTGGTACGCCGACACCGACGGCGACGGCCACGGCGACCCGGCCACCGAGACCCAGGCCTGCTCCTCCCTCGACGGCCACGTCGCCCTCGACGACGACTGCGACGACAGCCGCGCCGACGTCAGCCCCTCCGCCGACGAGCGCTGCGACCCGGACGACACCGACGAGGACTGCGACGGCCGCGCCGACGACGCCGACGACTCCACCCTGGCCACGGGCATGACCGATGTCTGGGCCGACGCCGACCGGGACGGCCACGGCGACCCCGAGGGCGGGGCCCGCTTCTGCGACGTGCCCGACGACGGCAGCTGGGTCGAGAACAGCGACGACTGCAACGACAGCGACGGCCTCATCAGCCCCGACGCCACCGAGATCTGCGACGACGCCGACATCGACGAGAACTGCAACGACCTCGCCGACGACGCCGACCCCACCGTGCTCAGCACCACCCAGCAGCCCCACTTCGCCGACGCCGACGGGGACGGCTGGGGCGACGACGACACGAGCCTGCTGCGCTGCGACCCCGGGGGCGGCTACGTGCTGCCCGCGGGCGACTGCGACGACACGGCGGCCGGCGTCAACCCGGGCGCCACCGAGGTCTGCGACGCCGACGACACCGACGAGGACTGTGACGGCCTCGCCGACGATGCCGACGACAGCGTCGATCCCGCCTCCCAGCTCGCCTACCACCTCGACACCGACGGCGACGGCTACGGCGCCTCGGGGGGCACGGCGGTGGCCTTCTGCGACGGCGACGCCCCGGCCGGCCGGGTGACCGACGACACCGACTGCGACGACAGCGACGCCGCCGTCCACCCGGGCGCCACCGAGGTCTGCGACGCCGCCGACACCGACGAAGACTGCGACGGCGCGGCCGACGACGACGACAGCAGCGTCGACCCCGCCACCCAGTCCACCCGCTACGTCGACAGCGACGGCGACGGCTACGGCGACGCCAGCGACCCGGGCACCGGCTACTGCGACCCGCCCGCCACCGTGGTCAGCGACAACACCGACTGCGACGACAGCGACGCCGCCATCAGCCCCGCCGCCACCGAGCTCTGCGACGCCGCCGACACCGACGAGGACTGCAACGGCCTCGCCGACGGCGCCGACAGCGGGGTCGACCCGGGCTCCCAGCTCCGCTTCTACGACGACGCAGATGGCGACGGCTACGGCGATCTCGACGACAGCGGCGCCCTCTACTGCGACGGCGAGGCCCCGAGCGGCACGGTCGCCGACCACACCGACTGCGACGACGGCGACGCCGCCATCAGCCCCGGCGCCACCGAGGTCTGCGACGGCGACGACACCGACGAGAACTGCGACGGCCTCGCCGACGACGACGACCCGGCCGTCGACCCCGCGACCCAGACCACCCACCACGCCGACAGCGACGGGGACGGCTACGGCGACGCCAGCGACCCGGGCACGGGCTACTGCGACCCGCCTGGGGGCGTGGTCACCGACAACACCGACTGCGACGACCTCCGCGACGATGTCAACCCGGGCGCCACCGAGGTCTGCGACGACGACGACACCGACGAGAACTGCGACGGCC
>CAXQUZ010000460.1:0-13746 GCA_964226865.1 Myxococcota bacterium | reverse complement strand
GCCGTCGCAGTCGCTGTCGACCCCGTCGTTGCAGGTCTCGCCCGCGCACGGGTAGGCCGAGGCCAGCCCGTCCTCGCAGTCGGTGTTGTCGCTCACGGCGCCGTCGCCCTCGTCACAGGCGAGGGTGGTCGTGGCGGGGTCGCCGTAGCCGTCCCCGTCGGCGTCGACGTAGAAGGTGGTCTGGGTCGTGGTGTCGACCCCCGGGTCGTCGTCGTCGGCCGTGCCGCTGCAGTCCTCGTCGAGGTCGGCCGCGTCGCAGACCTCGGTGGCGCCCGGGTTGACCGCCGCGAGAACATCGTTGCAGTCAGTGTTGTCGGTGACCTCAGCAGAGGCCGCGTCGCAGCGCAGGGTGCCCGAGCTGTAGAGGTTGCCGAAGCCGTCGCCGTCGCCGTCCGGGTAGAAGCGGGTCTGGGTGGAGGTGTCGACACCGGCGTCGTCGTCGTCGGCCGCACCGCTGCAGTCCTCGTCGACGTCGAGCGCGTCGCAGATCTCGGTGGCGCCCGGGTTCACGCTGGCGGTGGCGTCGTCACAGTCGGTGTTGTCGATCACCATGCCCGAGGGCTGGTCGCCCTCGCAGTGGCCCGCGCCCGTGGCCCCGACGTCGCCGTAGCCGTCGCCGTCGCCGTCGGTGTAGTAGGTGAGCTGGGTGGAGAGGTCGAGAGAGGCGTCGGCATCGTCGATGTCGCCGTCGCAGTCCTCGTCGGTGTCGGCGGCGTCGCAGACCTCGGTGGCGCCCGGGTTGACCGCAGCGCTGGTGTCGTCGCAGTCGGTGTTGTCGACCACGACGCCCGCGGGCTGGTCGCCCTCGCAGTGGCCGGCCCCCGTGGCGCCGACATCGCCGTAGCCGTCGCCGTCCCCGTCGGTGTAGTAGAAGGTCTGGGTGGTGGTGTCGAGGGTGGCGTCGGCGTCGTCGGCGCTGCCGTTGCAGTTCTCGTCGACATCGGCGGCGTCACAGACCTCGGTGGCCCCCGGGTTGATGGCCGCCGCGCTGTCGTCGCAGTCGGTGTTGTCGACGATGTAGCCGCCGCCCGGGTCGCACTGGTCGACGGTCGCACCGGCGTCTCCGAAGCCGTCGCCGTCGGTGTCGGCGAAGAAGGTGGAGAAGCCGCCCGGATCGACGCCGGCATCGGCATCGTCGGCGGCGCCGCTGCAGTCCTCGTCGACGTCGAGCTCGTCACAGATCTCGGTGGCGGCGGGGTTCACCGCGGCCGCCCCGTCGTCACAGTCGTCGGAGTTCGCGACGTAGCCGTCGATGGGGTCGCAGGAAGACAGGGCGTTGCCCGGATCGCCGTAGCCGTCGCCGTCGAGGTCGCCGTAGGAGGTGGCCATGCCGTCGGTGAGGGTGCTGCTGTCGAGGTCGTCGGCGAGGCCGTCGCAGTCTTCGTCGACGTCGCCCTCGTCGCAGATCTCGTCGGCGGCCGGGTTGATGGCGCTGTTGGTGTCGTCGCAGTCGTCGGCGGTCTCGATGCGGTCGGCGATGGGCGAGCAGCTCAGCTCTTCGGTGGCCGGATCGCCGTAGCCGTCGCCGTCGCCGTCGACGTAGTAGGCCCGGAGGGTGGAGGGGTCGAAGTCGGGGTCGTCGCCGTCGATGGCCGCGTCACAGTCGTTGTCGACGTCGTCGCAGACCTCGACCGCCTCGGGGTTGATCTCGGCCGCGAGGTCGTCGCAGTCGCCGCCCACCGAGCCGTCGGCCTGGACCGCGTCGGCGCTGTCGTGGCCGTCGCCGTCCTGGTCGAAGTCGGAGCCGCCGGCACAGTCGCCGTCGATGCCGTCGTAGAAGGCATCCTCGGCAGCACCCGGGAAGACCGCGGCCGGGTCGGGCCGGTCGGCACCGGGCACGGTCTGGTGCAGCGCGGTGTCGTCGTAGTCGTCGTCGACGTCGGCGCAGTCGGTGTCTTGGGGACGGGCACCGATGTCGAAGCCGGGGTTGTTGAGGATGGTGGCGCTCAGGAAGCGCGCGGGCACGAAGCCGTCGCCGTCGGCGTCGAAGTCGTCGTCGCCGGCACAGTCGGCGTCGAAGCCGTCGTAGGGGGCATCCTCGGCGCCCGGGTGGACGTCGGCCCCCGTCAGGGGCACGGCCTGGCCGTCGATGATGATGTCGCCCGGGGCATCCCAGCAGTCGCCCTGGGACGGGGAGAAGCCGTCGCCGTCGGCATCCTGGTCGGTGGGGTCCTTGCCGGCCCAGTCGGTGCCGCAGCCCGAGAGCAGGGCGAGCAGTCCGACGGCGGAGAAGAGGGTTCGGGACATGCGTGGCTCCTCGCGCGGGCCCAGCCCGACACAGAAGCCACACGTTAGTCCCTCGGGCCCACCCCGGGCAAGCCGAATCCGCGAGAACTCCCTACAAGACGATACCTACAGACCATGTCACCGGGCCTGGCACCCCCCCGCTCGGCGGGAAGGCGCCCTGCCGGGTTGACGCGATCCGGCGCGCGAATAGGGAGCCCGCCGCGCTGGCGGGGCACGGCTGGGCCCTGGACCGGGCCCCCTCCCGCGGGGACCGGCCAGGCGACCGGCCCCGGTCCGCCGCGCCCGCGAGAGGAGCAGACCATGATCGAGGTCGACGGGCTGACCCGCCGCTATGGCGACTTCGTCGCCGTGGACGGGGTGAGCTTCACAGTGGAGCGGGGCGAGGTGGTGGGCTTCCTCGGGCCGAACGGCGCCGGGAAGAGCACGACCATGCGGATCCTCTGCGGGTGCATCGGCGCCACCTCCGGGGTCGCCCGGGTCGGTGGGGTCGACGTGCTCGACGCGCCCACCGAGGCCAAGCGCCGCATCGGCTACCTGCCCGAGGTGCCGCCGCTCTACCCCGCGATGGAGGTCGAGGACTACGTCGCCTTCGCCGCGAGCCTGCGCGGGGTGGCCGATCCCCAGGCGGCCGCGGCCCGGGCGGTGGAGCGGGTGGGCCTCGCCGACGTGCGCCACCGCATCATCGACCACCTCAGCAAGGGCTACCGCCAGCGGGTGGGGCTCGCCCAGGCCCTCGTCCACGCGCCCGAGGTGCTGGTGCTCGACGAGCCGACCAGCGGCCTCGACCCGGCCCAGCGCCGCGAGATCCGCGAGCTGCTGCGGGAGCTGGCCGCCGGCGACACCACGGTCATCCTCTCGACCCACGTGCTGGCCGAGGTCGAGGCCCTCTGCGAGCGGGTGGTCGTCATCAACCGCGGCCGCCTCGTCGCCACCGACCGCATCGACGCGCTCGCCGGCGAGGGCCGCGGCCACCGCCTCAAGCTGCGGGTCCAGCGCCTCGACGACGCGCTGCTCGCCGCCATCGCGGACCTGCCCGGGGTCACCGCCGTCACCCGCGAGGCGGCCCCGGGCCTGGTCCACGTCGAGGCGGCCCGCGAGCTGCGGCCCGAGCTGGCCCAGCTTGCCGTCCCCCACGGCATCCTCGAGCTGGGCAGCGAGGCCGGACTCGAAGACATCTACCTCGAGCTCACCCGCCAGGGAGGCCGCTGATGGCCCACTCCGGATCCCCCCTCCGCACCGTGGCCGCCATCGCCCGGCGCGAGGTCGACGGCTACTTCGCCACCCCCCTCGGCTGGCTCGCCCTCTGTGGCTTCGTGGTCGTCACGGGCTTCTTCTTCGTGTTCAGCGTGGCCGAGTTCAACGACTACGCCGTCCAGGCCGCCTACACCCCCTACATGGCCGAGCAGCTCACGGTCAACGATGTGCTGCTGCCGATGATCTTCGGCAACTGGGCGGTCATCCTGCTGCTGATGTGCCCGGCCATCTCGATGCGCATCTTCTCGGAGGATCTGCGCCAGCGCTCCTTCGAGCTGTTGCTCGCGAGCCCCGTCTCGAGCGGCGCCATCGTGGCCGGCAAGTACCTCGGCGCCCTGGGCTTCATGGCCGTGCTCTTCGCCTCGACCCTCTACCAGCCCGCGGTGCTCTACTGGCTGGGCGCCCCCGACCCGGGGGTGGTGGCGGGCAACTACGCCGCGATGTTCCTGCTGTCGGCGAGCTGCCTCGCCGTGGGCATGCTCGCGAGCGCCTTCACCGACAGCCAGATCATCGCCTTCATGGTCAGCTTCGCCACCCTGCTCGTGCTCTACCTGCTCGGCTGGGTGGGGGAGCTGAGCAGCGGGGTCGCGCTCGAGGCCCTGGGCCAGGTCAGCATGCTCTCCCACCTCGACCAGCTCATGAAGGGGCTGCTCCACCTCGAAGATGCCGTCTACTTCGCCACCTTCGTGGGCTTCTTCCTCTTCGCCACCCAGCAGCGCGTGGAGTCCTTCCGATGGCGCTGACCCTCCCGCTCCCCGTCCCGCTCCGGTCGCCCGCCCACGCTGGGAGGCCCGCATGAGCCGCTTCGGTTGGGTCCTCGGGGCCCTCGGCGCCCTCGCCCTGCTGAGCTTCGGCGCCCACGCCGCCTCGGCCGACACCATCCTGTCGGAGTGGGCGGCCCTGGGCGGCGCGGGCGGCGTGCTGCTGCTCGCCTGGCTGTGGCTGGATCGGGCCGGACTCCAGCGCTACGCCGCCAGCCGCGGCGCCCGCTACTCGGCCACCTCGGTGGTCATGGTCGCCGTCGTCGGGGGGGTCATGGTCGCCCTCAACGTGCTGGCCGCCCGCCACGACCAGCGGGTCGACATCACGGCCGCCCAGCGCCACGCGCTCTCGGCCCAGACCCTCCAGATCCTCGGGGCCCTCGACCAGCCCGTCACCCTCGAGGCCTTCTTCGCCCCGGGCACCCCCGAGCGCATCGACTTTGAAGATCTGGCCGACGGCTACCGCCAGGCCAGCCCCCAGCTCCGCGTCAGCTTCCACGATCCGCTGGCCGAGCCCATGCTCGCCCGAGAGCGCGGCATCACCAGCGCCGCGGGCACCGTCGTGCTGCGCCAGGGCGAACAGGAGCAGCGCCTCGAGACCCGCTTCGACGAGGAGGCCCTGACCAACGCCCTCGTGCGCCTCACCAGCGGCACCGAGCACCGGGTCTGCTTCGCGACCGGCCACGAAGAGCTCGACCCCGACGACGACCAGTCCGCGAACGGGCTCGGCCTCGCCGTGCTCAAGCTCGAGGGCCAGAACTACCAGGTCGAGCGGATCAACGTGCTGCGCGAGGGCACCGTGCCCCCCCGCTGCGAGATGCTGGTCGTGGCCGACCCCCAGGTGGACTGGCCCGCGGCCGAGCGCGAGCTGCTGGCCCGCTACGTGGTCGGTGGCGGGGCCGTTGTGGTCATGCTCGAGCCCGCCCGGGTGCCCGAGCTGGCGGGCGACCTCGCGCGCTACAACGTGGCCGTCGGCGACGACATCGTGCTCGAGCAGAACCCCTACCTCCAGCAGCTCGGCGGCGACCCCTCCTACATCATCGTCGACACCCAGGGCATGGACCACCACGAGATCACCAACCCCATCAAGGGCGGCGTGATGCTGCGGGTGGTGCGCTCGGTGGGCATCCTCGACACGGCCATGGAGGGGCTGAGCGCCCAGGAGCTCATCCGCACCAGCGCCCAGGCCTGGGGCGAGACGGACTACCTCTCCCAGGGCAGCATCGAGCCCACCGTGGGCGTCGACCGCCTCGGTCCCGTGCCCGTCATGGTGGTGGTCGAGGTGGACGACCCGAGCGTCGTGCCCGTCGGCAGCGTGGGCCTCGGCGGCGAGGCGGCCCCGGCCGTGGCCGTCGACCGCAAGCCGGGCGGCCGGGTCGTGGTGCTGGGCGACACCGAGTTCGCCGGCAACGAGCTGCTCGACCAGTACAGCAACGCCGACCTCTTCTTGAACACCATCGCCTGGCTCGCCGGCGAGGAGGAGCAGGTCAGCATCCGGGCCGACGCCAGCGCCGGCGGCAGCTTCACGATGAGCGTCGTCCAGGGGCTGCTCGTCTTTGTGATGGCCCTGATCGTGGCCCCGGGCCTCGCGCTCATGGGCGCCATCGGCACCTGGCGCCAGCGCCGGGCCCGCTGAGCCCGGTCAGCCCCCGGGGCCCCCGAGAACGACGGAGGCCAGCCCGGCGGGGGCTGGCCTCTCGCACCGGGGCGGCAGGCGCCTCAGGCGAGGATCTTCTGGAGCTGGGTGGCGAGGCCCAGGTTCGAGATCTTGAGCTTGCCCATCATGACCATGGTGACGGCCTTGCTGGGGTTGTCGAGGATGGCGTTCCAGTCGCTGTCGGCGGCGGTGATGACACAGTCGGCGCCGTCGGCCGCGCCCTCACGGACCTCGTTGTTGCCCTTGAGGTCGAGGGTCCAGGTGCCGGCGTCCTTGATGTCGAACTGGAAGACGGCGTTGATGGACTTGGCCAGGTCGGGGTTCTTCTCGAGCTTGTTGGGCAGGTACTCGTTGAAGAAGCCTTGGGTCTTGGACATGTCGATGCTCCGAAGGGAGGGGAGGCGGCCAGGCCGCGGAGAAGAGGTGCAACGGGTCGCGCCGGGGCTCTAGCCGGCCGGCAGGGCCCTGGTCAACCACCGAGGGGCGCCGCGGCGAGCCCGAGCCGGTCGAGGAAGCCGGCGGCCAGGGGCGCCCGGAAGCGGAAGTCGCCGAGCCGGCGGCCCCAGCCGTGGAAGTCGCTGCCGCCGGTGGGCACGAGGCCGTGCTGGTGGGCGGCCTGGAGCAGCACCGCCGAGGAGGGCCCGCTCAGGCTCGGGCGCACGCACTCCATGCCCTCGAGACCGAAGCCGATGAGCCGCGGCAGCCACCGGTCGACCTGGTCGAGGCGGGGGTGGGCCCAGACGGCGAGGCCACCCGCGTCGCGGATCGCGGCGATGGCCTGCTCGGCGGTGAAGTCGACGGGGGGCACGTGGCCGTGCTGGCGGCGGCAGTGGGTGCGGAAGGCGGCGTCGACGGTGGGCACGTGGCCGGCGGCGACGAGGGCCCGAGCGAGGTGGTGGCGGGTGAGGGCCCGCTGGCCGGCGTGGGCCGCGGCGTCGGCCGGGGCCACGCCGGCGAGGCCGATGCTCTCGCGGGCCGTCTCGTAGCGGCGGGCCCGGGACTGGGCGCGGGCGGTGAGCAGCGCCCGGAAGTCCGCCGGCATCTCGCCGCCGAAGTAGGCGAGGATGTGGAGCTCGACGCTGCCCTCGTCGTCTTCGATCGTGCCCGAGAGCTCGGCGGCATGGAGCAGGTGGATGCTGCGGTCGCCGACCTGGTGGGGCCCGGCGGGGAGCTGGGGCGCGACGTCGTGGTCGGTCAGGGCGATCATGCCCAGGCCGCGGCGGGCGCAGCCCTCGACGACCGCGAGGGGGGCCAGCTCGCCGTCGGAGAGGGTCGAGTGGAGGTGGAGGTCGAGGCCCGGGGCCCGCCCGAGGGGGGCCGGGAGGCGGGCGCGCCTGCGGCGGCGGCGCCGGGTCATCGGGCGGCCGGTGCGTCCGGGGCGAGGTCGTCCAGCGCCCGGCGGTAGCCCTCGATCACGCCCCGGAGATCGGCGACGAGGCGGCTGCGGCGGGCCCGGAGGTGGACGATCTCGGCCTGGAGGTCGCGGCGCTCGTCGGAGAGCGACATGAGCAGCCGCTCGGCCTCGAGGCGGGCCTCGCCGACGACGACATCGGCCTCGTGGCGGGCCTTCCGGGCGAGCTCATCCGACATGCGGCGGGCCAGGAGGAGGGTGTCCTTGATGTCGCCCTCAGAGCCGCGGAGCTGGGTGATCTCGGCGTCGCGCCGGGCCAGCTCGTCCCGCAGGCGCTGGTTCTCGCGCAGCAGCTCTTCCATGGACTCGCGCACATCGTCGAGGAAGCTGCGGACCTCGTCGGCGTCGTAGCCGCCGCGGCGGGCCTCGCCGAACTGCTTCTGGATGATGTCGAGCGGTGTGGTGCGCATGGGAGCCTGGGGGGCGGGCGGGAGAGGGTACACGGCGCGCGGCCGCGTCCCAAGCGGGGGCGGTCAGAGGGCCGCGGGCACGGCGAGGGGCGGGCGCACGACGACGTCGACGTCGGGGGCGGCCGTGCGCAGCGAGCTGGCCAGGGCCTCGAGGGGGCTGCCGCTGGCGGCCGATGCGTGGACCAGGGACTCGAGCTGGTCGATGCCGTGGGGGCTCGACACCAGCGCGACGCCGTCGCCGGCCACCCGGAGCCTGAAGTCGCCCTCGCCCGTGGCCCAGGAGCCCTTGGCCGTGCGCACGTCGCGGTGGGCGACATGGAGTGCGCCGTCGACCTCGACGATGACGTCGACCGAGGCCCGGTCGGCCGTGTCGAAGCGCACCTCCCAGCCGCCGTCGACCGCCGAGAAGGAGGCCGCGATGGGGGCCGGGGGCAGCGACTCGACCGGCCGGCCCACCCAGGCCGCCGTCAGCACCACCGCGAGGCCCATGGCGGCCGCCCCCAGCCAGGCGAGGGTCGCCTTGGGCGGCGGCGGGCGCGCGGGGGGCAGCTCGCAGAGGCCCGCCACCTCGCCCCCGGGCCGGGCACGGGCCGCGTCGAGCACGGGGACCATCAGCGGCCCGAGCAGCACGCCGCGGCTCCAGCGGCCGGGGCCGCGGGTGCGCACGCCCCGGACGTGGTGGCGGGGGGGCAGGCCCGCCGCGCAGGCCTGGAGCAGGGCGTCGCGGGCCCGATCGATGCCGCCCTCGGCGACCAGCCAGCCCCCCTCCCCGATGGGCCGCGCTCCCTCGCCCAGGGCCGCCCCGAGCCGCCCGCGGACCGCGGCCGCGTCGGGGTGGACCAGCAGCACCATCAGCTCGACCTGGCTGTCGGGCAGGCCGTCCCGCGGGGGGAAGAGGGTGCGGAGGTCGAGGTGGCCGCCGCGGACCAGCCGCACCGCCCGGCTCGCCCGGGGGCAGCGGTCGGCGTGGGCGAGGCCCGCGGGGGTCAGCAGGCCCATGGGGCCGGGCCCGCCGGGCTCGGCGTAGAGGGCGAGGCGGCCGAGGATGGCGTCGAGGTCGTCGTTCGCGGGGTAGACCCGCGGGTGGGCCGCGATGACCAGCTCGCGCACGAGCCCCCGCAGCCCGGCCAGGGCGTCGTCGACCCGCGCGGGGTGGATGCCGAGGTGGCGCGCCACGTCGGCGACGGGCATGCCGTCGGCGTGGTGGAGGCGGAAGCAGGCCTCGCCCAGCCGGTCGGTGGACGTGAGCAGCTGCTCGCGCCACGCCCGGGGCGCGTCGGGCACCACGAGCTGGGGCAGGGCCGGGCGCGACAGGGCCTGGCCACGGCGGCGTGCGAGGTACTCGTCGACGAGGGCCGCCGTGAGCCACTCGGCCTCGTCGACCGTGCAGCCGTCGGGCAGGCTGCGCATGACGTGCTCGCGGACGTCGTCGAGCGTGCGGGCGGTGACAGCCACCCCGCGCGCGACCAGCCGCCAAGCGGTCTGGACCGTGACGGCCGACCAGGCTTCGCGCACAAACTCGGCTGAAGGCCCGTCAGGGCGGGGGATTGGTAGCATCGGCACGGCGGGAAATGCGAGCGTGCAGGGATGCCCGAGCGGGCGCACGCGGCGGGGCGCCCATTGTAACCGACCGATGATCCCCCGTGGGAGGCGAATTGCGCGCCCCGTGCCGCGCGACGCCGCCTCTCCGGTGGCCCGGGGAGGCGGCCCCGCGCGGCACGGGGGCCCGACGGCCAGACCCTGCCCGCGCCGCCGGGCCCTGCGGAGGCGACCCGACGGAGGGGGCGGGGCACAGAGCCCGGCGCAGCGGCGGAGTCGCCGCGCCCAGCTCTCAGGCCGCGTCTTCGAGCAGAGGCGCTGCCTCGACGGGGGTCGTGATCAGGTCGTTGATCACCGCAGCGGCGGCCACAGCGGCGAGCTCTGCGTCGCCGTAGAGCTCCATGAACTCGTCGTAGAAGAGGTTCACAAGCTCGCCAAGGTTGCTCTGGACCGTCTGCATGCCGACCTCCCGGTGGGGCTCCTCTGGTGCTGCCGCGGTGCGCGGGCGGGGCGGGCCCCTTGCGGGCGCTGGTGACGCCGGGGGGGACCGCTGTCGGCCCGTGCACACCCTCCACCTAAGCAAGCCCCGTGCCAATGCCGGGTGTTCCCTCTGCCGGGCAGGCTGTGCCGCGCCGGCGGCCCCCGGGGCCCGGGCCCCGCGCGGGCCACAGCCATGCAAGATCCTCTGTTTATCAACTTTCTCGCATTTCCTGGAGATCGTCATGGTCGTCGCCGGCGCGCACACCCGTTCCAGTTCTGGAACAGGCGCCCGAGACCGGACGGAGGCGCCTGCTGACACAGGGGCACCGAGACCCGTGTCAGTGGCGACACATGTGGCCGTGTCGCGGCAGCCATGTCGCGCCCGCCCCTTCAGCCCCCGCCGGGCGCGTCCTCGCGGCGGGTCGTGGCCACCGCCGCGAGGTGGACCGCCTCGACCCCGAGCCCGAGCAGCTCCTCGGCACAGACCGCTGCCGTGCCCCCCGTCGTGACGACATCGTCGACGAGCAGCACCCGGCGGGGCACCGGCCCCGTCCAGCGCCGGCACCGGATCTCGCGGCGCACCGCCAGGCGGCGGGCCGCCTCGCCGCGGCCGCGCTGGCCCCCGCGGCCGTGGCGGCAGAGCAGCGGCAGCAGGGGCACACCGAGGGCGGCCGCCACCGGGGCCGCGATGAGGCGGGCGGGCACGAAGCCCCGCCGGAGCGAGCGCAGCCGGGCGCTGGGCACGGGCACCACCGCGTCGACCGGGGGGCTGCGGCCCCGGAGCAGGGCCCCCAGGTGGGCGCCGAGGGTCGCGAGAACAACGGGCTGGTGGGCGGTCTTGGCCACCCGGACGAGCCGACCGAGGGGCCCGCCATAGTCGCCGCCGACGAGGGTCGTGCGCACGAGGCCGACGGAGGGCACCCACACGGGTAGCGCGGGCACGCACCCGAGACAGGCCCCGCAGAGGGCCACCCGGGCCGCTGGGGGACAGGGCGCGCCGCAGTGCAGACAGGCACGCGGGAAGCACAGGGCCGCGAGGGCCGCGAGCAGGGCGGCACCCGGGGGGCCACCGCCGGCGCGGGGCCACAGGGCCGGCAGACCGGGACCCGGGCGGCACGGGGCCGGCACCGCAGGGGACGACGCAGCGGGGGACGGGGAGACAGGCATGGGCTGGCCGCAGGGGCCGCTGGCCGCCTCTCCGTAGCGGGCGCGGGGCCCTGCCGGCCCGTCAGGCTGTGTCACCCGGCCCGGGCGGCTCAGGCGTGGTGGTAGCCGCCGCCCCAGAGGATCGTGCTCACCCGGTAGAGCTGCGCGGCGAGGATCACCCGGGCGAGCTCGTGGTTGAGCACCAGGGACGACAGCCGCAGCACCACATCGGCCCGCTTGCGCACCGCGGGCCCGTGGCCGTGGGGGCCCCCGATGGCGAAGACGAGGCGCCGGGTGGACTGGTTCTGGGCGCGCTGGAGCATGCGGGTGAAGCCCCCCGTGTCGAGGGCCTTGCCGCGCTCGTCGAGCACCACGAGGAAGTCGCCCGGCTGGAGCCGCCCGAGGATGCGCTCGCCCTCGCGCTGGCGCACCCGGTCGATGTCGCCCCGCTCAGGCTCGGTCTTCAGGCGGTGCTCCTCCCACGGCATGTTGCGGGAGAAGCGGCGGGTGTAGTCCTCGGTGGCGGTGTCGGCCCAGCCGCAGCGCCCCTTGCCCACCCGCAGCAGCACACACTTCACGAGGACGCAGCCCCGTCCTCGTCGCGGGGCAGCGAGCCGTCCGGCGCGAGGCCGAGCTCGTCCATGCCCACCTCGCGGGCGTCCAGCCAGAGGCCGTCGATGTCGTAGTAGCCGCGGGACGACTCGTCGAAGATGTGGACCAGCACGTCGCCCAGGTCGACCAGCACCCACCGGCCACCGGCGAGGCCCTCGACGCCGAGGGGCGGCTTGCCGCGCAGGCGCTTGTGCTCCGCGACGAGGTTGCCGGCGATGGCGCGCACGTGGCGGTCGGCCTTGCCGGTGCAGACGACGAGCAGATCGCAGTAGGAGCAGCGCCCCTCCACGTCGATCACGCGGATGTCCTCGGCCTTCACGTCGCTGACCGCCGTGACGGCGAGGCGCACCATGGGCAGCACGATCGGGTCGACCTCGTCGTGCTCGTCGTGGGCAAGCTCCGTCTCGTCCTGGAGCGTGTCGTCGGCGGTCTCGACCGCGTCGTTGTCGTTCGTCATGGGCTCGTGCCCTCGGGGTTCGGGTTCGGTGGTGCCGACGGCGGCGCGCGTCCCGGACGGGTGCGGACGCGCTGGCGAGCGGCGGAGACGTTGGGGGGAGGCTGGATCTTCTGGTCGCGGCCCACGTCGGAGCGCACGACCTTGAGGGTCACCGTGTGGCGGCGGCCCCGGTGGACCCGCGCGGCGGTCACGTCGGCCAGCAGCCGCACCGCCGTGGCCTCGTCGACCCAGACCTCGCCGGAGATGGAGACGAGGCGGTCGCCCTGGGGGTCTTCAGCGGCGGCCCGGGCCTTGGCCTTGCGCGACTTGCCGCCCTTGGCGGGAGACGCCGCGGGCGCGGGCAGGGGCGCGAGGCTGAGCCCGTAGCGGCGGGCGTTGCGGCCCTCGACCACCTCGGTGCCCCGGTCGGTGTAGTCGATGCGGCCCCGGTAGGGCTCCAGGGCCTGGTCCCAGGCGTTCCAGGACTGGCGCAGCTCGAGGCGGTGGGGCTCGGCGTCCTGGCCCTCGCGCCAGCTGCCGTCGGCCAGCAGCGCCCAGGGCACCCCGTCCCGCGCGATCACCGCGCTCTCGAGCTCGCTGTCGACCGTGCGGCGGTACTCGAAGGAGTCCCAGTCCTGCCAGCGGATCTCGACCGCCTCATCGGTCGTGCCCACCGAGCCGTCCGAGCGCTCCCGCTCGTGGCGGAGGCTGCCCAGGAAGTGGTGGGGGCCGAGCTGATCGACCGACTCGAAGGACAGCTGCTGCGACACCTCGGCGAGCGCAGCGACCTGGGGGTCGTCCGCACAGCCACCCAGGAGCACCAGCAGGGCCGCCCTCATTCTTCGGCACCCTCGGCGGCCTCTTCGGCCCGCAGCGCCTCGACCAGATCCCAGCAGCGGGTCTTGAGGGCGTCGAGGCCCTCGCCGGCC
Organism: Myxococcota bacterium; assembly: GCA_964226865.1. Lineage (GTDB taxonomy): Bacteria > Myxococcota_A > UBA796 > UBA796 > UBA2385 > CAXQUZ01. The sequence continues at coordinate 864 of CAXQUZ010000460.1, read as the reverse complement.
AGCGACGAGATGCAGAGCACGGGGGTGTCGGCGGGCAGCTCGGCCTGGACCTCGGCGATCACCTCGGCGAGCGCCTCGGGGGGCAGGATGTCGGTCTTGGTGAGGACGATGAGCTCGGGCCGCTCGCCGAGGCTGGCGTCGTAGCGCGCAAGCTCGCGGCGGATGTTGCGGTAGCGCTCGGCGGCGCTGAGCTTCTCGTCGGGGGCGAGGCTCAGCAGGTGGAGCAGCAGCCGGGTGCGGGAGAGGTGGCGGAGGAACTGGAGCCCGAGGCCCGCCCCGTCGGCCGCGCCCTCGATGAGGCCGGGAATGTCGGCAATGACGAAGTTCTCGTAGCCCATGCGGACCACGCCGAGGCTCGGCACCAGCGTCGTGAAGGGGTAGCTGGCGATCTTGGGCCGGGCGGCCGAGAGCTTCGAGATGAGGGTGCTCTTGCCGGCGTTCGGGTAGCCGAGCAGGCCCACGTCGGCCATGAGCAGCAGCTCGAGGCGCAGGTGGCGGGTCTCGGGCTCGCCGCCGGGGGTCGCCTTCCGGGGCGCGCGGTTGGTGCTCGACTTGAAGAAGAGGTTGCCGAGGCCGCCGCGGCCGCCCTGTGCCACCACCAGCTCGTCCCCGTCCTCGGTGAGGTCGCCGAGGATGGTGTCTTCGTCGATGTCGACGACGCGGGTGCCGACCGGCACGTGGATGATCGCCGGCGCCCCCCGGGCCCCGGTCATCTGCTTGCCGAGGCCGTGCTGGCCCCGCTCGGCCCGCCAGTGGGTCTGGCCACGGAACTCGAGCAGCGAGCTGCGGCGGTTGGTGGCCTTGAGGATGACGTCGCCGCCCCGGCCGCCGTTGCCGCCGTCGGGACCGCCCATCGGCACGAAC
>CAXQUZ010000459.1:0-14332 GCA_964226865.1 Myxococcota bacterium | reverse complement strand
AGGCCGGCGCCCGGGTCGTCCGGGTCGAGGGCCTCGCTGTCGACGTAGGCCAGCTCGACCCGCACCCGGTTCGCCACACCGCCGTGGGCCAGGGCCTCGTTGAGCGACTTGTAGGTGTCGGCGAGGTGGACGTACTTGCCCACGATGGCGACGGTCACGGTCTTCCGCGCGTTGCGGCGACGCTCGACCAGCTCTTCCCACTTCTCGAGGCGGGCGCTGGCGGCCCAGATGCCGAGCCGCGACAGGAGCAGGCTGTCGAGCTCCTGGCGGTGGAAGACCAGGGGCAGCTCGTAGATGTCTTCGACGTCCGGCGCCGCGATGACGGCGTCCTTGTCGACATCACAGAACAGGGCGATCTTGTCGCGGATCTCCTTGGGGAGGTCGCGCTCGGTGCGGCAGAGCAGCACATCGGGCTGGACGCCGATCTCACGGAGCTGCTTGACGCTGTGCTGGGTGGGCTTGGTCTTCTGCTCGCCAGCCGCGCGCAGGTAGGGCACGAGGGTGACGTGCACGTAGAGGACGTTCTCGGCGCCCACGTCCAGGCGGAACTGGCGGATGGCCTCGAGGAAGGGCGTGGACTCGATGTCGCCCACGGTGCCGCCCACCTCGATGATGCCCACGTCGACGTTCTCGACGCCCTCCCACAGCAGCCGCTTGATCTCGTCGGTGATGTGGGGGATGACCTGGACCGTGCGGCCCAGGTACTCGCCCTTGCGCTCGCGCTCGATGACGTTGCTGTAGACGCGACCGGTCGTGAAGTTGTTGCGCTGCGAGAAGGGGGTGCTGACGAAGCGCTCGTAGTGGCCGAGGTCGAGGTCGGTCTCGGCACCGTCGTCCGTGACGAAGACCTCACCGTGCTGGTAGGGGCTCATCGTGCCGGGATCGACGTTGATGTAGGGGTCCATCTTGATGATGGTCACCCGGAGCCCCCGGGCCTCGAGGATGGCGCCGATGGCCGCGGCCGAGAGGCCCTTGCCCAGGGACGAGAGCACGCCCCCCGTGACGAAGATGAACTTCTTGTGCATGGAGGCCTCTCAGGATCAAGGGGGTTCGGGGGGGCTCTGCCGCGGGGCGACTAACCGAGCCGGCCCGCCCGGTGGTGCCAGCGGGCAACATCAGCGGGGGTGTCGATCGAGGACCAGCCGCGGGCCAGGTGGAGAACATCGATGCGTGCGCCATCTTCGAGCAGCCGCAGCTGTTCGAGGGACTCGGACCGCTCGAGCGGGCCCGTGGGCAGGGCGGCCATGCGGCGCAGGGCGGCCACCCGGAAGGCATAGACGCCGAGGTGGACGCGGTGGGGGCCGCCGTGGGGAAGGGGCGCACGCGAGAAGAAGAGGGCCCGGCCGGTCGCGTCCGTGACCACCTTGACCCGCGCGGGATCCGCCGGATCCCCGTCCAGCGGCGCCGAGAGCGTCAGCAGCGCACAGTCCGCCGGGGCGGCCGCCGCGGCGTCGAGGAGGGCGCCGAGGGCTGCCGCCCGCAGCCCTGGCTGATCGCCCTGGACGTTGAGCACCCAGCCGTCGTCGGGGGGCATGCCGCCCGGGAGGTCCGAGAGGGCGGCGGCGATGCGGTCCGAGCCCGTGCGTGCGGGGCGCGGATCGAGGAGCACCGTGCCGCCGGCCGCCTCGACGTGGGCGGCGACGGCGGGAGCATCGGTGACCACCACCGGCTGGAGGCGGCGGCAGTCCCGGACCGCGTCGAGCACCCGGAGAACGACAGACCGCCCGCCGAGGTCGACGAGCGGCTTGCCGGGAAGCCGGGAGGCTTCGAGGCGGACAGGGATGGCCGCGATGGTTCGCGGCTGTCCCATGTTGCGTCCTAGCGCTTGCTGAACTGGAAGCGCTTGCGGGCACCGGGCTGGCCGTACTTCTTGCGCTCGACCTTGCGGGCGTCGCGGTGAAGGAGGCCGGCCTTCTTGAGGGCCGGGCGGAAGGCCGGGTTGGCCTCGCACAGGGCCCGCGAGATGCCGAGGCGGACAGCGCCGGCCTGGCCGGTCTTGCCACCGCCGTGGACGGTCACGAGGATGTCGTAGGTGGACCCCGTCTCGGTGATGTCGAGCGGCTGACGAAGCACGAGCTTGGTGCTCTCGCGCTCGAAGTACTCGTCGAGGTCACGCTTGTTGACGATGATCCGGCCGGTGCCGGGACGGAGGTAGACGCGGGCGACCGAAGTCTTGCGCCGGCCGGTACCGTAGTGCTGCAGAGTGTTGGCCATGGCTCGGCGCCCTCTCAGACGTGTGCGGGGAACTGCTGGGGAGCCTGCGCAGAGTGAGGATGCTCACCACCAGCGTAGACCTTCAGCTTCTTGAAAACCTGACGGGAGAGACGGTTCTTCGGGAGCATGCGCTTCACCGCCGCCTCGAGCACGCGCTCGGGATGGGTGTCGAGCACCTCGCGAGCGGTGCGGCTGCGGAGGCCGCCCGGGTAGCCGCTGTAGCGGTGGTACTGCTTGGCATCGAGCTTGTTGCCAGTCAGACGCACCTTGTCGGCGTTGATCACGACGACGAAGTCGCCGCAGTCCACGTGGGGGGTGAAGGTCGGCTTGTGCTTGCCGCGAAGAACGGTGGCGATGCGGGTGGCAAGGCGACCCAGCACTTCGTTCTCAGCGTCAATCACGAACCAGCCATGCTGCACGGTGGCCGGCCGGGCAATGGTCGTACTCATCGAATCACCAGAAAAGAGTCGGGGGAGGGCTTGAAAGCGTGGACTGTCAGGACGATTGAGCCCGGTTCGCGGTCCGCGGTCAGGCCGCGAGGCGTCGATGAGGGCGGAGGTCCGTCAGCCAAAGAAAGGAGGCGGGGCCCGAGGGTCGCAGGCGCGTCGTCCAAGGGGAGGACGGGTGCCCACGGGCTCGAAGCGAGTGGTCCGGCGAGGGCAGATGCCCTCCGGGGCCTGGAGCGACCAGGGGCCATCGGCTCGCCGGCTCGGTCCACGCCGAGCCCGCGCGGGCTTATGGGCTCTGGGCTGCCTTGTCAAGCCGGCGGGCGCGGAAGCACCGTGCACGGCCGCAGACAACGAGTCCCGGCCGCCGTCGCCGCAGGCACCTCAGGGAGGCCCGGCGTCGTCGGCAGAGTCCACCGCGTAACGCAGTCGGGCGAGTTCGCGCAGGGTCGGATGCGCCGGGATCAGCCGGTCGATCTCTGCACGGGCGCCAGCCGGGTCCTCATCCCGGGCATGCCATGCACGAAGAAGGTCTCCACCGGGGCCTTCTGGTGGGCTCAGGGGCGGCGTCTGCCACGGGTCGCGCGCCGGGGGGCTCCCGCCGGGACCGGCGAGCGCCGGGGCCAGATCTCCCGCAACCGCACAGAGCGGGCAGGCCGCGGGGCTGTCGAGGCCAGCAACGAGAAACCAGGGCCGCGCCCGGTCCCCGACCGGATCCGACAGCCCGAGCAGCAGCGGGTCGCCCGGGTCGCCCGCGCCGCCCGGCAGCGGACCGGTGGGGGGGCCGTCCTCCGGCAGTGCGACACGCCAGGCGTCGCGGATGGCCCGGGTGTGGGGGAGCTGGTCGCGGGCGGCCCGGAAGGCTGCACGGGCCCCCGCCCGGTCGCCCTCCTGGGCGAGGCTCCGGCCCCGCAGCACCTCGGCCCGGGCGGTGTCGAGGGTGCCGAGGGCCGCCCGGGCGGCAACGGGAGCCCCCTCTGCGAGGGCCAGGGCCGCACGGGCGAGCCGAAAGGGAGGGTCGAGGGTGGGGGTGTCGGCGAGGGCCCGGCGGGCGGTCCGGATGGCGTCCGGGTCGTGCGCCGCGAGGGCACACCAGGCCGCGTGGAGGCGGGCCGGGGGCACGGGCGCCGCGAGGGCCGCCCGGTCTTCTGCCGCCAGCGGAGCGCCGCCCTGGCAGGCCACCGCCGCCGCGTGCAGGTCCGCGCCCGCCGCCGAGAAGGCCGCCCGGGCACGGGGCGCGTCGCCGAGCTGATCGCGCAGCTCCCCCTGGAGGCGCCCGAGCACAGCCCCGTCTTGGCCACAGCGGCGACCGACCTCTTCGGCCAGCGCGAGCCGCCCCCGCGACAGGCCCCAGCGGAGCCCCGCGGCACAGGCCTCCGGGTGGCCAGGCCAGACCGAGAGCAGCGCAAGCGCGGCCGTTCCCACGGTGTCCGGAGCGGTGCGCTGGGCCTGGACCAGGCGCGCCCAGGCATGCCAGGGGCCGTCGCCCGGCGGCACGGTCGCGGGTCGATCGGCACGGATCGCCACGAGGGCCTCGGCCACCGGAAGGAGCGGATCGGCCGGCCGGTCCGCTGCAGCGACCGCCAGCAGTGCCGGCCAGTCTTCCGGGGCGACCCCGCGGCCGTCGCCCCGGGCCGCCGAGATGAGCACGAGCCCGAGGGGGCTCTCGCCCTCCACCCCGGGCCGTGCCGCGGACCGGGCCAGCGGCAGGGCGGGCCGACGGGGGGCCGTGCGCCAGCCAGGGCCCGTCCCCTCCCCTGCGCTGAGCGTGCCCTGGATCGCCGCCACCCGCGCGCGCGCGCCCGCGGCCGGATCCCGCAGCCAGGCCCAGGCCCCGGCCGCGAGCAGGCCCGCGCCGAGCAGCACCACAGCGGCCCGGCGGGCGGAGCTCACGCGTCCCCCGCGGTCTCGTCCCAGTGCAGCGGCGGCTCGAAGAGCACCTCCTCCAGCCAGAGCCCCCAGGCGGGCGCGGTCAGCCCGGCCTGGCGCCGGCAGCCCGACGCGAGGATGGCGGCGACCCGATCGGCGTCGAAGCGGCCCACGCCGACCTGGGTGAGGGTGCCGGCGATGATGCGCACCTGGTGGCGCAGGAAGGCCGGCCCCCGCACGTCGAGGTGGACCTCGTCGGCCACCCGGCGCACCGCAATGTGGCGGATGGCGCGCACCGGCGAGCTGGCCGTGCAGCCGGCGGCCCGGAAGGCCGAGTAGTCGTGGGTGCCCTGGAGCACCTGGGCGGCGGCGTCCATGGCCGGCACGTCGAGGCGCCGGCGGATGTGCCAGGTGCGGTTCGCCCGGAAGGGGCAGTGGGGCCAGCGCTCGAGCCACCGGTAGCGGTAGTGCTTGCCCACCGCGTCGCGGCGGGGCTCGAAGTCGGGCGCGCAGGGCTCGGCCGCGAGGCAGGTGATGTCGTCGGGAAAGATGGTCGCCAGCGCCCGCACCCAGGCCCGCGAGCTGCGCTGGACGGGGACGTCGACCACCACCACCTGGCCCCGGCTGTGGACGCCAGCGTCGAGGCGGCCCGCCGCCCGGGCGATGACCGGCACCCCGCCGAAGAAGCCAGAGACGGCGTCCTCGACGACCTCTTGGACCGAGAGCCCGTTGGGCTGGCGCTGCCAGCCGACGTAGGCGTCACCGAACCAGGCGAGGCGCAGCCGCCACCTGAAGAGGGGGGTCGTCATCGCCGCTCCGCACGGGCCAGGCGCCGCCCCTCCGCACCGGGAGGCGACGGCCGGATCGGGCTCAGTAGTCGAGCTTCAGGCCGATGCCCAGGATGGTGCCCGAGAAGGTGAGGCCGTCGACGTTCTCGCCGATGGTCTGGTCACGGAAGTCGACGACCAGCCAGGTGTTGTCGATGCCCGTCCGGGCCTGGAGCTTGCTCGCCGCGCCCCGATCGAAGGCATCGAGCAGGATCTGGCCACCGGCGTTCCAGTGCCAGCCGAACTTGCCGCCGTTGGTCTTCGCGCCCGAGACCGAGAAGGTCTCCTTCCAGGGCCACATCTGCACGCCCGCGCCGGCGTAGGGCACGATGGGCTGGTCCTTGAAGAAGTCGAGGCGCAGGGTGCCGGAGGCCGACAGGGGCAGGGCCGTCACCATGGCGAAGTCGTCCGTGCGGCCACCGGTGGGAGACAGCGCCTGGTCGACCTCCTGGTACCAGCCCAGGCCCACCTTCAGCTCGAACTGCTTGATGATGTGGGGGCCCGCCTCGAGCCAGAGCACGTCGTGGTTGCTCTCGCCCATGACGGCGGTCAGGTTCGGGTCGGCCGGCTCGTAGAAGCCGTAGCGGAACTCGGCCGTGCCGCGCCGCTTGGGCTCGTCGTAGGTCTCGGTGGCCTCGGCGGCCGAGCTGAAGAGGCCCAGGCCCACGAGGCCGGCCCCCATCAGGGCGCCGCGGCGGCGGCGGCCGAGCGCGCCCAGCAGGCCGAAGAGGCCGAGGGCGAGGCCCGAGCCAGCGGCGCCCGAGGCGGCACAGCCCCAGCCGCCGGTCTCGCCAGCCAGGGATGCCGGCCCGAGGCCCACGACGGGGGTTCCGGAGATCACGTTGCTCATGCTGCCCTCCAGGCCGCTCGCGTCGTAGGCACGTACCGCGATGTGGTAGGTCTGGCCGTTGGTCAGTGGGGAAAGGTCGACCTCGACGGTCTCACCGGGATCACCGGCGTCGACCCGCACCGGGGAGGACGGACCGTCCTCTTCGGCGAAGTCGGTGGGACCGCAAGGGGAAGTGGACGAGCCCGCACAGTCGGCCCAGTCGGCGCGGGAGAAGGGCTCGTCGCTCTGACAGATCTTGTAGTGGTCGATGTCGTCGGCCGTGAGGCCCTTGAACTGGACCACGAGGCTGCTGTCGACCTCGCGCACGCTGCTGCGGCGCAGGGTCACGGCCCCCGGCGGCTCGTCGTTGGTCACGTAGACCGTGTCGTGGCCGATGGAGCTGTCGTCGGCGTCCCGGACCACGATGCGCAGGGGGTTGCGCCCCTCGTCCCAGCTGTCTTCGATGGTGAAGGCCAGCTCGACGGTCTCGCCGGCCGCCACGTCGCCCTCGGCGAGCTGGCTGCCGGAGGTGTTGGTGTCGGCGCCGCGGCGGATCTGGTAGCTGCCGTCGCGGTCCGAGACGAAAGAAAACGAGAACTCGGTCCCGATGGTGCCCCCGGCGACAGAGGGCGCGGAGGCCTCGACCCAGGGCGCATCGGTGATGACCCAGAAGCTGCCACCGTCGGTCACGGCGACGGTGTGGTCGTCGAGATCGGCGAACTCCACGGCGTCCTCGCCCGCCGCATCATCGGGCGGGTCGATGGTGCCGAGGCGGGTGCCCGTGGGCAGGCCGTCGCTGTCGAGGTCGAGCAGGACCAGCTCGTTGGCGGAGCTGTCGGAGACGATGGGGGTGCCGAGGTACCAGCCGAGGGCCCGGGCGCGGCCCAGGGCCGAGCCGGCGCGGACGCTGCCGCCGGTGGCCCCCCACACGAGGTAGGCGAGGCCCGCGTCGCCGGCGGCGGCCATGAACTCGTTGTCGCTGACCGCGATGACGTCGGTGTAGTCGCCGGCCGGGAAGCCGAAGCTGGTGAGGCCAGCGCCGCCGATGGAGGAGCCGCTCCAGGTGCCCGTGCCCGCCGTGGCCATCACGGCGACCTCGTTGGCCGCCACATCTTCGAGGGCCGCGGGCAGCGAGAAGCCCATCACCGTGCCGGTCTCGGCGCCGGTGGCCGGGGTCAGGGTGGCGACCGCGACCGCGCCGCCGGCGCTCTGGGCACCCGTGAACACGAAGACGTTGCTGTCGTTGGCCGCGATGCCCGTCACCGCGCCCGAGAGCGAGACCGAGGCCGTGGAGACGTCGAAGTCACCGGTCGAGGTGGGGTCGAGGATCCGGACGGTGGCGTCGCTGCATCCGACGAAGATGCGCGAGCCCCCGGGGCGGCCGCCGACCGCCGTGGCCGAGGCGCTGCCGCAGGGGTCGAGCACCGTGAGCTCCCAGCTCCAGCCGTCGAGCACCGCCACCTCGCCCGAGCTGGCCACCCGGCCGGCGATCCAGTGGCCGCTGTCCACAGCGACCACATCGTCGATGTTCGAGCCGTGGGCGATGCGGGCCGCGACGCGATCTTCGGCGGCGAGGGCCGGCAGCGCGGCGGCGAGCAGGAGCAAGGCAGACATGGACCCTTCCAGGGGAGCGGGCACCCGGCGGGCGCCGCACGATCGCAAAGCAAGACTCGGGCCAATAACGAAGCCCCAGGACATCGCAATCCTGGGGCCCGGCCCCGGACCCCGGGCGACAATCTGTCAGCCGCCCGGGCCCGCCCCGGCTCAGAGCAGCTCGTTGCTGACGAGCTGTCGCACGAGGGCCACGACAGTGGCCGAGGCACCGAAGCGCAGGTTGTCGGCTGCGACCCAGAGGTGGACGACGTCGCCGCCCGGATCGTCGCGCAGGCGGCCCACCCGGGCGGTCGCGGACTCGTCGAGGTGGCGCGGCCCGGGGACGGGGTCTTCGAGCCGCAGCACGGGCAGGTGGGCGAGGAGCTGGCCCAGGTGGGCGGCCTCGACCCGCTGGTGGAAGCGGAGGTGGACCGAGGCTGCGACGCCCGTGAACAGGGGCACGCGGGCCACCGTGAAGGCGAAGTCGGCCGGGGGACGGCGCAGGGCGGCGCCGAGCTCGAGGGCCAGGCGGCGCTCGGAGGCCGTCCAGCCGGTCTCGGGGGTGCGCGCGCCGACCTGGGCGTGGAGGTCGAAGGCGAGGCCCTCGGGGTAGAGCACCCGGCGCGGGTCGGCGTGGTTGAAGAGCGCCACGACCTGGGCACTGAGCTCTTCGACGCCCTCGCGGCCGTCGACACCGGCGGAGACCATGACCGTGCCCCGGGCGCTGTGGAGGCCCAGGGGCACCATCGGCGCGAGCAGGGTGGCGAGCAGCACCCCGGGGGCCGCGGGGGTCGAGAGGATGCGGCTCTCGCGGAAGCGCTCCTCGTCGATGCCGCCGGCCAGGCCCACCCCGAAGGCGCCCTGGCCGAGCACCGCCCCGCCGAGATCGATGAGGGCCGGCCCCGCCTCGGTGATGGACAGCGCCACCTCGCGGGTGACGGCGGGCGGGCAGGCGCAGATCACGAGATCGGCGTCGGCGACGAGCTCGGCTACCTCGTCCGCGCCGGGGAAGCCGTGCACGGTGTGGTCCACGCCGTCGAGCTCGAGCGACCGGCGGCGGCCGGCCGGGCCCCCGACCAGGGTCCAGGCCCCGACGGCGAGGCTCGATCGGTGGAGGCTGCGGACGATGTCTTCGCCGGCGGAGCCCGAGGCTCCGAGAACAGCGATGTGGAGGCCCCCCTGGGGGGCAGCATCCGAGGTGGACATGGAGGTTCCGGGAGGGAGAGGATCCAGCGACGGGCCGGGCCGGGGCCGCGCGGAGGGCCCGGACATCGGGGGCCCCGCACGGGGCCGCGGCCGCCGCTCAGGAGGGAGAGAGCAGAGAGAGGCCCGTGGGGACCTTGGCATCCGGCGGTCGGATGTAGCGGAGGCGGACCGCGGCCGGGTCACAGGCCGCCAGGGCCCCCGAGGCCGCGTGGCGGGCGAGGACCAGGGCCGGAGAGTCCGCGGCGTCGGGCGCGATCGGCACCCCGGCCGCCGCGAGGGCCTCGGCCGCCACCTGGGCCCCCTCCCCCGTCGCCACCGCGCCCGCGGGCAGACCCGCGAGGATGCTGTCCAGATCGGCATCTACGGCATCTTGTAGCGGCCGCGGCACCGGGCCGTCCAGGGCGAAGCTGGCCCCGTAGAAGCGGCGCTTTCGGGCGTCGAGCAGGGCGAGCACCACCGGCGCGCCCGGCGCCAGCAAGGCCCGGGCCGCCAGCGAGCCCATCGGCAGGAGCGGGAGCCCCCGGGCCAGGGCGAGGCCCGAGGCGATGGCCAGCCCCACCCGCAGCCCCGTGAAGGCCCCGGGCCCCACGGTCACGGCGATGCCCTGGAGCCCGGGCCCGGCCTGGGCGAGGAGCTCGGCGAGGGCCGGCACGAGCACGGCGTCGGCGCCGCGACCGGCCCGGGCGGACCAGGCCACCGGCGCCGCCCCGTCCCGGACGAGCGCCGCCCCGACCACCGGACCCGCCGTGTCGACCGCGATGACGGCCGGCGCCGGGCTCATCCCGCCCCCAGCACGTCGCCCACCAGCACGCTGACGTCCTTGACCAGCACCGCCAGCATCAGCAGCACCATCACGAGCACGCCCACCTGGAGCGCCCGCTCGCGCATGGCCACCGAGACCGGCCGGCCCCGGATGCCCTCGAGCAGGAAGAAGAGGAGCTGGCCGCCGTCGAGCACGGGCACCGGCAGCAGGTTCACGATGCCCAGCGAGAGGCTGAGCATGCCCATGAGGCGGGCATAGTCGAAGATGCCCTTCTCGGCAGCCTTCGAGGCCTGGCGCACCATCTCGACAGGCCCGCCCACGGACTTGTCGAAGGCGGCCTCGCCCGTGACGAGCTTGCCGAGCTGGTCGACGATGTGGCCGGCGATGAGGGTGGTCTCTTCGGCGGCCCGGGCCATGGCCGGCACCGGCGCGTAGTAGCGGCGCACCATCGTGGGCTGGGCCCAGCGGCCGAGGGCCGAGACCCCGATGATGGGGCGCACCTCGAAGTGGCCGTAGGCGTTGGTGTGCTCGATGATGCGGGGCGTCATGCTGAGCTCGAGCAGCTCGCCCGCCCGGAGCACGCTCACCTGGACGGGCTGGACCTCGGCGTCCTTGCCCTCGCCCACCATCGCGCCCCGGATGCTGCGGGTGACGTCGCCCCAGCGAGAGAGCGGCGCCCCGTCGATGGCGATGAGGTGGTCACCCTCGTGGATGCCCGCGAGGAAGGCAGGCGCCTGGGAGCCGGCCGGCGAGGGCCGCAGCTCGCCGAGGAAGCCGTTCTCGTCGCTGACGGTCTCCTCGACGTGGCCGACGAAGAGCAGGGCGCTGGCCAGACCCCAGGTCTCGGCGGGGGCGGGCGCCCGGCCGATGGTCGTGGGCCGCCAGTCGCTGGCGCGGAGCTCGACCGTGCGCGGCTCGCCCTCCTCGGCCTCGACCGTGAGGCGCGCCGTGGGCCCGGCCTGGGCGAGGGCCTTGTTCAGCTCGACCCAGTCGGCCACCGCGGCGTCGCCCACCGCGAGGACCCGGTCGCCCGTCTCGACACCGGCCATGCCCGCCGGCGAGGCGGGGTCGCTCACGCCGACCATCGTGTCGGGGGCGCTCAGCGAGATGCCGAGGCCCCGCTCGCCGAAGCCCTCGGGCACGACCAGCTCGAGGGCGCGCCGCTCGCCGTCCCGCTCGACCTCGAGGGGCACCGTGCCCACGGCGAGGGTCTCGAAGGCGTCGTTGAACTCGGAGATGGCGGGGGTCTCGATGCCGTTGAGCGAGACGATGAGGTCACCCGCCTCGATGCCCGCCGCGGCCGCCACGCTGTCGGCGACCACGTGCCCCACCCGGGCCGCGGGCTGGGGCTCGCCGCCCATGAGCAGCACCGTGAAGACCACAAAGGGCAGCACGAGGTTGAAGACGGGCCCGGCCAGGGTCACGAGGATGCGCTGGTAGAGGGGGCGGTTGTGGAAGCTCTGGCGCGGATCCTCGAGCTCGTCCTCCTCTTCGAAGACGCCGTGGGCGTCGGCACCCGCCATGCGCACATAGCCACCGAAGGGCAGCGCCGAGATGCGGTAGTCGGTGCCCCCCAGCTCGATGCCCACCACCCGCCGGCCGAAGCCGATCGAGAACACGGGCACCGCCACGCCGCAGGCCTTTGCCACGATGAAGTGGCCGAACTCGTGGATGATGACGAGGACGGCAATCAGGACGACTGCGGCGAGGATGTTCACAGGCGATCTCCGGGTGCCAGGGGGGCCGCGGCCGCCGCGCGCTGGGCCGCCAGCTCGCGGAGCTGGCGCACCCGCTCGAACAAGAAGACGCTGGCCGTCACGCTCAGGTTCAGCGACTCGAGCTGGCCCTGGAGCGGCACGGCGGCGATCTGGTCGCAGCGCTGGCGCAGGGTGGGGCTGAGGCCCTTGCCCTCGCCGCCCAGGACGATGGCGACGGGGCCCGTGAGGTCCACGTCCCAGAGGGGATCCCCGTCCATGTCGCACCCGATGGTCCGCACCCCCGCGCGGCGCAGGGTGGCGAGGCTGCTCGACAGGCCCTCGCGGATGAGCGGCACGCCCTCGGCGCCCCCCATCGAGACCCGGTGGACCACCGGCGACAGGCCCTTGCCGCGGCGGGTGGGCACGACCACCCCGTGCACGCCCGCGCCGAGGGCGCTGCGCATGACGGCGCCCAGGTTGTGCTCGTAGCTGGCCTCGTCGACGAGCACGATGCAGGGCTCGACCGCCTCCTCCTCCAGCTCGGAGAGCAGGCCCCGGATGGTGTAGGCCGGCAGCTCTTCGGCCCAGGCCAGCACCCCGTTGTGGACGCCGCCGATGCACAGCTCGTCGAGGTGTTGGCGAGGCACGCGCTTCACGGTCACGCCGTGCTCGGCGGCGAGCTCCTGGATGCGGGTGACCTTGGCGTCGGGGCGGGCCCGCTCGTCGAGGTAGATCGCGACCACCCGGCGCCGCTGGCGCCACAGGGCCTCGACCACGACGTTGCGGCCCTCGAGCTGATCGAGCTCGCGAAAGGCCTTGGGCAGCGCGTGATCGCGGCGGCTCCGGGGCGGTCCCCCGCGGCCCTCGCCCCGATCGCTGCGGCCGCGGCCCCGGGGCCCCCCGTCGCGCCGATCGCGACCCGCACGCTCGCCGCCCGGTCCGCCGCGCCGGGGCCGGTCGCCGCCCGGTGCGCCCCGGCGGCTCACAGCACCCTCGCGGCCAGCTCGGCCAGCTCGGAGCGCTCGCCCTTCTTCAGGGTCACATGGCCCGCCACGGGGGAGTCCTTGAAGTGTTCGATCACGTGGGTCAGTCCGTTCGACGAGGCGTCGACGTAGGGGTTGTCGATCTGCTGGGGGTCGCCCGTGAAGACCACCTTCGTGCCCTCACCGGCGCGGGTGAGCACTGTCTTGACCTCGTGGGGGGTGAGGTTCTGGGCCTCGTCCACGATGAGGTACTGGTGGGGCAGGGAGCGCCCGCGGATGTAGGTCAGGGGCTCGACCTGGATGAGGCCCTGGTCGAGCAGCGGCTGGTAGTCGGGCGCCGCGTCCTCGCCGCCCCGCCCCCGGTGGCGGTGGCGCTCGGAGTTGCCCACGAGCAGCTCGAGGTTGTCGAAGACCGGCTTCATCCAGGGGTTCAGCTTCTCGGAGATGTCGCCCGGCAGGAAGCCGATGTCGCGCCCGAGGGGGAAGATGGGACGGCTGACGACCAAGCGCCGGTAGCGGTGCTCGTCGGCCGCGAGGCGCAGGCCACAGGCGATGGCGAGCAGGGTCTTGCCCGTGCCGGCCATGCCGTCGAGGGTGACCAGCGAGACCGAGTCGTCGAGCAGCAGGTCGAGGGCGAAGCGCTGCTCTTTGTTGCGGGCGAAGATGCCCCAGACGCCGTCCTTGTGCTTCCCCACCAGCCGCACCCGGCCCTGGCGTGCGTCGTAGCGACCGAGGGCGCTGGCCCCCGGGTCGTCCTCGCGGCGGAAGAGCACGAACTGGTTCGGGTAGAGGCGGCCCGCCTCGTCGGCCTCGGCCTCCCAGGGAATCCAGCCCCGCTGGTAGAGCGCGCCCATGAGCGCCGCGCTGAGGCCGCGCTCGGTGACGCCCGAGTAGTGCTCTTCGACCGGAACGCGGGCGTGGAGGTAGTCCTGGGCACTGAGGCCGAGCGCGTCGGCCTTGATGCGCATGTTGGTGTCGCGGGTCACGAGGGTGACCCGGCCCGTGCGGTCCGAGCGCGACAGGGCCAGCACCGCGCCGAGGATGCGGTTGTCGTTGCTCGCCGGCCCGAAGCCCTCGGGCAGCGGCGCGATGTCGTCGCCCATCGAGACCCGCAGCCGGCCGCCGGTCGAGAGCTGGACCCCCGTCTGGAGGGAGCCGGCCGCCCGCAGGCTGTCGAGCATGCGCGAGACCGTGCGGGCGTTGCGGCCCGTGTCGTTGAGGTCCTTCTTGGAGCGGTCGATCTCTTCGATCACCGTGATCGGCAGCACCACCTCGTGGCGCTCGAAGTGGTGGAGGGCACGGGGATCGTAGAGGAGGACGTTGGTGTCGAGGACGAACACGTCGCCGCTCGACGCACCGGGGTCCGGGGTGGCCACAGAGCCTTGCATTCGCGGGATCCGGTCTCGGAGGAGCCACAGCCGCCGCGGGCCGTGACGGGTTCGCGTCCCGGGGCGGGGGTGCCGCTGGGACCCGGGGGACGGAGGACTCAGTCCTCCAGGGAGAGGGCCAGGGCCTCCTTGAGGCGGCGTCCCGGCCGGAAGAGCGCCCGGCGCTGGGCCGGGACCTCCACATCTTCGCCCGTGCGGGGGTTGCGCCCGGTGTAGGCCGCGTAGCGCTGGACCCGGAAGCTGCCGAAGCCCCGGAACTCCGCCCCACCACCAGCGACGAGCGCGTCCTCGACGGCCTGGAGCATGACGCGCACGGCTTCCTCCGCCACGGGGCGGGGAAGCCGGTTGCTGTAGGCGATGCGATCCACGAGCTCGGTGCGGGTCATGGAGGGCCCTCGCGCACGGAGCGCAGCATCAGGTGGTGGCGCTGTTCTCTTCCCGGAGGCGCCGGCGCTCCTGGCGACGCCGCTCGCTCGCGGTGAGCTCGCGGGGCTCGCCCGCCTCGTCGGTGGCGCCC
>CAXQUZ010000458.1:0-3725 GCA_964226865.1 Myxococcota bacterium | reverse complement strand
CTCGGGCATGAGCGGCGGCAGCGACGGCGGCAGCAGCGACGGCGGCGGCTCGGGCACGGGCCTCACCGACAACGACGGCGACGGCTGGGCCACCGAGCAGGGCGACCTCGACGACAGCGACCCGACGGTCCACCCGGGCGCCCTCGAGGTGCTGGGCGACGGCATCGACCAGGACGGTGACGGCGAGATCGACGAGGTCCACCTCGACCGGGTCGCCCACCTCGACAGCTGCGCCGAGGCCCGGGACGTCCGGGTCGCCGCCAACAGCACCACCTTCTTCGCCAGCGTGCTCTGCACCCAGGCCCGGGTCAGCATGCCCGACGAGGAGGGCAACCCCGCCGACGCCCCCACCGACTACTGGGACTCGGCCCTCGCCTTCGGCTGGACCGTGGCCCAGCCCGGCGGCCAGCCCACCCGCTTCTACGACTGGTCGCGCAACCTCAGCGACCCCAACGCCGAGCTGCTCACCAGCCAGGCCCTCGTGGCCACCGACGACGCCCTCTACGGAGCCGTCGCCCTGCGCACCCCGAGCAACGAGCGGGCCTCGCTGCGCCTGGCCGGCTTCCACTTCGGCGACGAGCGCCGCTTCGGCGTGAACTTCAGCGGCCGCGACGCCAGCCGCATGGGCAACATCTCCCTGGCCCTCGGGCCGGACGCCGTCGTGCACGCGGTCGCCTGCGACGAAGAGTCGGGCGCCCCCCGCTCGCTGCTCGGCACGGCCACCACCCTCGGCGACTCCAGCTACGACGCCGGCGGTGTCGTCGAGACCCTCGGCAGCACCGACGCCTGCGCCGTCTACTACCGGCCCGACGGCACCGGCGTCATCGTCGGCGCCGACAACGGCACCTACGAGTGGACGAGCTTCACCGAGCCCACCACGCTGCTGGCCGAAGACCTCTCCAGCGCCAGCCTCGGCGACGTGCGGCCCGAGGCCTTCCGGGTGGCCACCGGCGGCGGCGCCACCATGCTGCTAATGCGCGACACCACCTCCGCCAGCCTCGTGGTCGAGGAGGTCGGCAGCGACCCGGCCACGGCCCCGCGCCACGTGCGCATGAACGCCTCGGCGGTCTTCTCCGGCGCCATCGCCCCCGACGGCGCCACCCTCGCCCTGGCCTGGGTGGACGGGGCGGGCGACCCCCAGATCGAGGTGGGCCCGGCCTCTGGCGGCGGCGCGACCACCCTCAGCCCCGACATGCCCGCCGGCACGGGCACCATCCAGAGCTTCGAGGTCCAGTTCAGCGCCGACGGCCGCATCCTCTGGTACGCCGCCACCGACGGCGTCTCGCTCTACCAGGGCGCCGTCGGCCTCTGAGCCGCCCCCCCGAGACGCACAGCCCCCCCGGCGCCGACCGCGGCCCCGGGGGGGATGGGTGTCGGGGCAG
This sequence comes from Myxococcota bacterium, assembly GCA_964226865.1. GTDB lineage: Bacteria > Myxococcota_A > UBA796 > UBA796 > UBA2385 > CAXQUZ01. The sequence goes on along the minus strand of CAXQUZ010000458.1, from coordinate 2,343 downwards.
CCCGTGGGCGCGGGCGCCCGGGCCGATCAGGCCTTGGCCACCGCCACGGCGTAGACCACCTCGTCGATCTGCATCTCGGTGTGGTCGACGGCGAGGGGCGCGAGCGACACGGCGAGGGTCTCGCTGGCGATGAAGGCCTGGTGTTCCGCGATGGCGGCCTGGAGGCCGGCGTCGTCGGTGCGCACGCTGAGCACGATGCGGTCCTCGACCTCGAGACCGGCCAGCTTGCGGGCCTTCTGGCAGCCGCTCACCAGCTCGCGGGCGAGGCCCTCCCGGCGCAGCTCGTCGGTGATCTCGGTGTCGAGGTGGATGGCGATGGCCCCTTCAGAGGCGCTCGCGCCCTTGCCCGTCGACTCCTGCTGGATGAGCAGGTCGCCGGCCCCGAGCACCTCGTCGGCCACCGTGATGGTGCCGCCGTCGGCGATGGCCTTCACCTCGGCGCTCGACAGGGCCATCACGGCCTTGGCCACGTCCTTCATCTTCTTGCCCAGCTTGCGGCCGAGCACCTTGAAGTCGGGCTTGGCCGACCAGACCACGTGGGCGCCGAGGTCGTCGACCCAGGCCACCTCGCGCACGTTGAGCTCTTCGGCGACGATGCCCGCCATCACCGCGTGCAGCGCCGGCGGGATGGGCGCGTCCGAGACGGCCACCTCGAGCTTCGGCAGGGGCTGGCGCACCCGAATGCGGTGGGTCTCGCGCAGGTTGCGGCCGAGGGTGACCGCGTCGCGCACGACCTGCATGGCCTGCTCGAGCTCGGGATCGACGAGGCTCTCGTCGGCCGCGGGGAAGCGCTCGAGGTGGACGGAGTCCTCGGCCCCGGCCCGGATGCCGGCCTCGAGGCGCTGGAACAGCACCTCGGCCATGAAGGGCAGGATGGGCGCGAGCAGCCGGCTGAACAGGGTGAGCACCTCGTAGAGGGTCTCGAAGGCGTGCTGCTTGTCGGCGGCGTCGTCGGTGCGCCAGAAGCGGCGGCGGCCCCGGCGGATGTACCAGTTGGTGAGGTGGTCGATGAAGCCGAGCACGTTGGGAATGACGTTGTAGAGCCGGTAGTGCTCCATCTCGGTGTTCACGTCCCGCACGAGGGACTGGAGCACGCTCACGACCCAGCGGTCGAGGATGTGGCGCTCGGCCACCGGCGAGGGCTGGGCCGGCGGGGTCCAGCCGTCGACCGCCGCGTAGGTGAGGAAGAAGCTCGTGGCGTTCCACAGGGGCAGCACCACCTTGCGCACCACCTCGCGCACCCCGCGCTCCGAGAAGCGCATGGGCTCGGCCCGGACGACCGGCGAGTTGATGAGGTAGGCGCGCAGCGCGTCGGCGCCGTGCTTCTCGACGACGTCGTCCGGCGGCGGGTAGTTGCGCAGCCGCTTCGACATCTTCTGGCCGTCCTCGGCGAGGATGAGGCCGTTGACGATGACGTTCTTGAAGGCCGGCCGGTCGAAGAGCGCCGTGCTCAGGATGAGCAGGGTGTAGAACCAGCCGCGGGTCTGGTCGAGGCCCTCGGCGATGAAGTCCGCCGGCAGGTTGTTCTCGACGAGGTCCTTGTTCTCGAAGGGGTAGTGGTTCTGGGCGTAGGGCATCGAGCCCGACTCGAACCAGCAGTCGAGCACCTCGGGCACCCGCGAGAGGGTGCCGCCGCAGTGGGGGCAGCCGAACTGGAGCTTGTCGACGTGGTGCTTGTGGAGGTCGGTCACGGGGGTGCCGGCCCGCTCGCTGAGCCGGTCGATGGAGCCGAAGACCTCGGTGTGGTCGCAGCCGTCGCAGAGCCAGATGGGCAGCGGGGTGCCCCAGTAGCGGTTGCGGCTGATGGCCCAGTCGCGGGCGTCCTTGAGCCAGTTCGAGAAGCGCTTGTCGCCGACGTAGTCGGGCACCCAGCGGGTCTGCTCGTTGAGCTCCACCATGCGCGCGTTGATGTCGGTGACCTTCACAAACCAGGTCGAGATGGCCTTGTAGATGAGCGGGGTGCCCGAGCGCCAGCAGAAGGGGTACTCGTGGTCGAGGGTGTCGTGGCGCAGCAGCCGGCCGCGGTCCTTGAGGTCCTTGATGAGGACGGGGTCGGCCTCCTTGACCCGCATGCCCGCGACCAGGGGCACGTCGGCGGTGAACTTGCCCTCGGCGTCGACGGGATCGCGCAGGGGGATGCCCTCGCGCTCGCAGACCCGCCAGTCGTCCTCACCGAAGGCCGGCGCCTGGTGGACGATGCCCGTGCCGTCGTCGGCCGTGACGTAGTCGTCGGCCACCACCCGGAAGGCGCCCTCGGCGGCCAGCTCGGGGTAGCTGTCGAAGAGCGGGGCGTAGGTGCGGCCCACGAGGCTGTGGCCCGGCAGCCGCTCGAGGATCTCGCAG
>CAXQUZ010000457.1:0-6688 GCA_964226865.1 Myxococcota bacterium | reverse complement strand
ACGTTGACCACCCGGGCCGCCGGCGCCGCCCGCAGCAGGGGCAGCAGGGCCAGGGTCGGCAGCATGTAGCCGAGGTGGTCGACCGCGAAGGTCAGCTCGATGCCGTCGGCGCTGGTCTTGCGGGTGGTGTGCATCGCGCCCGCGTTGTTGAGCAGCACGTCGAGGCGATCGAAGTCGGCCCGCAGCCGGCCCATGGCCCGCCGGATGTCGGCCAGGGAGGCCAGATCGCAGAAGGCCAGGTGGACGGGGGCCGCGGCGACGGCCCGCACGGTGTCGGCGGCCGCCCGGGTCTTGTGCGGGTTGCGGCCGAGCAGGATGAGCTCGGCCCCGCGGCTCGCCAGCACCCGCGCGGCGGCGAGGCCGATGCCGCTGCTGGCGCCGGTCACGAGCACCCGCTTGCCCCGGATGGGCCCGAGCTCGCCGGGACGGGGGACGGCGGCGGGGGACGGCACAGCGGGAGCGGACATGGGGCCTCCTGGTCCGGGCGGGGCCGTCCTATCCCCCGTTGGGCCCGGCCGGGCGCCTGCGATACACGGGCCCATCCCCTGGCCCCCCGGAGCCCCCATGCGCGCCATCCTCCTCGTCTCCACTGCCCTGCTCGGCGCCGCCTGCGGCGACAGCGAGCCCGCCGCCCCCGCCCCCAAGGCCGAGGCCCCCGCCGCCAAGGCCGCCCCGAGCTGCACCTACACGGCCCAGGCCGCCGGCAGCAGCGCAAAGTGGACCGCCTACAAGTTCACCGAGAAGGCCGGTGTGGGCGGTGGCTTCGACAAGCTCAGCGTCGAGGGCGCCAAGCCCGCCGACAGCGCCTGGAAGGCCATCGACGGCCTGAAGTTCGCCATCGAGACCGCCTCGGTCAACTCGAACAACCCCGACCGCGACAAGAAGATCACCGAGCAGTTCTTCGGCACCATGGCCGACACGGCCCAGCTCACCGGCGCCCTCAAGGCCACCAGCGCCGACGCCGGCACCCTCACCGTCACGATGAACGGCGCCACCCACGAGGTGCCCGTCAAGCTCGCCACCGGCGAGGGCGACACCCTCACCCTCACCGGCACCCTCGACGTCGAGACCTGGGGCGGCGGGCCGGCCATCGCGGCCCTCAACAAGGTCTGCGAAGACCTCCACAAGGGCAAGGACGGCGTCAGCAAGCTCTGGCCCACGGTCGACGTGGTCGGCACGGTCTCCCTCCAGAAGACCTGCAAGTAGGCCCCCGGTGGACCGGGCCCAGGTCGCTGCCCTGCTCGCGGGCCACACCGCCCAAGACGACGTGGAGCACGCCGCTCTCGCACGGTTCCGCGCGGCCTTCGACCAGAGCCCGGCCCCCTTCTCCAAGCACAGCTTCGCCCCGGGCCACCTCACCTGCTCGGCGGTGGTGGCCGCCCCCGACCTCGGGGCCCTGCTGCTGATCCACCACCCCGCCCTCGGGCTGTGGATCCAGCCCGGCGGCCACGTCGCCCCGACCGACGCGAGCCCCCTCGCGGCCGCCCGGCGCGAGCTCGCCGAAGAGACGGCCCTGGTCGACGCGCCCCTGCTCCTCGACGGCCTGCTCGACGTCGACGTGCACCAGGTCCCCGCCGGCACCAAGGGCCAGCCCGCCCACCTCCACCTCGACCTGCGCTTCGCCTTCAGGGCGCCCACCCGGGCCGTCCGGGCCGGCAGCGACGCCAAGGCCGTGCGCTGGGTGGCCTGGGACGCCCTGGCGACGGTCGACACCGACGACTCGGTCCGCCGGGCCGCCGCGCGCCTGGCTGCACGCATCGGCGCCATCCCGTAGGCTGGTGGCATGGACCTCTCCGGCCTCAACGACGCCCAGCGCGCCGCCGTCACCGCCCCGCCCGGCCCCCACCTCGTCATCGCCGGGGCCGGCACGGGCAAGACCCGCACCCTCGTCCACCGGGTGGCCTGGCTCATCGACCAGGGCGCGCCGCCCGCGGGCATCGTGCTGCTCACCTTCACCCGGCGGGCCGCCACCGAGATGCTCGACCGGGCCGCCGCCCTCGTGGGCCCCAAGGCCCGGGCCGTGCGCGGCGGCACCTTCCACAGCTTCGGCCACGCCCTGCTGCGGCGCCACGCCCCCCTGCTCGGCTGGTCGCCCCGCTTCACCATCCTCGACCGGGGCGACGCCGAGACCCTCGTGGGCCAGCTCCGGGCCGAGGCGGGGCTCGGGGCCCGCGGCCGGCGCTTCGCCCGGGCCCGCACCCTGCTCGGCATCTTCTCCAAGCGCGCCAACACCGGCGCCGCGCTGGACGCCCTGCTCGCCCGCGACCACCCCCAGTATGCCGACGACGCGCCCGAGATCGCGGCCCTCGAGGCGGCCTATGCCGCGCGCAAGAAGGCCCGCGACCTCTTCGACTACGACGACCTGCTCGTCCAGCTCGCCGCCCTGCTCAAGGCCCACCCGGCGGCCCGCCAGGAGATCGCCGACGGCTGCCAGCACGTGCTCGTCGACGAGTACCAAGACACGAACCGGCTCCAGGGCTTCATCGCCGCCATGCTCTCCCGGGCCCACGGCGACCTGATGGTGGTGGGCGACGAGGCCCAGTCCATCTACGCCTTCCGCGGGGCCACGGTCGAGAACATCCTCCACTTCCCCCGGCTCTTTCCCGACGCCCGCCAGACCCGCCTCGAGCGCAACTACCGCTCGGGGGCGCCCGTGCTCGACCTGGCCAATGCCGTGCTCAAGAGCGCCCGGGACGGCTTCGACAAGACCCTGGTGAGCGACATTCCCGGCGAGGTCCCCGCCTGGGTGCGCTGCCGAGACGAGACCGAGCAGGCCACCCACGTGGTGCAGGCCGTGCTCCAGGCCCGCGAGGAGGGCACCGAGCTCTCCGACATGGCCGTGCTCTTCCGCTCCAGCCACCACGCCAACGAGCTCGAGCTGGCCCTCGCCGCCGCCGGGGTGCCCACCGTGCGCTACGGCGGCCTGCGCTTCACCGAGGCGGCCCACATCAAGGACGTGGTGGCCGTGCTGCGGCTGCTGGCCAACCCCCTCGACGAGCTGGGCTGGCTCCGGGTGCTGCCCTGGTTCGACCGGGTCGGGCCCGCCACGGCCAACCGCATCACCGCCGCCATCCTCGCCGACGGGGGCGGCCGCATCCTGCCCGGCTTCCTCTCCCGGGTGAAGGCCCGGCCGGCGCTGCTCGCCCTCGACGCGCTGCTCGCCGAGCTCCGGCCCCAGTCCCCCGCGGCCCAGGTCGAGAGCGTCGTGAGCTGGTACGGCGAAGACTGGCTGCCCCGGCGCCACCCCGACGACCACCAGAAGCGGGCCCGCGACCTCGAGGCCCTGCTCTCCATCGCCGACCGCCACGACACCCTCGACGAGCTGCTCGGCACCCTCGCCCTCGAGCCCCCCGCCGCCGCCGAGGCCCAGCCCGACAGCCCCGAAGACGAGCAGCTCGTGCTCAGCACGGTGCACAGCGCCAAGGGCCTCGAGTGGCGCCAGGTCACCGTCATCGGCCTCAGCGACGGGGCCTTCCCCAGCGGCTACGCCCTCGACGACGACGACGCGCTGGAGGAGGAGCGGCGGCTGCTCTACGTGGCCATCACCCGCGCCCGCGAGCGCCTGACCCTCTGCAGCCCCGAGACCACCAGCGCCACGCGCCGCTTCATCGCCGGGCCCGGCTGTTCGCTGCTCGAGGCGCTGCCGGGCTTTCCCGCGCTCGTCCGCCCGACGCCGCCCCTGCGCCCGCCGCCCGGCAGCCCCGGGGCCGGTCCGGGGGCCGGCGCTCCGGTCGACGCCGCCACCGTCGACGAGCTGGCGGCCTTCGTCGGCATCTGAGACAATTTCTTCGCCGGGGGCCCGGCAGCGATCCACAGGGGACTTCCTGGCACTTGGTGGCCGCCCGGTGGCCCATGCAGGTCACCCCCCCCGAATCCGGCCTTTCGTCCCGGCGGCCCCCAACCGATGCTGCCCTGCCTCCGTTCTGGAACCCTGTTGGCGTCTCTGCCCACCATCATCGGTCCCCTCGGGCTGCTCGCCGCGGGCTGCGCCCTGGCCATCGCCGGCCCGGCGCCGCTCGGCCCCGCGCTCGGCGTGGCCCTTCTGGGGCTGGGGGTCGGCCTCGTCTGGCAGCAGGGCCGGCGGGCCGCCGCAGCCAGCGCCGACGCGGCCGTGCTGCGGGAGGTCATCGACAACATCCCCCACCGGGTCTTCTGGAAGGACGCCGAGCTCAACTACCTCGGCGCCAACCGCAGCTTCGCCCGGGACGCGGGCATCGAGAACCCCCGCGACATCGTCGGCCAGAGCGACTTCGACATGGTCTGGTCCCGGGAGCAGTCCGAGTTCTTCCGCAGCGTCGACCGCCGGGTCATGGCCGAGGGCAAGCCCGTGCTGAACCTCGAAGAGCCCATCACCCGCACCGACGGCGAAGACGCCATGCTGCTCACCAGCAAGGTGCCCCTCCGCAACCAGAACGGCGACATCATCGGCATTCTCGGGATGTTCATCGACATCACCGAGCGCAAGCAGATGGAGCTGGAGCTGGTGAAGGCCCGGGCCGAGGCCGAGGCCGCCAGCGCCGCCAAGAGCGTGTTCCTCGCGAACACCAGCCACGAGATGCGGACCCCCCTCAACGGGGTGCTGGGCATGCTCGATCTCGCCCTCGACGCGCCGATGCCCGACGAGGTCCGCGGCCAGCTCGGCGTCGCCCGGGCCTCGGCCCTGGCCCTGCTGGGGGTCATCAACGACGTGCTCGACCTGAGCCGCCTCGGCTCGGACCGCCTCACCCTGGCCCCGGCCCCCACCCCGCTCGGGCGGTTGCTCGCCGAGCTCTACCACACCCACCGCCAGGCGGCGGACGCGCGCGGCCTCGACTTCACGGTCGCCCTCGACGGCCCGGTGCCCGCCGAGATCCACACCGATCCCCTGCGGCTCCGCCAGTGCCTGGGCAACCTCATCGGCAACGCCGTCAAGTTCACCGAGCAGGGCAGCGTGGAGCTCCGGGTGCGCCGGGCGGCCGACCCCGCGGGCGGGCCCGGCACCCTGGTCTTCGCCGTCATCGACACGGGCATCGGCATCCCGGCCGCGGCCCTGCCCACCCTCTTCGACAGCTTCACCCAGGCCCACGGCGCCCGCAGCGTCTCGGCCGGGGGCGCCGGCCTGGGCCTCTCGATCTGCAGCCGGCTCGCGGCCCTGCTCGGCGGCAGCCTCGCGGTCGAGAGCACCGAGGGCGAGGGCACCACCTTCACCCTCGGCCTCGCCCTCGACAGCCTCGCTCCAAGGGGCCAGCTCGAGGCCCTCGACCTGCGCATCGAGGCCCACAGCGCCGCGGTGGCGACGCTGCCGCCGCTCGCGGGCCGGGTGCTGGTGGCCGAAGACAACCCCGTCAACCAGCAGGTCGCGGTGGCCATGCTGGAGCGCATGGGGGTGGCGTGCACCATGGTCGACGACGGCGCGGCCGCACTGGCGGCCTGGCAAGAGGCCGAAGACGGTCACTACGACGTCATCCTCACCGACGTCCACATGCCGCGCATGGACGGGCTCGAGCTCGTGCGCACCCTGCGCGCCCAGGGGGCCACCGTGCCCATCGTGGCGCTCACGGCGAGCACCCTCCGGGAGGACGTGCGGGCGGCCCTCGACGCCGGCTGCGACCACCACCTCGCCAAGCCCATCCGCCGGGCCGCGCTCCACGATGTGCTCGCCCTCACCCTCCCGGGGCGCCTCCCGGGCCGGGAAGAGGCGACGGCCTGATCCGGGCGCCGGGGGCCCGGGCGAGCGCGAGCGGCCAGCGCACCCGCACGAGCCCGCAGCTGCGGGGCAGGGGCACCTGGAGCCGGATGAGCACGCCGCGCATGCAGGCCCGCAGGGGGCCGTCCTGGACGCCGGGCTCGTCGAAGCGCACCGCCGCCACCCGCCCGTCCACGGCGAGCACGAGCTGGACGGGCAGCGGTCCGGCGAGGGCGGGCCGGCGCTCCTGGGCCGCGGCCGCACAGGCGTCGAGCGAGGGCAGCGCCGCGTCGAGCACCCGCGCCACCACCGCGGCCTCGACCGCGCCGATCACCTCGGGGGGCCCCTCGGGGGCGATGCGGGGGGGCACGGCGGCCGCCAGGGCGAGCGCCAGGGCGGGGACGAGCGGCCAGCGGCGGGCGGCACGGCGGGGCATGGGGGCTCCGGGTCGGGGCCCCTGACCGCAGGGCGCCCGTGCCGGTTCCCCAGAGGTCGCTCAGCCGATGCGCCGCAGGGTGAGGCGGGTGGCGGGCAGCTCGTGCTCGGCGGCCCCGGGCTCCATCGGGAGCACGGGATCGTAGCCCGGGAGCTCGTCGGCAGCGGCGGCCTCGGGCAGCACCCCGCGCAGGTCCTCCGCCACGAGCTCCTCGCGCAGATCCCAGGCGGTGTGGCCCCCGTTCCGGACCGCGGCCCGGCGGGCCGGGGCGTCGGGGTGGTGGAGCGTCTCGCGGTTCAGCAGCTGGACCATGGCCAGGGTGTCGCGGACCACGGGAACCTCCAACAGGGGGGACGTGCCAGTGTGCTGCGTTGGGCTGGGCATGTCAATGGGGGGATTCGAGCCCACCTCAAGGACGGCGCCCGCGCCCGTGGCCCACCGGGCTCAGCGGGCCGCCCCCTCGAGCTCGACCTCGACCGGCCGGGCCCCGCCGGTCAGCCGCCGGCCGAGCCGCTGCGTGCCGGTGACCAGCTCCTCGATGATGATGTAGAGCGCCGGCACGAGCACGAGCACGATGGCCGTGGCGA
>CAXQUZ010000456.1:0-12856 GCA_964226865.1 Myxococcota bacterium | reverse complement strand
GCAGCAGCCGCGACTCGTCGAGCGCGAGGTCCACCACCCACAGGGCCCCGTGGCCCGCGCCCGGGGGCGCCCCCCGCACCACCGTGCTCACGACCACACAGGGCCAGGGCCCGCTCACGGGGCCACCGGGGCCAGGGGCTGGTCGAGGATGTCGAAGATGAGGTGGACGCGGGGGCGGTCACTCTCGTTGTCGACGCCGTGGGGCCGCCGGTTGTCGAGCTCGATGAGGTGGGCCGCGGGCATGGGCACGGCCGCCCCGTCCACCTCGAAGCGCACCCCCGGCGCCGTCACCAGCGGCACGTGGAAGCGCCGGGCCGCCCCGAAGAAGGGGGCCACGTCGACGTGGCGGGGAATCCGGGCCCCGGCCGGCAGCCGGGCGAGCATGGCCGTGCAGAGCCGCCCGGCCGCCCCCGTCGCCGCCCGGGCCCGGGCGAGCACCGGCGCGAGGGCCGGACCGAAGGCCGCCCAGCGGGGCCAGGGGCGGGTGTGGAGCACGGGGAAGTCGGCGTGGTCGGTCCAGCAGAGGATGACGCTCTGGGTCTGGGCGTGGACCCGGAAGCGCTCCTGGCGCAGGGCGTCCTCGGCCCAGACCGCCTCGGGCGCGTCCCGGGCCCAGAGCCGCAGCCCCCGGACGGGCACCCGCCCGAGGTCACGGAAGGGGGTGGCCAGCCGCATGCTCAGGGCTGCCCAGCGCTGCGGCGGGCGAGGCGGCGCAGCTCGGCCCGGCGCGAGAGCTCCTGGGCGACGGGCAGCAGCCGCTCGTGGGTGCGGTTGAGCCGCTGGACGAAGCCCGGGTTGAGGGGCCGGCCCACGTGGATGCGGTGGGAGAGCTCGTCGAAGACCTCGACCGAGTTGGGGTCGAGCTGGGGCGGCGCCGAGACCGGGGTCGACCGCTGCAGCGACGGATCCACCGCCGCGACCGCCGCCTCCACATCGCAGGGCTGGCCGATCCAGCCCAGCGTCTCGCGGATGTGGGGGCCCGGGTTCTCCACCACCGATGCATAGGAGCAGAGGTGGCAAGGGTAGCGCCGCAGCAACACATCACGGATGCCCGAGGAGACCGCCAGCCACCACTCGATGGATGCCTCGAAGACGGCCTCTGGATGGACGTTCTCGTCGCCGTGCTGCAAGGCATCGAGCCGGGCCATGCTGTGGGCATAGGACCGCCAGTTGCGCACCGTGATGATGACCCGACCGAGGAAGGCGTGCTCGGTGCGGGGCAGGGCGTGGAGAAAGACCTTGCAGGCGTGGTCTTCGGTCTCGAGGGGGTGGAGGTAGAAGCCCGTCTTGGGGTCGGGGTTGGTCTCGAAGTTGATGCCCCGCCGGAGGGTCGACTCGTAGAAGCCCTTGGGGTTCGCCGCCTTGAGGGTGGTCTCCCACCGGCGGGGGAAGGCCTCGCCGATGACCGGAAAGCCCGCCGCCCGCAAGATCTGCATCCACATGCTCGTGCCCGAGCGCTTGGGTCCGCTCACGATGATCAAAAGTAGATCCCCCCGAAGAGCCCGACCTGGGTGTTCAGCCCCAGGCCGTTGCCGATGCGGGGCGCCAGGCCCTGGTACCAGCGCAGCGAGAGGTCGACGGTCTGGCCGCCGAGGTCGAAGTTGACCCCCGTGCCGAGGTTCATGCCCAGACCGAGGCGCACGATGCCGCCAAAGTAGTCGGAGAGGTACTCGACGAAGTCGTAGGAGGCACAGTCGCCGTCGTAGCAGAGCTCGGCATTGAAGCCCAGCACGTAGCCGAGCTGGGGGCCCCAGGTGAAGTGGGGGAGCACCTGCCAGCCCTTGTCATTGCCCCAGCGGGTCTGGAAGAGAAAGGCCGCCGCCACCTGGTTCTCCTTGATGGCCAAGGAGGTGTCGCCGCCGCCGGCGCGCAGCCCGAAGGCCCGGTAGCCGACCTCCGGCACGAAGAACTTCTCGGCCGTGCCCCTGCGGTTGAACTTGCGGAAGTGGCGGGCCGAGGCACCGATGGCCATGCCCGTGCGGCGCTTGAACTCGTAGTAGCCGCCATAGCCGCCGTAGAGGCTCGACACGGTCGCGCTCGTGAGGCCCAGCACCGGCCCGAAGCTCCAGCCCTGCTCGGGGGGCGGCGGCCCGTCTTCGTCGGCCAGGGCGGTCGACACGGGCAGCGCGCTGAGGGTGGGCAGGGTGATGCAGGAGATGAGTCGCGAGCGCTTGGACACCGGGGACCTCTGGGGCGGGAGGAACAGAGCTGAAGGCCGCGGGGGGCGAGAGCGACGGCGCCCACAGCGTCGCACGACAACCCAAGAATCCCACCGAGCGCGGGCCCGCGCGGGGCGGCCGCAGACCTCGCCACCGCGGCCCCCGGACGGACCGGCGCCGGCCAAGCCCGACCTCCCCCGTGCCTTCTGCCCCGCCGCCCCTGTGCAGCCCGAACGGGCCACCGGCGGGGTCCCGGCGCCCCTGCCTCCGCCACTGGCCCCGCGTCGGTGGCGGCGCGCGTGGTGCGGGTGTGGTGCAGGATAGACGCAGCCAGCGGCGGTCGGTTCGGGCCCGGGCGCGCTCGGGCACGCGCCCCGCGGGCATGGCTGAAAGGGGCCCCCCAGGAGATCCGCCGGCGGCCCCCCGCCCTAGCGCAGCCCGCGCTTCTTGAGCTTGCTCTGGAGCGTCGTGGGCTTGAGTCCCGCCCGCTCGGCGGCGCCCCCCTCGCCGTAGATGCGCCCGTCGGTCTCGGCCAGCAGCCGCCGGACGTAGGCGATCTCGTTGGCTTCATAGGACGGCAGGGGGCCGGCGCCGCCCGGGGGGCCGCCCGCCGGGGCGACCGGGGCCGGGGCCGGGCCCGCGCTGCCGAGGATGCCCAGGTGGTCGGGCTCGATGGTGCCGTGGGGCTGGAGGATGGTGGCCCGCTCGAGGGTGTTGACGAGCTGGCGCACGTTGCCGGGCCAGGGCGCCTCGCGGAGCAGCGCCGCCGCGGTGGGCGACAGGGTCCACGGCCCCCGGCCCGAGCTGCGGGCCCGGGCGGCCAGCCAGCCCGTGGCGATGGGCAGCACGTCGGCCCGGCGCGCGCGCAGGGGCGGGATCTGGACGGGGAACACGGCCAGCCGGTAGTAGAGGTCTTCGCGGAAGCGGCCCTGGGCCACGGCCTCCTCGAGGCTCACATTGGTCGCCGCGATGACCCGCACGTCGACGCTGACCGTGCGGTCCGAGCCCACCGGCTCGAAGGTGCCCTCCTGCAAGACCCGCAGCAGCCGCGCCTGGCTGGCCAGGGGCATCTCGCCCAGCTCGTCGAGCAGCAGGGTGCCGCCGTCGGCCGTGGCGAAGCGGCCCAGGCGGGCCTTGTGGGCCCCGGAGAAGGCGCCGCGGACATGGCCGAAGAGCTCGCTCTCGACCAGGTTCTCGGGGATGGCCGCACAGTTGAGCTTCACGAAGGGGCCCGGTGCCCGGGGGCTCCAGGCATGGATGGCCCGGGCGATGACCTCCTTGCCCACCCCCGTCTCGCCCAGCAGCAGCACCGGGGCGTCGGCGCCCGCGGCCACGCGCAGCTGGGAGAGCATGGCGCGCATGCGGGGGTCTTGGCTGGTCTGGAGCGCCTGGACCGCGTCGAGACCGTCGGCCTGCTCGGCCTCGAGGTTGGCGGCGTGCTCCTTGAGCTGGTGGCGGTAGCGGTCGAGCAGGGCGGCCTGCTCGGCGAAGACCAGGGCCGTCGACACAATCTGGCCGAAGACACCGGCCAGGTCGACACTCTCGCGCGGGTAGACCGAGCAGGTGGTGCGGTCCAGGGTGATGATGCCGAGGTCGCGGTCGCCGGCGTAGAGGGGCACGACCATGCAGGAGTGGCCGTGGGGCAGGTCGAGAACGCCGTCGTAGGGGTCACCCTCGTCGCTGGCATGGTCGTGGGCATCGAGGGCCACCGGCTGGCGGTTCGACAGGGCCCGCCGGATCGTGGGAAAGCGCCGCAGGTGGAGGATGTGGGAGCGCACCTCGGGACGCAGCAGCCGCCCCTCGGCCGCCCGCACCCGCAGCCGGTCGCCGTCGAGCTGGTAGAGGGCCGCGAGGTCGTAGGGAACGACGCCGTGCAGGGCGTGCAGGGCCCGGGTGAGCAGCTCGTCGATGGCCTCGGGCCGGGTCGAGAGGCGCGAGAGGTCGTGGAGCTGGGCGGTGAGGTCGGCGAGCATGCGGCGGCTCCGGTCCAGGGGGAGGGCGTCGGCGTGGCGACATGTCGGTGGGTCGCGCGGGCGGTGCCGGGGCACGGCGGCGCGGTGCTGCACCGTCCGACCGGTCACAACCACCGGCATATCGTGACCACAGCCCCGGGCCAGTGCCCACCGACATGTCGCGACGCCGTCCCGGTCCGCAAGGCTCCCCGTCCCCTGGCGTAGACTCCGCGCCGCCCCCGCCGGCGCCCCTGCCCCGTCCCCCGAAGTCGAGCCTTGCATGTCGGCATTCGCCTGCCCCCGCTGCCGCGCCCCCCTCCAGTTCGAGCGCATGGGCCAGCTGCGCCGCTGGCACTGCGCCGCCGGCCACGGCGAGCTGCTGACCCTCAGCACCCTGCGCCAGCTCATCCCGGGGCCGCGCTTCAAGGCCTGGTGGCGCGACGCCCACGCCGCGACCGCCCCGGGGCTGCCCTGCGCCTCCTGCGGGCGCCCGGCCACCGCCGTCCACCACAGCACCCCCACGGGGCTGCTCGAGCTCGACCACTGCAAGGCCTGCCGCCTGGTCTGGCTCGACGCCGACGAGCGCGCCGCCCTCGGTCCCGCCCAGGCGCCGCCCCCCGGCCCGGGCCCCGATCCCTCCCTCTCGCCCGAGGCCCGGGAGGCGCTGCTGCGCATGGAGCTCGAGCGCATCGAGTCGGCCGCCCACGCCCGGGACGCCGCCACGGCAACCACCGACATCGACGTGTCTGACAACATCTTCGTCAACCCCTTCGCCGAGGTGGGCGCCCCGCCCGTGCGCAGTCCCCCCGTGCTGAGCTGGGTGCTCTTCGGCGCCACGGTGGTGGGCTTCTTCGCGAGCATGGCCGGCGACCCGGTCACGAGCGCCTGGGGCCTCTGGGTCGACGCCCCCCTGCGCGCCGCCGGGCTGCCGCTGGTCACCAGCCTCGCCCTCAGCCCCGGCCCCTTCCACGCCCTCGCCTCGGCCTGGGTGGCCTGGACCATGGCCGACAACGTCGAAGACAGCCTCGGCACGGCCGGTCTCGCGGCCATGCTGGTGCTCGCCCAGCTGCTCGGGCTGACGGTGCACGCCCTGGCCGGCGGCCTCCACGGGCCCCCCGTCGTGGGCATGGGCGCCGGCATGGCCGCCATCGCCGTCTTCTACGCGCTGCGCTTCCCCACCGTGCGCTTCCGGTCCCGCTCCCGGGGCGGCACCATCCACCACTCGAGCGCCCAGCTCGTGGCCGGGGGCATGGTCTGCTTCCTCGCCATCGGCAGCGTCTCGGACGCCGACGTGACCGGCACCCTGGTCGGCCCCCCGGTGGGCGCCGCCGTGGGCGCACTGGTGGCCCTCATCTTCGGCCGGGCCACCGACGCCGACGAGGGCGAGCCCCTGCTCTGAGGCGGACGGCCAGCAGCACGCCCCGGCCCCGCCTGGGCCAGCGCTCAGGGCACCCAGGCCCCGTTGCCGCTCGTGTCGACCGCGCCCGCCACGACCGGCGCCAGCACCGCGCCCAGGGCCTCGGCATCGGCCGGGGGCAAGTAGCGGTTGTCGGTGAGCACGAGGTCGCCGCCGACAGCCGCCACCCCGGCGAGGCCGCCCACGTCGGCCAGCGACAGGTTCTTCCACACCCTGAGGCTCCCGCCGACCGTCGAGAGCGATGCGAGCGCCGAGAGCCCGGCCAGCTCCCCGGTGACCATCAGCTCGAGGTCGCCGCCCACGCTCTCGAGACCGCCCAGTGCGTCGATGTCTTGGAGATCGTCGGTGTGGTAGACGGTCACGCTGCCGGGCACGGTGCTCAGCGCGCCCAGCATGTCGAGGCTCTCGATGCCGTCGACGTTCCAGACCTCGACCGAGCCGCCCACCCGGGCCAGGGCGGTCGCGGGGACCGTGCCCCGAGCGGTCTGCAGCTCGTCCAAGATGACGTCGCCGCCGACACTCTCCAGCCTCGGCGGCAGGGTCAGGGCACCGAGGGCGGGCAGGTCGCGGAGGACGAGGCTGCCGCCGACGGTCGTGAGCTGCGACCAGCCGCTCGTGTCGACCAGGGCGTCGTTGCGCTCCAGCCCGAGCTCGCCGCCCACGGTCTCCAGGCTGCCGAGCCCGTCGAGCGAGCCGAGGGCCGTGTCGATGCGGATGCTGAGGTGGCCGCCGACCGTGCGCAGGCCGCCGAGGCCCGCGAGGCTGGCCAGGGCTTCGAGGGAGTGCAGCTCGAGGCCGCCGCCGACCTCGGCCAGGGCGGGCATGTCGAGGCCCGTGAGCACCGGGAGCTCCGCGAGCGCGAGCTTGCCGCCGACCGCACGGAGCGCCCCCAGCGCCGGCGGGGCCGCCAGGACCGGCAGCCGCAAGATCTCGAGGTCCCCGCGCACGGTCTCGAGTGCGCGGAGCTCCACGCTCTCCAGGGCGTCCAGCTGGGAGAGCGCCACGCTCCCCTCCACGGTCTCCAGGGCGCCCAGCCCGTCGAAGCGGGTGAGCAGGGGCAGCGCCCGCAGGGTGAGGTCGGCGGTGAGCTCTGTCACCCCGCCGAGCCCCGCCGTGTCGACCAGCGCGGGCAGCCCGGAGAGCTCGAGGCCGCGGAGCGACCGGGCCGAGCGGGCGAAGTCGAGGTCGCGGACGCCCACGTCGACGAGCGCCAGCTCGCCCCCGCCCGTCCAGCCCGCCAGCGGCGAGAGGTCGGTGAGCGCGGGGGCCCCGGCGATGGAGAGGTCGCCCTCCCGCAGGGCGGCGAGGCCCGAGAGATCCGTGAGCAGGGGCGCATCGGCGACGACCAGGCCGCCCTGCGCCAGGCGCGCGAAGCCCGACAGGGCCACCAGCTCGGGGAGCCGCCGCAGCTCGACGTAGCCGCCCGGCAGGGCCGCGAGCGCACCGAAGCCCGCCACCTCGGAGAGGCCCGGCAGGCCCTGGAAGCGCACCCGCCCGCCCACCGTCCGGAGCGCGGGCCAGCCGTCGACCTGGCGCAGCCGGGGCAGGTCCTCGACGACGAGGTGGCCGCCGATGGTCGCGAGCCCGGGCGGCCCGGTCAGCACCCCCAGCCGCCCCAGCCCCTCGACGGTGAGGTCGCCGTCCACCCGCTCCAGGCAGTCGAGGCCCGCGAGCTCTTCGAGCACCGGCAGGTCGAGCAGGAACAGGCCCGCCCCCACCGCCGTGAGGCCCTCCAGCCCGGCGAGGGTGGCCAGGGCCGGGGCCTCGCGCAGGACGAGGTCGCCACCGACGACCCGCAGGCAGGAGAGCGCCGAGAGGTCGGCGCCGTCGTAGTCGCGCAGCAGGGCGAGGTCGCCGCTTGTGCCCGCGTGGGCGGCACAGAAGGCCCGGGCCTCCGCTTCCGAGTGCAGGATGAGATCACCGTCGTAGAGGGCATCCTCGGGCACTTCATCCACGGGGCAGACCACCGCCGTCCCGCCCCCGGTGTCGCCCGGCTCGGCCGTGTCCCCCGCGCCGGTCTCGCCGCCCCCGGTCTCACCGCCCCCGGTCCCGCCGCCCTCGGTTCCGCCGCCCCCGGTCTCGCGGCCGCCCGTGTCGGCGCCGGCCGCCCCGTCCTTGTCGCCACAGCCCGCCAGCCCGAGCGCCGCCGCGAGCGCCCCGGCCCAGACCCCCCTGCCGCTGTCCATGCCCACCTCCGACCTGCGAGCTGCCGCTATGTCGCCGGCGCCGGGTGGGGGCTCTCCCGCAATTGCAGCGGCTGGGCCCTCAGGGGGCGGTCGGGGCCCCGTCCAGCCCGAGCTGGGCCCGCAGCCGCTCGTCGCCCTCCCGGTGCTGCTGCCAGTAGGCGGTGCGCAGGCTGCCCGTGCGCACGGCCCGCTCGCCGTCCGGCCCCTCCCAGCCCACGAGGCTGTGGACCGGGTCGTCGGCCACATGCCAGCGCCAGGTGCCGCTGGGGGCCTCGACGGTCGTGATGTGGCCCGTGCTGCCGTCGAGCAGGGTGGTCGGGCCGGAGCGGCTGAGGGTGGCCTCGTGGCGGGCGAGGCCGGTGTGGTGGAGGCGGCGCACGAGGCTGCTGTCGACCCAGCCCACCTGGCGGCGGGTGCCGGCCGGGATGAGCTCGCCGGTGAGGTCGCGCACGAGCAGCGGCATCGCGTCGGCCACCAGCACGGGCCCGTCCAGGGTGAGGGCCCCGGTGCCCGTCTCGCCCTCGAAGTAGGAGTCGACCCGGGTGCGCAGCCGGGCCCCGTCCCCGCCGTCCGCCGGCACCTCGACGACGAGGTCTTCGAAGACATGGCCGCACCACTCCTGCAGCGAGAAGCGGCTGCGGACGGGCAGTCCCCGGGGGCGTGCGCCGTCGAGGGCGAGCCAGGCCGTCAGCATGCCGTTGTAGTCGTAGACCCCCGTGCGGAAGTCGCGGGCCTCGTTGAGCTTGAGCACGGGCATGCCCTGGTCGGCGTCCGACTTCACCAGGGCGGCCGGGTCGAGGGTCTCGGTGACCACCACCAGCACCACCTCGCCTGAGCGCGCCTCGCCGTAGCGGGGCTGGACGAGGCGGTAGCCGGTCAGCTCGCCCCGCCCGTCGCCCCAGTGCTCCCAGAAGCCCGGCGGCGCCACAGAGCGCCCGGGCCCCGCTCCCGACGGGCCCCCCTGTGCCGGTCCGCCCACACAGCCCAGCGCCACCGTCCCGATCACCGCCCCCACGACCGCCAGCGGCCCGCGCCGCCCCGATCCCGACTGTGCCCGTGCTCTCGCCATGCCCCGCCTCCCGCCGGCGCCCCAGGCCCCGGCCTCGTCCCGGGCCATAGCCCCCACCGGCCCGCCGGAGAAGGCGCCGTGCCGCATCGCCCACCCGATCAGAGTGGGGATCAACAGGGGGATCCTGCGCCCCGCGCCGCGGTGTCTGCAGGGCCGGAGAGCACGGCATCCCAGACCGCCAGAACAGCCCTTGCGTCGAGCTTCTGGTGACCTATGACCACTGCAACCGCACTGTCATCGCCCCGGCGTGCACAGCGCCGGTACACCATGAGAGCAGACGACCGCGTCGCGGCCGGCACACGCGCCCCCCGGGGCCGCCCGCCCGCCGCCCCTTGCCCGCCGGTCCTCTGGGGAGAGCCGATGTCCGAGATGACCACCCGCAAGCAGACCCCTGCCATCGCCAACAGCCGGCGCCGCTCTCGGGGCGGCGGGGGCGGGGGCGCCGCCAGCGGGCCGGTGGCCGGTCTCGACGTGGCCCTCCAGAACGCGATGGCCGGCGACATGGACATGCTCCGCGACGTCGCGGGCACGAACCCCGAGTTCGCCTCGGTGCTCCACACGGTCATGAACACCCAGTCGGTCGATGTCGTGGCCAAGGCCGACGACCGCGGCGCCATCTGGGGCGACGTGATGACCACCGCCTCGACCATCGAAGAGACCCGCGCCCAGCTCCCGGGCGCCCAGCCGGTCGCCGAGTCGATGGTCGAGGGCACCCTGCCCGAGGCCGTCGAGATCAACGACACGGGCCCGGTCGAGTCCTGGTCGGGGGTCGAGGGCGACATCGCCGGCTCTGAGGCCGCCGTCGACAACGACCGCTGCGCCGAGCTGCTGGCCCCCGAGCTGGGCCAGGATGTCTCGGGCCTCGAGGTCCACATCGACCGCGAGGCCTGGCGCGTCGCCTCCACCTACAACGCCGACGCCGTCATCATCAACAGCCAGGTCTTCGTCCACCGCCGCATCGAGGAGCGCATCTCGGCCGACCTCTTCGGCCCGGTGGCCGGCGCCGACCTCGTCCAGCGCACCGGCGGGCTCATCCACCTCGACTGGAAGCCCCCCTTCTGCAAGCACAGCGACTCCGAAGTCGTCATGACCGACGGCAACTACACCATCGAGATGAAGGGCCACGAGACCATCATCTACGACCAGGGCGGCACCCAGATCACCCGCATCTGGGGCGACCCCCACGTCAACGAGGGCGGCGGCGGCGACAACTGGCACTTCGGCGACGACTCGACCTTCATCCTGCCCGACGGCACGAAGCTCTGCCTCGACACCAAAGAGACCAGCCCCGGCGTCTTCTACACCGTCGGCGTCGATGTTCTCAGCGGCTCTGATCGCTTCCACTACGGCGAGGGCGGCGACACCGGCCTCACCAAGGACGCCATCGACTGGGACGAGGCCCACGCCGACCGCTCGGATGCGGCCCACGCCGGCATCTTCGCCCTGCAAGACAACAACCAGTGGGCCAAGCAGGCCGACGACGGCAACTTCTACGACATCAAGGACGAGTCCTGGCAGGGCTACCTCGCCGACAAGGACGTCGACGTCGACATGAAGAAGGGGGCCTCGGGCCTCACCGCCGCCCAGCTCGCCGTCGCGGGCGACAAAGACATCAAGGACGCCCGGGCCGCCCACGAGAACCGCGGCCGCGACGTCACCCACCGCCACGAGGACGAGGCCCGCACCAACGTGTGGTTCGCCGCCCAGGAGGTCGAGGTCGACCGCCAGACGGGCCAGGTCGTCAACCCGCGCCGCTACATGCCCCAGGCCGTCGAGATCAACCCCCGCGGTGAGCTCAACTACGTGCCCGGCATCGAGCGCGAGATGACCCGCTCCCGCTCCCACGAGATGAGCGCCCAGATCGCGGGCCTCGTCCAGGACGACATCGGCGTCGACTTCACCTACCACAACGTCCACATCGACCACGAAGCCCAGAAGGTCGCCTGGGCCTACAACTGCGACGCCGTCATCTGGGGCCGCGAGGTCTACATCGCCGGCGACATCGCCCAGCAGGCCGAAGACGAGCTCGCCATGCTGCCGCCGGCCGGCCAGGAACAGGAGCAGCCCACCCGGGCCGGCTTCCTGACCGAGCCCCACTGGAAGCCCCCCTTCTGCAAGCACAGCGACTCGAAGGTCGTGATGAGCCAGGGCGGCTACACCATCGAGATGAAGGGCCACGAGGTCATCGTCTACGACCGCAAGGGCACCCAGATCACCCGCATCTGGGGCGACCCCCACGTCAACGAGAAGAACGGCGGCGACAACTGGCACTTCGGCAACGACTCGACCTTCATCCTTCCCGACGGCACCAAGCTCTGCCTCGACACGAAGGAGATCAAGCCCGGCATCTTCGTGACGGTGGGCGTCGACGTGCTCGCCGGCTCTGAGCGCTACCACTACGGCGAGGGCGACAAGGCGGGCATGACCCGCGACGCCCTGGCCTGGGACGAGGAGCACGCCGACAAGAAGGCCGGCGACAGCTCGGCGGGCGTCTTCGCCCTCCAGTCCAACGGCGAGTGGGCGATCATGGCCGACAACGGCCAGTTCTACGACATCACCGACGAGTCCTGGCAGTCCTACCTCAAGGACAAGGACGTCGACTTCGACCCCAACAAGCTCGCCCAGGGCCTCACCGAGGAACAGCTCGCCGTCGCCGACGACCGCGACCTCGCCGTGAAGGAGGCCGCCCGGGCCGGCGGCTGGGGCACGGGCCGCCCGACCACCCGCGGGGGCCGCCGCTACCACCGCTTCGAGCGCCTACACATAGAGGCAGAGGTCATGGCGCTGCTCATGAAGGACGACGTCATCAACCGCCAGCGGGGCTGAGCCCGGCCCGGCGCCCAGGCCGCCGACCGCCCAGAGCCCGTCCCGGCCGACCGGGGCGGGCTCTCTGCGTTCTCGCCCGGCGCCTGTCTCCTGTCTTACGACCGGCTGACAAATTCTCCGCCTGGGTCGCGGGCCCACTACAATCGGGCCACGACCCCCCGCATCCCCGAGTCATTCCATGCGCCGCCCCCTGCTCGCCCTGCTCGCCCTCCTCAGCCTGCCATCGACGGCCCTCGCCGCCGACATCGAGATCGAGGCCAACTCGACCAGCGGGCCCATCAACTGCATTCCCTTCGGTGGCGGCTCCTACACCTCCACCTACTCGGGCTTCGTCTACAAGAACATCCCGGCCTTCGAGCTCCAGCCCGGCGACACCATCGCCTTCGACCTGGGCGCGGCCAACGACGCCAACATCGAGCTGAACATCTCGATGGCCGAGGCCACGACCAACGGCAGCAACGTGCCCGCCGGCGCCTTCACCCAGATCGTCAGCGCCGGCACCCCCGCCGACCCCGACGGCGACAACATCCAGGGCAACTACGAGCTCGAGTTCACCGTCGACAGCGCCTACAGCTTCGGCGGCGGCGGCCTGCTCATCCGCTTCCAGGTGCCCGTGACCTCGGCCTACCGCGCCGACAGCACCTGCTCCCAGGTCTTGATGGTCGGCGGCGGCACCGACTCGAGCGGCTACTTCGTCGGCCGCTTCCACCAGGATCCCGACGGCGGCTACCCCTGGACGGGCACCGACTCGGTCCACGTGGGCAACGTCCACATCGACTGCCCGACGGCCAGCGCCGTCTACGAGGACGACGACGGCGACGGCTACGGTGACGCCGGCTCGCCCATCTCGGCCTCCTGCACGGGCCGGGTCGACGGGGTGACCGACGCGACCGACTGCGACGACACCGACGCCGCCGTGAACCCGGGCGCCGACGAGGTCTGCAACGGCATCGACGACGACTGCGACAGCAGCATCGACGAGGCCAGCGCCCTCGACGCCTCCACCTGGTACGCCGACAGCGACAGCGACGGCTACGGCGACGCCAGCGTCACCGACCGCGCCTGCTCCCAGCCCTCCGGCTACGTCACCGACGCCACCGACTGCGACGACAGCGTCGCCTCGACCTACCCGGGCGCGCCCGAGTACTGCAACGGCGTCGACGACGACTGCGACGGCACCACCGACGAAGACAGCGCCGTCGACGCGTCCACCTTCTACCGCGACGCCGACAGCGACGGCTACGGCG
>CAXQUZ010000455.1:0-11490 GCA_964226865.1 Myxococcota bacterium | reverse complement strand
CCGCGCGGGGCGCCGCGCCCCCCCCACCCGGGGCCCCGGACGCGGCGCCCCGTCGGCGCTTCAGGGGTTGCCTCAGCCCGCCTCGGGCGGGCGCTCCTTCGTCGTGAAGATCCACGCCACCACGATGCCGATGAAGTAGAGCACGGTCATCGGCGCGGCCATGAGGAGCTGGGAGACCACGTCGGGCGGAGTGAGCATGGCGCTGAGCACGAAGATGCCGACGATGGCGTAGCGGATGAAATTCCACATGTCGCGGGCGTCGATGAGGCCGGCCCGGGCCAGGAAGAAGGCCACCACCGGAAGCTGGAAGCAGACCCCGAAGGCCAGCAGCAGCCGCGTCGCCAGGCCGAGGTAGTTCTCGATCTTGATGAGGTGCTCGACGTCCTCGGGGGCGATCTCGATGAAGAAGGGGAAGGCGAAGCGGAAGATGACCGCGTAGGCGAAGGCCGCACCGCCGAGGAAGAGCCCCGTGGACGAGAAGACCAGCGGCACCACCATGCGCTTCTCGTTCGGGTAGAGCCCGGGGGCGACGAAGCGCCAGATCTGCCAGCTGAGCACGGGCGAGGCGGCGAGGGCGCCGGCCAGGGCCGAGACCTTGAGCTGGGTGAGGAAGGCCTCGAGCACCCCGGTCACGCCCATCGAGCCGCGGCCCGTCACCAGCAGGGCCTCGTTCATCGGGCGCACGAGGAAGGCCCAGATGTGGTCGACGTAGGCGAGGGCGACGCCGCAGGTGATGGCGAGGGTCACCATGCTGATGATCAGGCGCCGGCGGAGCTCGCGGAGGTGCTCCATGAGCGGCATCTGGTAGGCCTCGACCGGATCGAATTCCTCGTCGGAGCGGGGAAAGGCCGGATCCTGGGTCGCCGTGCCCGGGGCCGTCTTGGTGGTGGTCACGGGCTCTCCTCGACCGGGGGCGCCGGGGGACGGGCCCCGGCGCCGGGATCGGTGGGCCGGCCGGGGCCGCCGTCGGGCAGATCCGACATGTCGGGCTGGCCGCCGTTGCTCTCGAGGGCCCGGCGGCGCACCTCTTCAGCGCGCTTGCGGGCCGCCTCGCGGCGGGCGCGCATGGCCTCGGCGCGCTTCTCGGCGTCGGCCCGGTCGGCCTCGAGCATGAAGGCGCGGCGCAGCTCTTCGCTCGCCGAGCGCAGCCGCCCGTACTGCCGGCCCAAGAAGCGCAGCATCTCGGGCAGGCGGTCCGGCCCGACCACCACGATGGCGAGCACGAGGATGAATCCGATTTCCTGCCAACCCAGTCCGAGCATGGGTCCGGCTCCTTCGCCCACAGGCCACGACGACGGGGCCTACCCCGCCGGGCGAGCGGCGGCGCGGACTCCTTGTGACGGCCGCGGCGACCGGCCCTCCCCCCCCGGGTGGGGGCGGGGCTGCGGGGGGGACGCGCCTGTGCGACCATGGGCCGACCCGGAGGATGCGTGGGCGCTGGTGGACGACAGGTGCTGTTGGTGGACGGGCGGCTCGAGCGCGACCTCCGGGTGCGTCTGGCGGCCGACGATCCGGGACTGCTGGCGGGCGTGACGGCCTTCGAGACCGTGCGGGTGCACGCTGGGCGGGGCCTCGATCTCGCGGCCCACCTCGACCGGCTCCGGCGCAGCGCGGCCCTGCTCGGCATCTCGTGTCCGCCCGGTCCGGCCTTGCTCGCCTGGTGCTGGACGGCGATGGCGGCCCTGGGCCACGACGAGGCCGTGCTGCGGATCACGCTCACGGCGGCGGGCGCGGCCTTCGTGCTCGCGCGGCCGGCGCCCCGGCGGCGCACGGCCGCCCGCTGCGCCACGGGCCCCTGGCTCGACGATCCCTACGCGGTGCCGGCGGCCAAGCACGGCAACCGCCTCCGGGGCCAGCGCGCCCTCCAGGCCACCGGCGCGGACGAGGTGCTGTGGACCCGGCCCGGGGGCCTCGTGGTCGAGGGCACCTGGTCGAACGCCTTTGCCGTGGTGGACGGGGTGCTCCGGACCCACCCCGACGACGGCCGGCTGCTCGCGGGCATCACCCGGGCGGCCCTGCTCCGGGCGGCCGATCAGCGGGGCCTGCCCGTCGAGCTGCGGGCCTTCTCCCTCGACGAGCCCCTTGACGAGCTCTTCCTCAGCTCGTCGGTCAGCGGGCTGGTGCCCGTCATCGAGCTCGACGGCCAGCCCGCGCCCGGTGCGGGACCGGTGGCGGCCGCCCTCGGGCCGCTGCTCTGGGAGAGATCCGCGGGATAGTCGGGGCTCCCGCCAGCCTCGGAGCTCCCGTGCCCAGTGGTCTTGAAGTCCTGCTCGCCGACGTCGCCGCCCACATCCCCGCGGGGGCCCGGGTGGGCCTCTGCTGCAACCACACGGCGGTCGACCGCCAGCTGCGCCACGCCATCCCGCTGCTCAAGGCCGCGGGCGTCGAGCTGCTGCGGCTCTTCGGCCCCGAGCACGGCATCGACGCCACGGCCCAGGACATGATCGGCGTCGACGGTGCCGACGACGGCCCGGCGGCGGTGGTCTCGCTCTACGGCGACACCGAGGCCAGCCTCCACCCGCCCGAAGAGACCCTGCGCGACCTCGACATCCTGCTCTTCGACATCCAGGACATCGGCAGCCGCTACTACACCTACCAGGCCACCCTCGGCTACATCATGCAGGTGGCGGCCCGCACGGGCACCAAGATCATCGTGCTCGACCGGCCGAACCCCATCGACGGGGTGACCATCGAGGGCAATGTGGTCAAGCCGGGCTTCGAGAGCTTCGTCAGCGCCTACCCGCTGGCCGTGCGCCACGGCATGACCATGGGCGAGCTGGGCCGCTACTTCCGCGACGTGGTGGGCATCGACTGTGCGCTCGAGGTGGTGCGCTGCACGGGCTGGTCCCGCGACCAGTGGCTCGACGAGACCGACATGCCCTGGGTCTACCCGTCGCCGAACATGCCCCTGCTCGAGACGGCCGCCATCTACCCGGGGCTCTGCCTCGTCGAGGGCACGAACCTCAGCGAGGGCCGCGGCACCACCCGGCCCTTCCACCTCGTCGGCGCGCCCTGGCTCGACCGGTCGCGCTTCGTCCGCTTGCTCCAGACCTGTGGCGCCGACGCGGGCCTCGCCGGTGTGGCCTTCCGCGAGGCGACCTTCGAGCCCCGCTTCCAGAAGCATGCCGCCCAGGTCTGCCACGGCGTCGAGCTCTTCGTGACCGATCGCCACGCCCTCGAGCCCTTCCTGCTCGGCCTGGTCGTGCTGGAGGCGGCGCTGCGGGCCTATCCCGAGCGCTTCGCCTGGCGCACCGAGACCTACGAGTTCGTCGACAACCCCATCGCCATCGACCTGCTGGTGGGCTGTCCGGACGTGCGGCTGGGGCTCGAGGCCCGGGTGCGGCCCCGCGAGCTGGTCGAGGCCTGGCAGGACGAGATCGACGCCTGGGCCGAGGAGCGCGAGGCCTGCCTGCTCTACTGAGCGGGGGCTGGCCCGCCGGGCGGGATGCGCCAAGATGGCCGCTGCTGGGGTATCTTGGGGGTCCAAGACGGGAGCGGCCCGCCGGGCACAGGTCCGGGCGGGCCGCCAGCAGAGACGGGGCTTCGCTCAGGCGAAGTTGTACTCGTCCATGCAGGAGGTGTCGCCGGAGCGGATGGTCTTGCCGAGGGCGATGCTCTCGGGCAGGACGTTGCTCACGTAGTAGGACAGGTTGGCGAGCTTGCCCTTGTAGAAGTTGGCTTCGGCGTCGCTGAGGCCGCCCTCGGCGAGCTTGCCGGCGGCGACGGTGGCCTGCTTGAGGGCCTCGAGGCCGAGCACGACGTTGCCGTACTGGTTGAGGAAGGGCAGCGCGTAGAGCATGGCGCCCTTGCGGTCGCCCTGCATGCCGAGACCGCCGAGGTGCATGGCGCTGGCGCCGAGCACGTCCTTGGCCTTGTCGATCGCGGCCGCCGCGTCGGCGAGGCCCTCGAACTCCTTGGCCTTGGCGACGTGCTGGCCGACCTCGCCCATCCAGTTCATGAAGAGCACGCCCTGGCCCTTCGTGAGCTTGCGGCCGAGCAGGTCCATGGCCTGGATGCCGTTGGTGCCCTCGTAGATGGAGGCGATCTTGGTGTCGCGGGCGACCTGCTCGACGGGGTACTCGCCGATGAAGCCGTAGCCACCGAAGGTCTGGATGGCGCTGATGGCGACGTCGTAGCCGCGGTCGGAGCAGTAGGACTTGACGATGGGCGTCATGAGCTCGACGTAGCCCTTGTACTCGCGCTTCTTGTCGGGGTCTTCCTCGGCGTGCCAGAGGTCGAGGCGCAGGGCCACGTCGTAGACGAGCGAGCGCATGGTCTCGACGTGCACCTTCTGCCACATGAGCATGCGGCGGACGTCGGGGTGCTCGATGATGGCGATGGCCTTGGCGCCGTCCTTGCCGTGCTCGTCGATGCTCACGCCCTGGATGCGGTCCTTGGCGTAGGCCTTGGCGTAGTGGTACGAGGACGAGCCGCCGGAGAGGCCCTGGACGCCGACCTCGAGGCGGGCCTCGTTCATCATGTGGAACATGATGGGCATGCCCTGGTTGGCCTCGCCGAGGAGCCAGCCCTTGCAGGGGCCGCGGGCACCGAAGGACAGCGCACAGGTGGCGTTGCCGTGGATGCCCATCTTCTCTTCGATCTTCTCGACGTAGACACCGTTGCGGGCGCCCATCTCACCGGTCTCGAAGTCGAACTCGAACTTCGGCACCATGAAGATGGAGAGGCCGCGGGTGCCCTCGGGGGCGCCGGGGAGGCGGGCCAGCACGAGGTGGATGATGTTGTCGAAGAGGTCGTTGTCGCCGGACGAGATGAAGATCTTCTCGCCCTCGATCATGTAGACGCCCGCCTCTTCGGCCGGGGTGGCCTTGGTGCGGTTCGAGCCCACGTCGGAGCCGGCGCCGGGCTCGGTGAGGCACATGGTGCCGCCCCACTCGCCGGTGAACATCTTCTCGCAGATGAGGGCGCGGTAGTCCTCGGAGGCGAACTTGCTGAGCAGGTTGGCCGCGCCGCGGGTGAGGCCCGGGTACATCGAGAAGGCCGGGCAGGCGCCGGTCATCATCTCGCCCACCGCCGCGTCGAGGGCGTGGGGCATGCCCATGCCGCCGTACTCGACGGGGGCGCCCAGACCGGCCCAGCCGCCCTCGGAGAAGGTGGCGAAGGCCTCCTTGTAGCCGTCGGGGGTGCGGACGTTGCCGTCCTCGTCGAGGTGGCAGCCCTGGCGGTCGCCGGGGCCGTTGACGGGCGCGACCACCTCGACGGCGACCTTCTCGGCCTCGGAGAGCATGGTGTTGATGAGATCATCGTCGACCTCCTCGAAGGCGGGGTAGCCGCTGAGGGCCGGCACCACGCCGAGGAGCTCGTGGAGGACGAAGCGCATGTCGCGGTTGTCGACGGTGAACTGGGTTGCACTCATGGACTTTCTCCTGGGCGGGAAGCGGGCTTCCCGAGAGATGGGCGCCGGTAGTGTCGGGCGCGGGGGACGCGAAACTGAATGAGTCTTCATTCATTACCGGTGCCGGGCCCGGTGGCAATCGCTGTGTGTCGCATCGGTGCCAAGTCTGGGGTCCGCGCAGCTCTCTTGCTGATTCACGTCGCCCCTCCGCGCGATCTGTGGCATCCCCGGCGCTGCGGAGGGGACGGGACGGGTCTGGCGCAGGAGGGCGGGGGGCACGACCCTGACGGCGCTGTTGCGCCATCGGCATTCAGGCGGAGGGTGCCGGGTCCGTTGCTCCGGACGGGACGGGGAGGCGATCGTGGACGACGCAGCACCACCAGAGCCGGACGGCAGCGGGGCCTCTCGGCTCGTCGCCGTTGCCCTCGGTGCGGCCCTCGGGCTCGCGGTGGCGGTGGGCGACCGCGCGCCGGCGCCGGAGGCCGCCGCCCAGCTCTGGGTCCAGGTGCGCCATGACCTCGACGGACGGGTGGCCCTCGACGCGGCCCTGGCGCCCCCCGCGGCCGCCCAGCGCACGGCGGGGCCTGCGGGCTGTGTGCGCACCGCGGCGCCCGAGAGCGCGCCCATGGGGGCGGCCCTCGTCGCCCAGCTCGGCCCGGCCGGCGAGCTGGCCGCGGCGCGGGATGCGGCCAGCGGGCGCTACCGGGCCGTCTCGCCCGCGCCCGTCGATGATCTGCGCTGGCAGCCCATCTCGGTGTGGACCACCGGCGAGGGCAGCCTCGGCCTGAGTGCCCACCGGGCCCTGCGCATGCCGGATCCGGTGGCCCCGCTGCGGGTCGAGGCCGGGCCGCTGGGCGGGATGGCCGTGCTGGTGCCGCCGGCCCCGCCCCAGGCCCACCTGGCCCTCGAGGTGGCGCTGCCCGGCGGGGGCCACCTGCGCTGCCCGGCCCGGGCGGGCCTCGCCGTGCTGCCGCCCGGCACGCCGGCGGCCCTTGGCGCACCGGTGTGGCTGGCCACTGTGCGCCGCGCGGTCGAGCGGGTCGGGGGCACGGCGGTCGTGGGCGAGGCCATCGGGCGGGTCCCGCTGGCCGGCACGATCGGCCCGGCCCGACGCCAGCTCGCCCGCGGGCCGCTGCTCGGCGGCCTGCCGCGGCCGCACGCGTCCGCCGGCGCGGGCCTGGGCGGCGGGCGCCTCCGCCGATAGCCGCGCCCCATGCCGCACCGCCGCTGGACCCGGGCCCGTGACTGCGCGCTGGCCGGGCTCGCGGCCGGGGGCGCCGAGCAGCTCGTCGCCGTGCTGCGGCCCCACCCCCTCGACCCGGGACCGGGCGCGCTGGGCCTCGCGGGCCTCGCGGCCACGGGGCTGCTCGCCGGGCTGCTGGGCCTCGTCCTGCCCCGCCGGGGGGTCGCGCTGGTCTGGGCGCTGGTCTGGGTGCCCGAGCTCGCCCGCCTCCACGGCGCGAGCGCCTGGCTGGCGCTCGTCACTCTCGCCCTCGTCGCCCTGCCGGGGCGGGCGGCGCTGGGGTTGGGGCTGGGCGGGGCGTCCCTGCTGCCCCTGCTGCGCCCGCTGCCGGGCCCTCCGGTGGCGGAGGGGGCCCCGGGCCCCGTGCTCGTCACGGTCGACACCGTGCGCGCCGACAGCGCCTTCCTGGCGGGCATGGCCGGGGCCACGGCGGGCTGTGCCCAGGGCACGGCCGTCTCGGCGGCACCCTGGACCCTCCCGGCCGTGGCGAGCCTCTGGACGGGCCTGCCCGCCGTGGACCACGGAGCCGGGGCGCCCGCGGCGGGCCAGGGCTGGACCGGGCTGGCGCCGGGCGAGCGGGGGCTCGGGGCCCACGGTGCGGTCACGGCCGTGCTGAGCAACCCCCACCTCCGGCCTGCGGTGGGCTTCGGGGCGGGGCTGGCCCGGGTGCTCCACGCCGACGAGGCGCGCCACCCGAGCCTGATCGTCCAGATCCTCGCGGGCTGGCGCGGGCGGCTCTGGGGCCAGCCCAGCCCCTGGGATGCCACCCGGGACGCGCGGGTCACGGACGCCGCCGCCGCGCTGCTGGCCGCCGACAGCCCGGGCCTGCTCTGGGTCCACCTGCTCTCGCCCCACGAGCACGCCCGCCACGACGAGGGCCCCCCACCCGGCCCCCCGCGCTCCGCCCTCGGTGCCGGGCCTGTGGCCTACCACCACAACATCGCCTGGACGGCCCAGCGGGCGGCGGCCCTGGTGCAGGCGGCCCGGGACGCGGGGCGGCCGGTGCTGGTGGTGGCCGATCACGGGGAGTCCTTCGGCGAAGACGGCCACACGGGCCACGGCACGGCCCTCGTGGACGCCCAGCTCCTCGTGCCGGCCGTGCTCTGCGCACCCGGTGCGGTCGCCCCCCTGGCCCCCGGAACCTCCACCCTCGACCTGCGCGCGGCCTGGCTCGGGGGCCACGCGCCCACCGCCGCGGGCCGGGTGCGGGTGGGGGGGCTGCGCACGGCCTGGGTGCACGGCTGGTGGCCCGACGCCCTCGCTGGCGCCCCCGCGTCCTCCCCGCGGCCGCCCGCGCCGGTGGACGCCGAGACCGCCGCCGCTCTCGAGCTGCTGGGCTACCGCTTGCCCTGAGCCCCGCCCGGGCAGGTCGCGTCGAGCACGCCGATGCAGTCGGGCTTGCCGGCCGCCGGCAGCCCCAGCTCCGGGTGGTCGCTCGGGTGGTGCATGTCGACCGCCGTCCAGCCGCAGCCGGCCATGGCGGCGGTCGCGGCCGCCGGGGTCGGGACGTGGAGGTGCATGCGCCCCCGCACCGCCGTGCCCAGGAGGGCGAGAAAGACCCGCGCCAGCGGCATGCGGCGGATGTGGGCGCCGACCACGAGGTCGCCCAGGAAGCGGCCCCGCTGCCCCGTGCCCAGCGCCGCGGCCGCCCGGGCCCAGATGCCGCGCACGGTGTCGGCGTCGAAGTAGTTGAGCATGCCCTCGACCACGAACACGACGGGGCGCCCGGGGTCGAGCTGGGCGACCAGCGCAGCGAGAGAGCCGGGCCCCTGCGCCCGGAGCAGGTCGACGGCGACCACCCGGTGGCGGTCGGGGAGGGGACCGAGGGCGGTCCGCTTGCGGTCGGCCATCTCGGGCAGATCGGCCTCGATCCAGGTCCAGTCGGGGTGGCGGGCGCGCATGCGGAGGCCCCGGGCGCTGAGCCCGCAGGGCAGCTCGATGACCTGGAGGGGGCCGTGGGCGGCCGCCTCGGCGGCGAGCAGGGCGTCGATGATGCGGTGGCGCTGGACCAGGGCCTCGTCCAGCCCGATGCCGCCGTTGAGCCGCCGGCCGAGGCGCATGGGGAGCTGGATCCAGTCGTGGCGGCGGGTGTCGAGAACGGCCTCGATGCGCGGATCTCCGAGGCCGTTGCGCAGCCAGGTGGTGCCCGTGTAGTGGGCCGTGGGGCTGATGCGGTCGGTGGACGGGGGGGCCACGGACGCCTCCGGGACGGGGTGCTGGTCGGGGGCCAGCAAGGTAGCCCCCCGGGTGCGCGCCGCCCTGCCCGCGGCCCCGCCGAGGTGCCCATGTCCGCCCGCCCGACCCTCTCCCGCTGGGGCCGCAGCCCCTACGAGACCGACGCGGCCATCGCCGCCGAGACCGCCCGGCTCTCGGCCCATGTCGACGTGCTGCCCATGCATGAGGACGCCGAGATCATCGTCGTCACCAGCAAGGATCCCATCGGGACGGCCGAGCTGGCGCGCATGCCGTCGGCCCGGCTGGTGCTGACGACCACCAGCGGCTTCGACCACCTCGACCTCCCGGCGCTGGCGGCCCGCGGGGTGCGGGCGGCCCGCTCGCCCATGGCCCGCCGGGACGCGGTCGTCGACGCCGCCCTCGGCCTGATCCTGGCCGGCCTGCGCGGCTTCGGACCCCTCGATGCCGCCGCCCGGGAGGGGGTCTGGGCCCGCCGCGCCCTGCCGGGGCTGGGCATGCGCACCCTGCGCGCCAGCCGGGTGGGGATCGTGGGCCTGGGCGTCATCGGGCGGCGCATGGCCACCGTGCTCCAGGCCCTCGGGGCCGAGGTCTGGGGCCACGATCCGGCGGGGGTGCCCCCGGGGGTCGAGGCCGCCCCTCTCGCGACCCTGCTCGCGCGCTGCGACGCGGTCACGCTGCACTGCCGCCTGGAGCGGGGCTCTCGGGGCCTGATCGGGCCGGCGGAGCTCGCCGCCTGTCGTCCGGAGCTCGTGCTCGTGAACACCGCGCGAGGCGATGTTCTCGATGCCCGCGCCGCGGTCTCGCACCTCGCGGCGGGCGGCCTCCACTTCCTCGGGCTGGATGTCTTCCCCACCGAGCCCTGGCCCGAGCTGGACCGCACCGTGGGCCTGCCCGGCTACCGCGCCCTGCCCCATGCGGCGGGCTACCACGACGGCCTCAGCGCCGCGGTGGCCGACGAGCTGGTCGCGGCGGTCGAGGCCCACGTCGCCGGGCAGCCGCTGCCGCACCGGCTGGTCTGAGGACCGGGGGCGCCCTCAGCCGAGCAGGTGGTCGATGAGCTCAGCGAAGCCGTCGCCGCCCACCGCCGGGGTCACGAACTTGGGCCAGGCCGCGGCCGGGATGCGGTCGAGGAAGTGGGCCACGTTCGCCACCCCCACCGAGCGGGGGAAGGCCTCGAACATGGGCGCGTCGTTGGCGCTGTCGCCGATGTAGACCCACTCGTCGAGCACGGCCTCGGTGCCCCAGCGGTCGCGGTGGAAGCGCCGGAAGCCCGTGAGCTTGTCGAAGTCGCCGAACCAGCCGTTGACGTGGATGCTCGACACCTTGCACACGGCGCCCGCCGCCTCGAAGGCCGCCACGATGGCGTCCACCGCGGCGTCGTCGAGGGCCGGCACGTCCTCGCAGAAGTCGACGGCGAGGTCGAGGGCCCGGTAGCCCTGGTCGCTGGCGAGGGCCGTGCCCGGGACCGCCGCGAGGATGGTGTCGGCGAGAGCGTCGAGCCGGGCGCGGTTCTCGGCGCGGGTGGCCGCGTCCTGGAGAAAGCGGCGCTGGAGCTTGCCCTCGCCCATGTAGAACCACAGGCCCCCGTTCTCGCCGACACAGCCGTCCACCGGCCACATGCGGGCGATGTGGTCGACCCAGCCCGCCGGGCGACCCGTCACGGGCACCACCCGCAGCCCGGCCGCCTGGGCGCGGGCCAGGGCGGCGAAGGCCGCGGGCACGAGGCGCCCGTCGGTCGTCAGGGTGTCGTCGATGTCGCAGAGGATGCCCCGCACGGCCGGGGTGCGGGGCAGGGCGGCGAGGGGCCGCGGGCTCACTCGACCACCCAGGTGGAGCCTCCGGCGAGGGTCGCCATCAGGTCGTTGCTCTCGTCGGCCG
This sequence comes from Myxococcota bacterium, assembly GCA_964226865.1. Taxonomy (GTDB): domain Bacteria; phylum Myxococcota_A; class UBA796; order UBA796; family UBA2385; genus CAXQUZ01. Next base: position 820 of record CAXQUZ010000455.1, on the reverse strand, counting down.
TCTCGACCGCGTGGGCCACCTGGGCGAGGGCGTCGCCGTCGTAGGTGGACCGGGGCACCCGGTAGAGCACGCCCAGGGCGACGGGCTCCTGGAGCTTGGCCAGCAGGGTGGCCAACACCGGGTTGGTCTCGTCGTGGACGAGGATCTGGTCCTCGTTCTCGTCGGTGACCTCGACCGGCTCGAGGGTGAGGCGGGGGGTGAGCACCAGGCCCATCAGCGGCGCGCCCTTCTTGCCGGACCAGGTGAGCTTCTTGCCGTGCTCGACGAAGAGGCAGCGCTCGTCCTTGACCTTCTTGTCGGTGAAGCTCGTGAAGGCGCCGTCGTTGAAGATGTTGCAGTTCTGCAGGATCTCGACGAAGGAGCAGCCCGTGTGGGCGTGGGCGGCGTGGAGCACGGCCCGCTGTTCCTTGACGAAGATGTCGACGGTGCGGGCGATGAAGGTGCCGTCGGCGCCGAGGGCCACCGAGCAGGGCTCGAAGGGGTGGTCGATGCTGCCGAGCGGCGTCGACTTGGTCTTCTTGCCCTCTTCGGAGGTCGGCGAGTACTGGCCCTTGGTGAGGCCGTAGATCCGGTTGTTGAACAGCAGGATCTGGATGTCGACGTTGCGCCGCAGGGCATGGATGAGGTGGTTGCCACCGATGCTCAGGGCGTCGCCGTCACCGGTGATCTGCCACACGCTCAGCTCGGGGTTGGCGAGCTTGAGGCCCGTGGCGAAGGCGGGAGCCCGGCCGTGGATCGTGTGGAAGCCGTAGGTGTTCATGTAGTAGGGGAAGCGGCTGGAGCAGCCGATCCCGCTGATGACGGCGAACTTCTCGCGCGG
>CAXQUZ010000454.1:0-10360 GCA_964226865.1 Myxococcota bacterium | reverse complement strand
GCGGGCGACACGGCGCCAGCGATCGGCAGACGAGCTCCCGAGATCGGGATGGTGGAGGCGAGAACGCGACACGATGGGACCGCAGGGGATGCGAGGGAGGAGAGCGGGGCGGGAAGCGGGGTGCGGTCCGGGGGGGGATCGGCAGGGAGCCGGGGGGACCGCAGCGAGGGGGGCAGGCCCGAGGATGGCCTGTGCTTCGTGGTTGAGAGCTTACCGGGTGGGGTCTTTCTTGACAAGGCAAGAGCCGTGGAAATCCCGGTGTTCCACAGGGGAGCGGATCTTGCCGTCGATCACGATGGGGACGTGATCGTGTTTGTCGGCGAGCCGCCGGGTCGGGCCATGTCGGCGGGGGCCGCCCGGGCCACGTGGAGGCTGGCCCCCTCCAGCAAGATCTCGACCAGTGCACCGAAGTCGATGCCGACGGCGCCGGCAGCCATGGGCGAGAGGCTGGTGGCGGTCATGCCGGGGATGGTGTTGACCTCGAGAAACCACGCTTGGTCGGCGTCGTCGACGATGAAGTCGGCCCGGGCGATGCCCGCGAGGCCGAGCGTGTTCCACGCGATGAGCGCCTGGCGGGTGGCGTCGGCGGCCGCGGCCTCCGAGATGGGCGCCGGCACGATGTAGTCGGTGCAGCCCGAGGTGTACTTGGCCTCGAAGTCGAAGAAGCCGTCCTTGTCTTTGGGACGGATGAGCACCACCGGCAGGGCCCGGCCCTCGAGCACGGCCACCGTGATCTCTTCGCCGACGATGCGCTGCTCGAGCAGCACCGTGTCGTCCATGCGCGCGAGGTCGAGCAGCGCCTTCTCGAGCTGGCCCTCGTCGTCGACCCGCACGATGCCGATGGTCGAGCCACCCCGGGGGGTCTTGGCGATGACCGGCAGGGCCAGGGACGCCGGCATGGGGCTGCCCGTGCGCCAGACCGTGTCGGCCGGCAGCCGCACCCCCGTGCCCGCGAGCATGCGCTTGGTCGAGATCTTGTCCATGGCGATGCCCGAGGCGCGCACGTCCGAGCCCGTGTAGGGGATGCGCATGACCTCGAGCAGGCCCTGCACCGTGCCGTCCTCGCCGAAGGGGCCGTGCAGCGCGAGCCAGGCGACATCGGCGCCGGCGGCCACGAGCTGTGCGGGCAGGTCAGGGCCCACGTCGATGCGGACCACGTCCCAGCCGCGGGCCTCGAGCGCGCTGGCGACGGCCTTGCCGCTCTTGAGCGAGACCTCGCGCTCGGTCGACATGCCGCCCATGAGAACGGCGACCTTTGCGGTCTTCTCGCGGACGCGCCCGAGCTTCTCGACGAGCCCCGGGTCGATGGCGGCGAGGACCTCGTCACTGCGGTGAACAGACATCAGCGGCTCCTGCGGGTCCGGCCCTTGGCCTTGGACGCCTTGCGGCCCACGACGGGCTGCCCCAGGTGGACGGTGAGGCCGCGGGCCCGCAGCATGCGGTCTTCGACGGCCCGAAAGAGGTGGAAGAGGGCCGCGGTGGTGCCGCCGCCGAGGTTCTCGACCTGGCCCACGTGGGTGGTGGAGAGCCGCCAGGCCTCGAGGCGGGTGCCGGGCAGCCCGACCTTCTCGAGCTCGGCCGCGAGGCCCGCCGGGCACAGCTTCGCGTCCGGCTCGGCGATGATCTCGCTCGGCAGGGGCGGCCGCGGTCGGGCGCCGCTGCGGGCGGCCACGGGAGAGGGACGCAGCAAGACGTCCATCAGCACGTCGCTCTTGCCCAGGGGCTCCGGGGCGGCGCCCGGCTCGACGGCGATGCGGCGCACGGTGCGGCCCTTGGCCACCCGCAGCCCCACGAGCGGCCCGCCGAGCCAGGCCTGCTGGTCGGTGGCGAAGAGCGCGCCAGGGCAGGACGGGAAGCGGGCGAGGGCGGCCCACTCGGGGCCGAGGGCGGCCAAGGCCGAGAAGGGGGTCGCCGCACCGAGGCGGACCACGCCGGCCTCGTCCCGCGAGAGGCCCCCGAAGCCGGGCCCGGGGCGCACCACCATGCCCGGGATGCCCAGGTCGCGCACGAGGGTGCCCTGGCCCGGCCAGTGCAGCATCCAGCGGTTCATGCCCGCGGCGCGGGCGGCGCGCATGCCCGTGCGCATGGTGGCGAGGTCGGGGAACTCGACCCACAGATCCGCCGGCCCCCCGGTGCGCAGGGGGCTGTGGGCAGCCATGGGCTCGTCGGCCCGGGCGATGGTGCCCGGCACCGCCTGAAGCTCGGCGACCAGGGCATCGAGGCCCGCGCCCTCGCCCGCCCCGGCTGGGGTGTCGGCGCTCATGTTCCCGTCCCGAGCGCGGCGGCGAGCTCGCCGCAGAGGCGGTTCACCGTGCCGGCCCCGAGCGTGATGACCACATCGCCCGGACGCACCTCGTCCTGGAGCTGGCTGAGGGCGTTCTCGAGGCTCTCGGCGGCCTGCACCGAGCGGTGGCCGAAGTCGACCAGGGCCCGGGCCATGCGCTGCTAGTCGTAGCCCGCCAGCGGCCGCTCACCCGCCCGGTAGATGGGGCAGACCAGCACGTGGCCAGCGGCGTTGAAGGAGCGGGCGAAGTCGTCGAGCAGGTCGCGCACCCGGGTGAAGCGGTGGGGCTGGAAGACGGCGAGGATGCGCCGGTGGGGCCAGGCCTCGGCCGCCGCGGAGAGGGTGGCGACGATCTCGGCGGGGTGGTGGGCGTAGTCGTCGATGATGGTGACGTCGCGGGCGTCCGCCTCGGCGCCGGCCGGGGCGTCGGGATGGGCCAGGGTGGCGCGCACCGAGAAGCGGCGGTCGACGCCGGTGAAGCCCTCGAGGGCCCGCTGGACGGCGGGGAAGTCGACGCCGAGCTCGAGGGCCACAGCGATGGCCGCGAGCGCGTTCGAGACGTTGTGGCGGCCCGGCATGTGGAGGCTGATCTCGCCCATGCGCTCGTCGCGCCGCACCACCGTGAACCGGCTGCAGATGCCCTCGTTGACGATGTCTTCGGCCCGCACCTCGGCCTGGGCCGAGAGCCCGTAGGTCACGACCGGCCGGTGGACCCGCGGCAGCAGCGCCTGGACGTTGGGGTGGTCGAGGCAGAGCACACAGAAGCCGAAGAAGGGCACCTTGTTGGTGAAGTCGGTGAAGCCCTGGAGCAGGTTGTCGAGGCTGCCCCAGTGGTCGAGGTGCTCGGGGTCGATGTTGGTGACCACGGCGACCGTCGGGCCGAGCTTCATGAAGCTGCCGTCCGACTCGTCCGCCTCGGCAACGATGAACTCGCCAGCCCCGAGCCGGGCGCTGGAGCCGATGGCGTCGAGGCGCCCCCCGATGACGATGGTGGGGTCCTTGCCCGCGTGGTGGAGGCAGCGCGCGAGCATCGAGGTGGTCGTCGTCTTGCCGTGGGTGCCCGCGACGGCGAGGCCGTACTTCATGCGCATCAGCTCGCCGAGCATCTCGGCCCGGGGGATGACCGGGATCTTGCGCTGGCGGGCGGCGGCGACCTCGACATTGTGCTCGGGGATGGCCGTGCTCTTGACGACCACGTCGACGTTCTCGACGTAGGCGGCGTCGTGACCCACGTGGACCGTGGCGCCCAGCTCCCGCAGCCGCTGCACGGCGCTGCCCTCGCCCAGATCCGAGCCGGTCACCCGGTAGCCGGCCGTGACCAGCACCTCGGCGATGCCACACATGCCCGAGCCGCCGATGCCGACAAAGTGGATGTTGGAGACCTTTCCGCGAAACATGGGGAGTCCTGGGGCCGCTCAGCGGGCCGCGAGAGGGGCAGTGGCCGGCATGCGGGCCTTGCGCTCCGGCCAGCCCTCGGTCACGTCGGCCTCGTTGGCCTCGCTGGCGATGCTCAGCAGCACCCCCACGGCCCAGAGGTTCGCGATCATGGCGCTGGCGCCGTAGCTCACGAAGGGCAGCACGAGGCCCTTCGGGGGCACCATGCCCATGACCACGGCGAGGTTGAAGAAGGCCTCGAGGCCGATCATCGCGGTCAGGGTGGCGGCGAGGAACATGCCGAAGGCGTCCCGGGCCCGGCGGGCGATGTGGAGCCCGCGCCAGACAAAGACGCCGAAGAGCAGAATCATGATGATGAAGCGCACGAGCCCGAGCTCTTCGGCGATGACGGCGCCGATGAAGTCGGTCCAGGGCTCGGGCAGGAAGTGGAGCTTGGCCAGCGAGTTGCCGAGGCCCTGGCCCCAGAGGCCGCCCGAGTGCATGGCCACCCAGCTCTGGATGATGTGGTAGCCCTCGGCCGCCTCGTTCGACCAGGGGTCGGTGAAGCTGGTGATGCGGTCCATGCGGTACTGGGCCGACATGACCAGGCCGACGGCCCCGACCGTGCCGACCGAGGCGGTCACGGCGATGTGGGAGGGCCGCAGCCCCGCCACCACCATCATGACCGCGCAGAGGCCCCCGATGATGGCGGTCGTGCCGAAGTCGGGCTGGCCCAGGATGAGGGCGCAGGGAATGGCCGGCACGAGGGCGGCCCCGGCGACCACCCGCAGGTCGCCGATGTGGGCGCGGTAGCGGTCGAGGAAGTGGGCGAGGCTCACCAGCACGGCGATCTTGGCGAACTCCGAGGGCTGGAGGTTCGCCGAGCCGAAGCCGATCCACCGGGCCGCGCCATTGGCCTTGTACTGGATGCCCGGGATGTAGGTGAGCACCAGCCCGATGCACACCGCCACGAAGAACACCCAGCGGTACTTCCGCATGATGCGGGTCGGCGTGAAGGCGCTGAGGCCGCCGCCGATGAGGCCGATGGTCACCGCGATGCACTGGCGCACGAAGTAGCGGGTCTCGTCGCCGGTGGCCTCGGCTGCGACGACGGCGGAGGCCGAGTAGACCATCACCAGCCCGAGAACGATGAGCATGGCCGTCACGGAGATGAGCCAGGGGTCGGTGCTGCGGTTCATGGGCGTCGCCGGGCGGGAGGGCGGGAGGGAGTCAGCGGGCCACGAGGGCGGCGAAGACCTCGCCCCGGTGGGCGAAGTCGCGGAACTCGTCGAAGGAGGCGCATGCGGGAGAGAGCAGCACGGTGTCGCCGGGGCGGGCGTGGCTGCGGGCCGCCGCGACGGCCGCGCCCAGTCCGGGGACCACCTCGACGGGCACGTCGGGCACCAGCGCCACCGTGAGCGCCCGCGCGATGGCGGCACCCGCGGCGCCGAAGCAGATCACCCGCCGCGCCTGCTGGCGCAAGGCCGGGACCAGGGCGCCATAGTCGGCGCCGTCCTTGCCCTCGCCCCCGAGCAGGCAGATCTGGCGCTCGCCCGCGCCCCGGATGCCCACGAGCGCGGCGTCCACGTTCGTGGCCTTCGAGTCGTTGAGCCAGCGGATGCCGTCGGCCGAGGGGACCGGCGCCATGCGGTGGGGCAGCGCCGTGACCGCGGCGGGACGGAGCCGGTCGCGGCCGACGCCGACGGCCTGGGCGAGCAGGGCCGCCGCCGCGAGGTTCTGGCGGTTGTGTGCGCCGGGCAGGGCAAAGCCCACCAGGGAGAGGGGCCCGTCGTCGCGGGTGCCCTGGAGCACGAGGGTCTCGCCGATCGTGCGCACCCCGGGCCAGCCGTCGTGGTGCCAGACCGGCGGCCGGATGCCCGCGGCGGGCAGCAGCGGCGCGGCCAGCGGGAGCACGGCGACGCCCTCGGGGCCCATGCGCGCGAAGATGCGCAGCTTCGTGCGCCCGTACTCGGCCATGGTGCCGTGGCGGGCGAGGTGGTCGGGGGTCAGGTTGAGCACGGCTGCCGCGTCGGGGCGGAAGCGCCCGGGCAGCTCCAGCTGGTAGCTCGACACCTCGACAATGGCGACGTCTGGGGCGTCTTCGCCACGGACCAGCGACAGCGCCAGCCGGCTGAAGGGCTCGCCCAGGTTGCCGCCGACCCAGGTGCGCAGCCCGGCCGCCCGCAGCAGGGCGTCGAGGAACCAGACCGTGCTCGACTTGCCGTTGGTGCCGGTCACCGCGAGCACGGGCACCCCGTGGGCCTCGACCACCTCGAAGGCGAAGCCCAGCTCCCCCACCACGTCGCGGCCGGCAGCGAGGGCGGCCTGGACCGGCGCCACCCGCGGCGGCACCCCCGGCGACACGACCACCCGGTCGGCCCAGGTGAAGTCGGAGAGGCTGTGGGGACCGTGGGCCGCTCGGGCGCCGTCGACCGTGGGCGCGTCGGCCCGCTGGTCGGTCGTCGTGACCGTGTGGCCCAGCGCGAGGGCCAGCTCGGCGGCCGCCACCCCGGACCGGGCCATGCCCAGCACCGTGAGCCGCTGGCCGGTCTCTGGCACCCCCTCGCCCATCAGCGGACCTTCAGGGTCGAGAGGGCCACGAGCGCCAGCAGGATGCTGATGATCCAGAACCGCACGATGATCTTGGGCTCACTCCAGCCCAGCTTCTCGTAGTGGTGGTGGATGGGCGCCATGCGGAAGACCCGCTTGCCCGTCATCTTGAAGCTGGCGACCTGGATCATCACCGACAGCGCCTCGAGCACGAAGACCCCGCCGACCACGGCCAGCAGCAGCTCGTGCTTCGTGAGCACGGCCAGCACCCCCAGCGCGCCGCCCAGGCTCAGCGAGCCCACGTCCCCCATGAAGATCTGGGCGGGGAAGGTGTTGTACCAGAGGAAGCCGAGCCCGGCGCCGACGATGGTGACCGCGAAGATGGTGAGCTCGCCGCTGCCTTCGACGTAGGGCACCGACAGGTAGGCGCTGAACTCGGAGTGGCCGGCCAGGTAGGCGAGGATGCCCAGGGTCATCGCCGAGGTCATCGTGGGCCCGATGGCGAGGCCGTCGAGGCCGTCGGTCAGGTTCACGGCGTTGCTGGAGCCGTTGCACACGAACATGCCGAAGACGACGTAGAGCCAGCCGAGGCCCGCCATCCCGGGGATGAGGGTGTCGAACTCGATGGTGGCCTTCTTGAAGAAGGGCACCGACAGGTCGGGCTCGACCACCCCCATCAGGTAGCCGCCGCCGAGCACGAGGCCGGCGATGCCGAACTGGCCCACCATCTTCCAGCGCCCGGCCAGGCCGTCGCTGGACTTCTGCATGACCTTCTTCCAGTCGTCGATGAAGCCGATGGCGCCGTAGCCGAGGAAGACGACGAGGGCCATCCACACGACCGGCTGGTCGAGGCGGGCCCAGAGCAAGGTCGAGACCGAGATCGAGATGATCATCGGTACGCCGCCCATCGTGGGGGTGCCGACCTTCGACTCGATGTGGGACTGGGGCCCGTCGTCCCGGATGATCTGCTCCATCTTCTTCTTCTTCATCCAGGAGATGAAGCCCGGGTAGAGGAAGTAGCAGATGGCCAGGGCCGTCACCATGCCCCAGGCCGTGCGGAAGGTGATGTAGCGGAACAGGTTGAAGAACTGCACGTCCGCGGCGTAGGGCGTGAGCAGGTGGTAGAGCATCAGGACTCCGTGGCCGCAGGCGGCGGGACCGGGAGGTGGGCCGCGAGGGCGGGCAGCAGCCGCTCGACCCCGATGCCCCGGCTGCCCTTGAGCAGGACGAGGTCACCGGGCCGGAGCAGCGGCGCGAGCACCGGGGCCAGGGCCTCGGGGGTCGGGGCGTGGAGGCAGCGGCCCCCGTGGGCGGCGTCGGCGGCCCCGAAGCGGGGGCCGACGAGGGCCAGCAGGTCGAGACCCGCAGAGATGGCGTGCTGGAGGCTGTCTTCGTGGGCGCTGGCCTCGTGGCTGCCGAGCTCGAGCATGTCGCCCAGCACGGCCACCCGCCGGGCGCCGCGCACCGAGGCGAGGGTGTCGACCGAGGCCCGCACCGACAGCGGGTTGGCGTTGTAGGCGTCGTTGAGCACCCGGATGCCGCCCGGTCCGTCCTCGGCCCGCAGCCGCATGCCCACCGGCCGGTAGGTCGACAGGCGGGCCGCGGCGTCGGCGAGGTCGAGGCCCAGGGCGTGGGCCACCGCGAGGGCGCCCGTGGCGTTCAGCGCGAGGTGGAGGCCCGGGCTCGGGATGGTCGCCCGGACGGTCGTGCCGTCCACCGCGACCGCGAGCCGGGTCGACAGGGTGGCCGCGTCGACCGAGGCCGAGACGAGGCGGACGGTGGCCTCCGGGCTGCGGCCGAAGCCCACCCGACGCACGCCGGCCGGCACGGGAATGGCCGCCACGCGGGGGTCGTCGAGGTTGACCAGGCAGACATCGCCCGGCCGGGCGCCCGCGAAGAGCTCGCCCTTGGCCCGGGCCACCCCCGCGAGGCTGCCGACGCCCTCGAGGTGGGCGGCGCCGACGTTGGTGATGAGCCGCAGCTCGGGCGCCGAGATCTCCTGGAGCAGGTCGATCTCGCCAAAGCCGCTCATGCCCATCTCGACCACGAGGGCCGCGCAGTCCTCGGGGGTCGCGACCAGGGTCAGGGGCACGCCGATGTGGTTGTTCAGGTTGCCCGCCGTGCTGGCGACCGGGCCCAGGGCGCCGATGGCCACGGCCACCATGGCCCGGGTGGTCGTCTTGCCAGCCGTGCCCGTGATGCCGACGACGGGGCCCGAGACCCGGGCCCGGGCGGCCCGGCCGAGGTCTTGGAGGGCCACGAGGCTGTCGGGCACCCGCACGAAGGCCCGGTCCCAGCCCGGCGGCACCCGCTGGCCCACCACGCCGGCACAGCCCGCCGCCCGGACCTGGTCGAGGAAGTCGTGGGCGTCGAAGCGCTCCCCGACCAGGGCCACGAACCAGTCGCCGGGGCCGATGCGGCGGGAGTCGGTGGAGATGCGGCCGGGCAGGGCCTGGCCCGGGCCCGGGACAAGCTCCCCGCCGGTGGCGGCAGCGATGGCGGCGGCGTCGAAGCGCATGGGTCAGCCTGGGAAGTGGCGGGCGAGGGCCGCCGCGGCGACCTCGCGGTCGTCGAAGGGGGTCGTGCGGCCGGCGATGGTCTGGGTGCGCTCGTGGCCCTTGCCCGCGACCAACACCACGTCGCCCGGGGCGGCGCCCGCGACGGCCGCGTCGATGGCCTGGGCCCGGTCGACCATGGCCGTCGCGCCGGGGCAGCCCGCCATGACGGCGGCGACGATGGCGGCCGGGTCTTCAGAGCGGGGGTTGTCGGAGGTCACGATGACCCAGTCGGCCCCCGCCGCGGCGATGGCGCCCATGGGGGCCCGCTTGCTGCGGTCGCGGTCGCCCCCACAGCCGAAGACCACGTGGACCCGGGCGGCCCCCGAGAGCTGGGCGAGGGTCGCGAGCACCCGGGCCAGGGCGTCGGGGGTGTGGGCATAGTCGACGAGCACCAGCGGCCCGCCGGGCACGGTGACCGGCTCGAAGCGGCCCGGCACCGGCGGCGTGGCAGCGAGGCCCGCGAGGCAGTCGGAGGCCGACCAGCCGAGGGCGAGGCCCACACTGAGCGCGCAGAGCGCATTCTCGACGTTGTGGGCGCCCAGCAGGGGCAGCCGCAGCCGGTGGGGCTGGCCGAAGACCGCGAGCTCGCAGTCGGCGCCGTCGAGACCGAGGGTGGCACCGAGCAGCCGCACCTGGGCGTCGGGGCTGCGGCCGTAGCGCAGGGTGGCCCGGGCCGGGGCCACGATGTCGATGGCGGGGTCGTCGGCGTTGAGCACGGCGACGCCGTCGGGCACCAGCAGCTCGGTGAAGAGGCGCACCTTCTCGGCGTGGTAGGCCGCCATGCTGCCGTGGTGGTCGAGGTGGTCGCGCGAGAAGCTCGTCCAGGCCGCGACCCTGAAGGGCAGGGCGTGGGTGCGCTCGAGGGCGATGCCGATGCTCGAGACCTCGAGGAAGGCCGCACCACAGCCCGCGTCGAGGGCCTGGCGGAGCAGCCCGTGGAGCACGGGCGCCTCGGGGGTCGTGTGGGAGGCCGGCAGGGGGGCGCCGGCGAGGCGGTGGCCGGTGGTGCCGACGACGAGGCTGTCGTGGCCCGCGGCCCGGGCGACGGACTCGAGCAGCCAGGCGGTCGTGGTCTTGCCGTTGGTGCCGGTCAGGCCGACCGTGGGCAGCTGGCGGGCCGGGTGGCCGGCGAGGGCCGCCGCGACCTGGGCGAGGGCCCGGCGCGCGTCCCGCACGACCACCGCGGGCACCCCGGGGGCGGTCTCGACGGGACCGTCGGCCACCACCGCGGCACAGCGCAGGCCGGGTGCGGCGCTGCGGCCGTCGAAGTGCTCGCCGCGAATGGCGATGAACACGTCATGCTCGCCGACTTCACGGCTGTCGCGGGAGACCCCCGTGACAGGGCCGTCCACGCCACCGCTGACGGTGACGGGCGCGAGAACAGGGAGGAGATCGGCGAGGCGCATGGGGAGGGAGGGGCAACGCTTCGGACCGGAGGGCGCGGGGATGCGCAGAGGAGGGACGGGGCGGCCGGTGGGCCAATGGTCGCTGAAGGTTTTGTAGAACTCGTCGCGCGTGATCAACAGCGTGTCGGAGTACTCCTCCGCGTCCACCACCCAGAAGTCCGTGCGACTTCGAGATCGGAAGAGCGTCG